>JBBQCC010000176.1:0-9417 GCA_038318285.1 Planctomycetota bacterium | reverse complement strand
GTGGCAAGACCCGTCGCCTGTGGCGCGCCGACGAGAAGGTCCGCGATCGAGTCGCCGTCGAAGTCACCGGCGCGCAGCGCCTGTCCGATGGGGCCCGAGTTCGCGACGCCGGTCAGGCGGATGGCCGCCGTGTTCGCGTCGCCACTGACGAATCCGGGGCCGCCGCGGAACACGTAGACGCGTCCCGAGTCGACTTCGCCGCTGTCCTGGTAGGGCGCGGAGACCGCGAGGTCCAGGATGCCGTCCCCGTCGAGGTCGGCGACGCACAGCGCGTCGCCGAGCCGGTCGCCCGCCGCCACGCCGTCGATCACGATCGCGGCCTGCGCCGTGTGGAGTTGCGACACCGGCACGCCGCCGCGCAGCACGAACACACGGCCGGCGTCGACGCGCAGCACTGCGCCCTGGACGTCGGTGCCGCTCGCGCCCAGCACGAGGTCGATCGCGCCGTCGCCGTCGAGGTCGCCGCACGCGACGCGCGCCCCCAGACGATCACCGGACGCGAGGCCGTCGAGCACGTGGTCGGCCTGGTCGGCATTACGGCTGGCGAGCGTCGCGCCGCCGCGGAAGTAGTACGTGCAACCGGCGTCGAGTTGGCCGGCGACGTCGTGCTTGGGAGCGCCGACGAGCAGGTCGGCGTGGTGGTCGCCGTCCATGTCGCCGATCTCGAGCGCGGAACCGAACTCGTCGCCCGCAATCGCGTTCGAGCCGGTCAGCTTGATCGCCGCCGCTTGCGCCGGCATGGTCGGGCCGGCATTGACCGGGCCGCGGAACACGTAGACCGCGCCCGCGTCCAGAGCTCCGACGCCGTCGACCTTGTTCGCGCCGACGATCAGGTCCGCCACGCCGTCACCGTCCAGGTCGCCCACGCAGACGCAGGCGCCGAACGCGTCGCCGGCCTTCTGCCCGGTGATCTTGAGGTCGGCACCGCTCGTGTCGAGCCCGTCGAGTTGAAACGACTGCGTGCGACCGAAGTACACGTACACCGCGCCGGCGCCCGTTCCACCGGTCGCGTCCGCAGGCGAGGCGATGAGCAGGTCACCGAGACCGTCGCCGTTCAGGTCGCTCGTCGGCGGAGCGGGCGTCGCGTAGACGAACCCCATCGCGAGGCGCCCCTGCCCACCCGTGTTCGTGACGACGACGTCGACCACGGCACCCGGCGCGCCCGCAGGCGTCACGCAGGTGATCGTGTTCTCGTCCACCGCGACCACGTCGGTCGCCTCGCGGCCGCCGAAGGTCACGGTGTTCTCGGCGTCGAGCACGAACTTGCGTCCGGTCAGTGTCACCAGCGTGCCGCCGATGAAGGGTCCCGTCGCGGGCTCGACGACCTGGAGTTGGACGTTGCTGTTGTTGCTGGAACCGCTGCTGCCGCCGCCGCTGCCGCAAGCGCTGACGAAGGCACACGCGAGGCCTGCGAGGGCCCACGCGGCGCGGGGCCTGCGGGATCGAAGCTCATCGTTGTGGAGGGTGTTCATCGTGGAATCGAGGGCTCGGAGTCGCTGGGTGGTCCGCGGGCGGGTCGGGTCCGGCCGAGGCGTGTGCCTCGGAACCAGGTGGCGACCGGCGCGCTGGACCTCGGGTCGGGAAGTCTGAGGAACCGTAGCACGCTCCAGAATCCGGGGGCGGGAAGCGAATGCGATTTCCTTCTGGAACTAGGCCTTTTCAGCTATTCCGTGGACAGACAGCAGGCCTTCCGCGCAGGCAAACCGGACCTCGTGGCACGTTTTCTGCCAGATTCAGCCCATTCTTGCGCATTTCCACGGACAGGATATCGCACTAGGAAGTTTCTTCTTCGCTAATCCAAACGCAGCCGCGGGACAGACCCGCCCCTTCGGCACCGGGGTTCCGTGCACGCGGTGCACCCGCGGGGTGCGCACCCCGTCCGGCCTACTTCGGCGGCGGCGGGACCGCGGCGCTTTCGCGCTCGCGCCGCTTCGTCTCCGCGACGCGGTAGCGGTCCTCGACCGATTTGGGGTTCCGGCCGAAGCGCAGCGCGTCCGTGTACGAAACGACCGCCGCGTCGTAGTCGCCGAGCAGGAGCCAAGCGTCGCCGATCGACTCGTGCAGACGCCAGTCCTCGGGCAGCTCGGTCTTGGCGCCGATCAGCATGTCCAACGCGCCCTCCACCGCGGCGCGATCCTTGGGCAGGCTGTCGAGGATCGCGCGCGCGAGCTCGCGCCGCGCGGCGGGCCAGTCCGGCGCGGCTTCGACCACGCTGCGCATGGCGGCGATCGCCTCGTCGTGCTTGCCTTGTTGGCCCCAGATCAGGCCCTTGTTGTAGAGGACGACGTGTGCCTTCGCGCCCACCGTCGCGGCCCGGTCGAACTCGGCCAGCGCGCGGTCCAACTGGTCCATGCGACCGTAGGTCTGTCCCAGGAGCAGCGCGGACTCGGCGGTCTCGACGCCCTCGGTCCGGCCCTTCTCGAGCACCTCGCGGGCCCTTTCGACCTCGCCGATCTGCAGGTACAGCATGCCCAAGGGCACAATCAGCTGCTTCGCCTTGGGATCGGCCTCGAGCCCGGCGCGCAACAGGAGGACGGCCTTGACTTCGTTCCCTTCCAGGCGCCGCACCTCGGCCAGGCGCAGGGTCAGCTCGGTGTCGACCTTCCCGGGCACCTGCATCTTCTCCAGAGCGGCGTAGGCCGCCGGGTAGTCCTTGGTCCGGACGAGCGCCTCGACGGCGGACCAGCGCGCCGCGGACGGCACGGCCTCCTCGTCGCAGGCGGGCAGGGCGGCGAACAGCGAAAGAACGCAGAGGGCGAGGATCGGGCGCATGGTGTTTCGGTGCCGCTGGGCGGGTGCGGTGCGGAAGTATGGAGCCTGGAACGGCCGCAGGCCACGACAGGACGCGGTTCTGGTGCTCCGAGCCCCCGAGCACGGCCCCAATGACGCCCTCCAGCTCGACCTCGGTCCGGATCCTAGGAATCCCCTTTTTTCGCCGCGCGGGATTGACGCCCTTTCACGCGGCGGCGACACTGCGAAAAGACTTCCCATGTGGAAGTCGGTTCCAGCCTCCCCGTCCGGTTCGGCGCGCGCGCCCACCGAGCCGGTCGGCCCCCAATACGACACGACACCCGGGACTCGCCCATGCTCCACAAATTCCCTCTGCGCCGCTCGCTCTATGCGGGCGTGGCCGCCTCCCTACTCGGGACGCTCGCCTTCAGCGATCAACTGGTCGTCTCCGACACGATCAACCTCCAGACGACGAACTGGCAGGACACGCTGACGATTCCGCAGTTCAACACCTCGCAAGGTGTTCTGAACTCGGTGTCGATCCGCTTCGAGACGAACATCGCCGGCATCATCGGCGTCGAGAACACCTCACCGAACCCGCAGTCGCTGACCGCGACGCTGCAGGCGACGATCACGCTGCAGGCGCCGAACATGACGCCGCTGCTGGTCTCGGTGCCCTCGAGCCCCGTCACCCCGCCGCCCCTCGCGCCGTTCGATGGCGCGATCGACTTCGGCGGCGCGTCGGGCTTCACCTCGCCGCTGTTGACCGACGACGACGTGCAAACGATCAACATTCCGCCGGACGTCGCGGTCACGCTGGCCGACTTCCAGGGCGCTGGCTCCCTGGTTTTCCCGGTCGCGGCCCAAGGCTCATCCTTCTTCACCGGCAACACGGGCAATGAAGCCTCGCTGTTCCAACTGCAAGCGGGCGCACGCCTGGTCGTCACGTACGACTTCACCGGCAAGCGTGAAGAGTGCGTGCCCGTCGCGCGCGACGTCCCGGGCAGCCTCCTCCTGTTCCCGCGGTTCGACAACCGCCCGAACAACCTGACGCTGATCACGGTCACGAACACGAACTGCGACTTCACGGAAGAAGGCCTGCAGAGCTACGCCGGCACCGTCGACGTCGAGTTCGTCTACATCGGCCGCTACGGACCGAACAACATCGATCTGCCGTGCCTCGAGACGAACATCACGCGTCGACTGACGCCGTGCGACACGATCTCGGTCATCACGCGCTTCGACAACCCGAACGCCGAGCGCGGCTTCCTCTACGTGTTCGCCAAGGACCCGCAGACGGGGCAGGCGATCGTGTGGAACTACCTGATCGGCCAAGCCCTCTACATCGGCGGCGGCGCTCTGACGGACGAGCCGTCGCGTGATGCGCTGAACGCGCGCGTGTTCCTCGGCATCGGCCGCGAAGGCGCTCCGACGGACGTGGACGCCGACGGCATCCGTGACCTCGACGGCATCGAGTACAGCCCGGCTCCGGACGAAATCCTGATCCCGCGCTACCTCGGCCAAGACAACATGGAAGGCAAGGGCATGGGCCCTCAGTTCCGCAGCCGTCTCGTGCTCGTCGGACTCTCCGGCGGATCGCAGTTCACGACGATCGTGTACATCCTCGGCTACAACGACAACGAAGTGCCGTTCTCGAACCAGTACTCGTTCCGCTGCTGGGACGACCCGGAGCTGCTGGACATCAGCGGCAGCTTCTCCGAGCAGTTCCTCGACTCGTCGGACAACGCGCCGGACGAGATCATCGGCGCCCCCTCGAAGGAAGCCGGTTGGATCCGCATCGACGGCCAGCAGGCGTTCTCGACCCAGGACGTGATCAACGACCCGGCGATCTACGCGGTTCTCTTCGAACGCGCCGGTCCCTACGTCGTGTGCGACCTGCCCTGGGAACTGTGCTCGCAGACGAACGGCGACCTGTTCCCGAACGGCATCTTCGCCGAGCAGTAGGCGCCGCAGGGCGCGACTTCAGGGAACTCGGGCGAGTTCCAGGGGGCGGTTGGCCAAGGCCGACCGCCCCCTCTGTTTTTGCTGCAGCGCGGAATGCGTGCCGAGGTCCGTGGCGCAGGTTCGCATCGCACGCACGAGCCCGCGGCCTGGCCGGGGCTCTTGCGGTCCGAGCGCCGAGCAGACGCCACGGTTGGCGCACACGTCGCTTCGATGGATCCCGCCGTCTGTGCAACGTGCCGCATGACTCGCAGTCCTCGGCGCAGCGAACCCAAGGCGCGGGTGCAGAGCTCTGCGCGAGCGCGGATGCAACCCACGCATCTCGAACGGAGTCCTACGGGCGCGATCCGGAGTCCGCGTCGTGCCGCTCCGTGACCCACTCGACTCCGACCTCGCGCAGGGCTCCGTGCAGGGCTCCGTGCAGGGGGGATCACATCGAACGATGTGCGAGCGAGGCCCGGCCCCGCCGCAGCGGAACCGAGCCTCGCGAGAATCAGCGAACGATCCCGCCAACGCTAGTTGACAGGCCCGTCCATATCACAGCGTCCAAGTCAGCTCGACGCCGTTCGACAGGTTGAACGTCGAGACGGTGCAGAATGCGGCCGCGTTGCGGTACCAGACCTGGTACGTGCGTGTCCCCGGCGCGAGAACGAGACCACGTTGCGACACCGGCAGGTCGCCACCCGCGGGGTATTGGCTCATGCCGCCGACGTTCGACTTCGTGCCCAGACGGATGATCGATCCACCCGCACAACGCTTGCCGTCGCCGAACGCGACGCCCGCGCCGGCGCTCTGTTGGCTCGTGCCCTGGAAGTACAGGGCCGAGCTGTTCGGCATCTGCGATCCGCTCAGCACGACCGTGTCCGTCGACAAGCTCGAGATGCCGCCCGCGCGCACACGACCGCCGATGCCGAGCGAGCTCAGGCAACCCACTTGGTCGGCGGGCAACGCGTTGTTGCCGCACGGGCAGGCAGCGCCGGAACCATCGCCGAAGCAGAACAGCGTGCCCGTGATCCCCTCGCACACGTCGAGGACGCCGTTGCCATTCGTGTCCGCCGCGGAACCCTCGGCGATCTCGCGATCGTCGGGGATCCCGTTCGCGTTGCAGTCCGTCGAGGCGGCCACGTAGAGGAGGACGTTGTAGTCCTCGTCCGGGCTGCCCGGCGTGCCGGACGTCCCGGTCGAGCGGATGAACTGACCGTCCTGATCGTTGTCGTAGACGATCGATGCCGAGATCACGATGCCGCCCAGCGTGCGCGCGTCGTCCGTCGCGAGGCCGACCGTCGACATGCCGCGGTGCGCGACCTCGGCGATGTTGCTCGACCAGGCGCAGCCCGACGAGATCGAATCCGCGTCGTTCATCGTGAAGAAGCTGACGAGATAGTCGCGCGCCGAGTTCTGGCCGTGGATCACGTCACCCTGCGCGAGGACGAGCTCGAGTCGATAGCTCGACGTCGCCGGACGCCAGACCGAACGGAAGAGTCCAACGCTGACAGAACCGGGGTTCGATGTGCGCTCGAACGACCCGAGGAACCACACGTTCCCGACCGAGTCGATCATCGGCGCCGACATGCACGGGCCGCGGCCACTCGCGAACGGGCGCAAGTTGCCGATGACCGTCGTGCCGTTCTGCAGGATGTTCTTGCCGCCCGTGGCATTCGTCCATGCCGCGGCGCGCCACGTCGTCGCGCCCGTCAGCGGATCGACGCGCGCGACGGCGATGTAGTTGTTCGGGTTGTCGTAGGGCGTGGTCGCCTGCGCCGGCGGGACGAAGCCGAAGTAGACGACCGCCGCCGCGACGAGGTTGCCGGCCTGATCGCCGCCGAGAGCGACCTGTGCCGAGCCGCCCTGGAACGCGGTCTGGCTGTGGTAGTGGTCGAACTCCTGCGGAGCGGTCGGCGCCCACGCCGGCTGCTCTGGGTCGAGCCCGGCCGCGGGCGCCGGCAGCGCACGCGCGATCGGCGAGACCGCGCTGCCGTTCGCGGAGACGCCCCACAGCGCGAGACGGTCGCGCAGACCGGCAAACCCGCCGGCTCCGGCGAGGATGCCGGCCGAGCCGTTGGGCGCGCTCGGGAAGAGGTTCGGGAAGGCCTTCGAGGTGTAGCCCACCGCGCCGCGGTGGTCGGCCTGACCGGCGAGGTGCGCGCCGGCCGTCCCGGCGACCACGGTGCCGGCGACGGACTCGAACACGTACTGCGACGCGAAATTCGAACCGATCAGGATCGGGCGACCCGCGACCGACTGCGGCACCGCGTTGGGCACGTTGTGGGTCGTGGTCGAACCGAACAGCAGCGCTTCCGACGCGGCGGCTTCCGCGCCGACGGGAAAGCTCCCGGACAGCGCGTTCAGGACCGCGGTGCGCGCCGCGGAGCGGACGCGGAACAGGTTGTTGCCCGCGAACGCGCTCAAACCGCTGCACGGATCGATGCTGCTGAAGTTGTCGGCACGGAAGTGCACGTTGCCGTTCTCGTCGACGACACCCATGCCGAACGAACCCGAGCTGCAGCCGTCGGTCAGACCGTTCGTCGCCGCCGTGATGCGCGACACGTACAGGCGCGAGGGCCACGCGTCCGTGAAGTTCACGATGCCGCTCGTCACGACAGCGAGGCTCGTCCCGGTCGGGTCGCCGTCCGCGAACTCACCGAACGCGAAGGCAGCCTGATTTCCAGTGAATCCAGAGGTCGACAACGTGCTCGGCGCCATGTTGCGCGCGCCGTCGTTGTTCACGCCGAAGCCGGCCGCGTTCCAGAACGAGTACTGGTTGCGCAAGAACGGCACGCCGACCGCAACGCGACGCGACAACGCTTGCGCGTTCATCAGGCCCGTGAAGAAGTTCGGCAGCACGTTGCGCTGCTGACTCGCCTTCGCGATCGGTCCGACGGCAAAGGTCTTGCCGGAGCTGGATTGGATGGCGGTGAGGTCGACGACGTAGTCATTGATCTGCTCCGCGGCGGCACGCGCGTTCACGGCATCGCCGGGGAGACCGTTGACGACGGAGACGCTGTCTTGAGCACTGGCGCCGGCGGCGAGCGCCGCGAGTGCGAGCAGGGATGTGGAAACTTGCATGGTTCGTCCAGGTGAGGGTCGGAGGGGAACGCGCTCGAACTCCGGGTCGGGCTGCGTGGATAGAGTCGTGAGCCTCGCGTGCTCGCGTCAATGCTCGATGAGCGCACGGCGCTTCCCGCGCCAAGGATTCCCAGCGCGGGCACGCACCCTGACGCCGCTTTCCGCGTTGCAGCCGTGAAGGCGAGCTTTCAGACTGCGCGGCATGAAGCCGTCGCCCGGATCCCCCACCCTGATCCTCGTGCCCACCGCCGTGGAAGAGCGCCGGATCGAAGACCACGGCGGCTTCGACGCCGGCCTGGGCGTGGTCGCGCTGTGCGGTTTCGGGCCGATCGCGGCCGCCGCCCGCACCGCCGAACTGCTGGCGACCTGGCGCCCGGGGCGCGTGGTGCTCGTCGGCATCGCCGGCACGTTCGATCCCGAGATTCTGCCGATCGGTCGCGCGCTGGCCTTCGATGCGGTCGCCGTCGAGGGCATCGGCGCGGGCGAAGGCCGCGATCTGGCCGGTCCGGCCGCACTGGGATTCCCGCAGTGGCCGGGTAACGGCGGCGCGGAAGCCATCCACGATCGCATCGTGCTGTCGCCGAGCCGCGCGCACGATCCCGAGCGTCTGCGTGATCCCGAGCGCACGGCACTGCTGCTCTCGACGTGCGCCGCGTCGGCCTCGCCCGCGCAAGCCGCGCTGCGGCGCGAGCGCTTCACCGAAGCGCTGGCCGAGGACATGGAGGGCTTCTCCGTTGCGCTGGCCTGCGCGCTGGCCGGCGTGCCGTGCCAGATCGTGCGCGGCTTCTCGAACGTAGTCGGCGTCCGCAAGCCCGCGTACTGGCGCATCCCGGCAGCGCTCGCTGCGGCGCGGTTGTGCGCGCTCGAGGTCCTGCGGCAGCCACGTCCGTCCTGATCGAGCGGTCATGAACAGGCCCAGCGTCCGACTCGGCATCTCGCCCTGCCCCAACGACACGTTCACCTTTCACGGTCTGCTCACGGGCGCCGTGCGCGCGCCGGGCATCGACCTCGCGATCGAGCTCGCCGACATCGAAGCGCTCAATGCAGGTTTCGACAGCGGCCGGTTCGACGCGGCGAAGGTCAGCTTCGCGGCCGCGTTGAGTTGGGGCGCGTCGAGCGTCGTGCTGCGCAGTGGATCCGCGCTGGGTTTCGGCGTCGGTCCGTTGCTGCTCGCGCGCGCGGGCGCGCCGACACTGAGCGCCGCGAATCCGGATGCCGCGCGCGTGCTGTGCCCGGGCGAGCACACGACCGCGCACCTCTTGTACCGCTTGTTCCACCGCGGCGAGGGTCGCGTCGAACAGGCGGTGTTCTGCGACATCCTGCCCGCGCTCGAGCGCGGTGACGCCGACTACGGCGTGTGCATTCACGAAGGCCGCTTCACGTACGCGCGCCACGGACTGCGCCTCGTCGAGGACCTGGGCGCGACGTGGGAGCAGCGCATGCGCGCGCCGCTCCCGCTCGGCGGCCTCGTCGCGCGACGTTCGCTCGGTACGGACGTCCTGCGCGCTCTAGCTAGTGCGATCCGCGCCAGCCTCGACCTCGCCCGCGCGCAGCCCGACGCCGCGCTCGCGACGATGCGTGCACACGCGCAGGAGCTCGACGACGACGTCATCCGCGCGCACGTCGACCTGTACGTCAACGCCTGGACGCGCGATCTCG
>JBBQCC010000175.1:0-9449 GCA_038318285.1 Planctomycetota bacterium | reverse complement strand
TGCAGCGACCCGCGGCGCGATGCGCAGCGGGTCGCTGCAATTCCGGAAGGAGTCCGGACGGATGCCTGACACCCAATTAGAAGCGGAAGTAGTTCCGCCGGTCCTTCAGCAGGACGACCTGGACGCCTTGCGCGACCGCTTCCTTGTAGACGGGCAGGTCGCTGGGCTGGATCGGCGACTCGACGGGCTGGCCGTCCTGGTCGACGTACTGCTCGTTGCCGACGATCAGGAAGTCCGTCGCGTTGTCGAGCTTCGTCTGCACCGTGACGCCCATGCTGGCCATGAGGCCCTTGAGCTGCGTCTCGGCGTACTCGCCGCTGAAACCGCCGACGAGCAGCGCGTAGCGATCGCCACGCGGGTCGTACAACGGGTTCCACACGACGTCGCCCGGCGCCGGCGGATCGAACGGATCCGTCTGCTGGCTGAACTTCACCTCGGCCATGTTCTTGTCGACCTTCGTGACCTCGGCGATCGCCTTGACGCGATTGTCCGCGGGCGAGGCGACGGTGAAACGGGTGCCGACCGGCAGGCGATTCGCGGCGCCCAGGTTGATCCAACCGGCGGCGAGGATCTTCGAAACCGACAGGATCTCGCCGTCGGCGGCGGCCGGCTCCTTCATGAACGGCTGGAGCTTGCGCCCCATCTCGTTCATGCGGGTGCGCAGCGTCTCGGCCTCGGCCGCGAACTGCTTCTCCGCCTCGGACTTGGCCGTTTGGATCGTGCCGACCTCGCCCGTCTTCGAGCGGACCTGATCACGCAGTTCGGCGACCTGGCGCTCGTAGTCGCTGCGCGTATCGTCGACCTGCTGCTGCGCGTCGGTGAGCTTGCTGCGCAGGTCGGCCGCTTCCGTCGAGGCGGCTTGACCGGCTTCACGCATGCCCTTTTGGAGCTCCGTGATCTGCGCGGCGCTCGACGCGACCTGCGATTCGAGCTCCGTCACGCGCTGCCTGCTGTTGTTCAGCGCCTGCGCGACCAGCGGCACCGCGTCCGCGAAGGTCTTGACGCTGTCACCCAGCTCGAAGTCCTTGCGCACGCCCGCGAGACCCTTCTTGAGGGTCTCGAGGTCGGTGTTGTTGCCCCGCGCGCTGTCGCTGTAGCCAACGCTCTCGGACAGCGCGACGAAGTCCTCGGACTTCTTGGTCACGGTCGCCTTGAGCTCCTCGTTCTGCTTGGAAAGCGCCTGGACCTGATTCTTCTGGTTCTCCAACTCGCCGCTGGCGAGGAAGAAGGCCACGCCACCAACGATCGCGGCGACCAGGAACACGATGCTCCAGACAACGCTGACCTTGGCCATGCCACGGACCGAACTCTTCATCCGTCGTGCTCCTCGGGGGAATCGTCGCAGAGGCCGCATGCGGGCGGCCTCGAAGGGGGGGGCTCCTCGAAAGCGGGGCCGAGTCATCGGCTCCGTCCGTCGAGGGGGGTAGGTTGATAACCGAACGCGGGTCGGGCGGGCAAGGGTCCGGTCGCATGCAGCGCGGAGACCCGGCCGGTTCGCGACCTCGAGCCGAGGTCCACGCGCGCCGCCCGCGAGCGAACTTCCGCAGCACCCCCGCGGCCAGTACGCTCGGCGCCCGGAAGCTCCGCTCGTCCGCCCGCGAACCGCTCCGGTCCGCCCGCCAGCGCTCCTTACCCCGGACGCGCCGCCCGGTTTCCACCTCGCGCATGTCTTCGAATCCCCCGCCGCGGAGCCTCGTTCTCGGAGTCCTGGGCGGAATCGCGTCCGGGAAATCGGTGGTGGCGCGCCTGTGGGCCGGTCCCGAGGGCGTCGTGATCGACGCCGACCGGTTGGCGCGCGAAGTCCTGGAGTCGGACGAGGTCCGCGCGACACTGCGGGCGCGGTTTGGGGACGACATGGCGCCCGCTGACGGCTCCGTGGACCGCGCGCGCCTGGGAGCGCTCGTCTTCGCCGACCCGAAGTCCCGGCGCGAGTTGGAGAACTTGACCCATCCGCGCGTCCGTGCCAGGGTACGCGCGCTCTTGGGCGAGGCCCGCGCTCGTCGCGTGCCCTGGATCGTGCTCGACGTTCCGCTCCTTTTGGAGAACGACGGACAGCACGGGCTGGCCCGCGAGTGCGACATCCTGGTCTTCGTCGACGCCGATCCCGCTGCCCGCGAGGCGCGGGCCCGAGCAGCGCGGGGCTGGGAGGTCGGCGAGGTCGCCCGTCGCGAAGCGGCCCAGATGCCGCTCGATGCGAAGCGCGCGCGGGCCGAGCACGTCCTCACGAACTCCGGTGACTTGGCGGACCTGACGCGCGACGTCCTGCGGTTGCGCGCGACCTGCGAGGCGCGCCTGCGCCCGACGATCTGAGCTCCGGCCCCACCTCAGTTCACCCCCAACCTTCCCCGGCCTCGGCGAACCGTCGATTACGACGCGCTCCGGCCGGCTCCCCGAACACTCCATCCGCTCCTCGCGAGCGGCAAGCAATCCCGAAGGCACAGCGCAAACCTCGTGAAGAAACGCTTCAAGAAGCAGTGGCAGAACCGCGGCCAACAACAAGGCGGCCAGCATCAAGGTGGGCAGGGATTCCAGGGCGGCGGCGGTTTCCGTGCGCGCTACCAGGGCGGCGGCACGGCCACGCTCGAACTCCCCCCGCTCGACCACGCCGGTTTGCCGGCAGACCTGAACGCCGAGGACCTCGCGGCGCTCGACGAATCGCTGCCCGCGCTGGGCCGCAAGAAGAAGCCCGATCCGGTCGAGCTCGCGGACCTGCACGCGCTGAACCTCGCGGACCTGCACGACATCGCCGAGGCCGAGGAGGTCGAGGACGCCGAGAGCGCGCGCAATCGTCGCGACCTCATCTTCTCGATCACCGCGGCCCGCCTGCGCGCGCGCGTGCCCGTGTTCGCGGAGGGCGTCTTCGCGATCTTCGAAGGTCATGGGTTCCTGCGCTCGTCCGCGTACGACTACCTGCCGTCGGCCGACGACGTGTTCGTGCCGCCGTCGCTCGTGCAATCGCTGGCGCTGCACCCGGGCATGACCGTGCGCGGCAAGATCCGCCTGCCGCGCGAGGGCGAGCGCTACTTCGCGCTGACCGAGGTCGAGACGATCGACTCGGCCGAGCCCGAGGAAGCGCGCACGCGTGCGCCGTTCAAAGAGCTCGTCCCCCTGTACCCCGAGGAACGCATCATCCTCGAGGGCACGACCGAGAACCCACTCGAGATGCGCATCGTCGACCTGATCACGCCGATCGGTCGTGGACAGCGCGGCCTGATCGTCGCGCCGCCGCGCACGGGCAAAACGATCCTCTTGCAGATGCTGGCGAAGTCGATCGTGCAGAACGCACCCGACGCGCACCTGATCGTGCTGCTGGTCGACGAGCGCCCTGAGGAAGTCACCGACTTCGAGCGCATGCTGCCCATCGGCAAGCGCGAGGTGATCATCATCAGCTCGACGTTCGACGAGCCCGCGTCCCGTCACCTGGCCGTCGCTGAGATGGTGATGCACAAGGCCAAGATGCTCGTCGAGGCCGGCGAGGACGTCGTGATCCTGCTGGACTCGATCACGCGACTCGCACGCGCCGCGAACGTCGAAGCACCGAGCAACGGGAAATTGCTGTCGGGCGGCATGGAAGCCAGCGCGCTGCAGTTCCCGAAGAAGTTCTTCGGCGCCGCGCGCAACATCGAGGGCGGCGGCAGCTTGACGATCCTGGGCACCGCGCTGATCGAGACCGGCTCGAAGATGGACGACCTGATCTTCGAAGAGTTCAAGGGCACGGGGAACATGGAGCTCGTGCTCGACCGACGCTTGAGTGATCGCCGCATCTTCCCCGCGATCGACATCAACCGCTCCGGCACGCGCAAGGAAGAGCTGCTCTTCACGCCCGAGGAGATCAAGCGCGTCTGGATGCTGCGCAAGGTCCTCAACGAGATGGACCCCGTCGAAGCGATGGAGATGCTGATCTCCAAGATGAAGAAGACGCAGGTGAACGGACAATTCCTGCTGTCGATCGGCTGAGCCGCATCGAGCGCAGAAGCCGCGATTCGCGCCGAACATGGGCGAAGTGTGCCAGGCACACTTCGCCCATGTTCGCGGATCCGAAGGACGAGCCCGGCTTGTTCCTTAGGCTCGTGATTCGAGCGCCGCGACGAGCGCACACAGCTCGGCGGTGTGCCCGTCGAGCAGTGCCTCGAGCGCGCGGGCTTCCAGCGCTGTGACGTGCTCGCGGCGGCGCTCGGGCGCGTCGAGGTGTTTCCACGTCAGCAGCAAGCGGTTGCGCAGTGCGAGGGTCGCCGTGAGTTCTACGTCTTCAGGTTCGGACGGGGCGTACTCGACGACGGAACGGGGCACGAGGACCACGCGCCGTCCCGACTTCTTCCAGGTCCACGACAAGTCGACATCGGCCAGGTCCCCCGGCGTGAAGCGCGTGTCGAAGCCTTCGGCCAACAGTTCGTCGCGACGCGTCAGCAGCGCGCACCAGGGCGCATAGGCCGCGTCCGTGGGCTCGCCGTCCGTCGCATCCGCTTCGGTGGGTTCGATTTCCAAGAGCCCCGCGCGCCACACGATGCGCGGCAGGCCGCGACCGTCCGCGCGCAGGATGCGCGGCGAAACAGCGGCGACCACGGGGTCGATCAGGGCATCGCACAGGGGCGCGAGGAATCCGGGGTGCACGCGAACATGGGGCGCGAGCAGCAGCACGTGCGCGTGTCCGGCTGCGCGGGCGCCGTCGAGCGCTGCGCGCGCGTAGCCGACGTTCTTCTTCTTGCGCAGCACGCGCACGTCGGCGCGCGCGGAATCGAACGTCTCGGGCGGCGGGAACGTGGCCGCGATCCAGGCTTCGAGTCCGTCGTCGCCGCCATCGTCGACGACGAGAACTTCGTCGCCGAGCGCGCGTCGATCGAGTTCCGTGACCAGCTCGGGCAAGTTCGTCGCGAGGTCGGCGCGCGACTCGAAGGCCGGGATCACGACCGAGACCGGGTGCGCGCTCACGTCGAACCGCCTTTGCGCTCCCGCTCGGACCAGCGGGCGACACGCTGCAGTGCGTCGCCGCCCAAGAGTTTCCAGCGCACTCCCCCCGACGCGTCGCGCAACGCATCCATCTCGCGCGTGCGCCAGGCCAGTTCGCGCTCGCTTTCGGCCAATTTCCCGCGCATTTCGGCCAGGACGCGCTGAGCATCGTCGAGCGCCTCCTGCCGCGAGCGATCGACCCGTTGTGAGTTGGTGCGCACGACCGCGATCTCGGCGGCCAGCGCATCGCGTTCGCGTACGAGGTGCCGGACTTCCTCGGCGTGAGCCGTGTCGCGCGCGATCCATGTTGCGCGATCGGCCTCCAGCACGTCGCGCACCGCACGCAAGCGGGCCTCCGCGGCATCGAGCAGGCTTCCGGTTCGCTCGTCGCGTTGCGATGCGACCCGCGATTCCATCTCCGCGAGCGCGGCGCAAGACTCCTCCTGCGCCACGCGCAAGGCATCCTGCGCGGACTCGGCGTCGCGGTGACGGGCTCGCAATTCGCTGGTGAGCGATTCGACCTCGCGCTGCAGGCGCGCGCGTTCCTCACCTTCCACCGAGGCTTGGGCCATTTCGGCGAGGTGATCGTCCGCGGCACGCGCGAGTGCGGCCTCCAACCCGCGGTGTTCGGCGCGCAAATGTTCGAGCGTCGCGGCCAACTCCGTGGCGCGGACATTCAGCGCTGCGAGTTCGCGCCGAGCCACGTCCCCCGCTTCGGCGCGCGCGATGGCCGCGGCCAAGTCGGCGCTGCGTTCGCGCAGCGCTTCCTTCAACGACTCCGAGCGCCGTTCGACGTCCGCTGCGATGCGCTCGCGCTCCAGCGCGTGCGCGCGCGCGACGTCGCGCTCCCGCTCGAGGCTGGAAACGAGCTCGGCGAGTTCGCCTTGCAGTTCGACTCCGCGGCGCGCCACATCGGTGTCCGGCAGCGCCGCGAATAGGGCCCCGAGCGCATCGGTCGATCGCGGTTCGAGCCCGAAATCCGCGCGCAAGCGCGCCAGCCCGAGTGCGACGCGCTGCGCCAGGTCGCCGAGCGGCAACGCCTCGAGCTTGCGCGCGCGCTCGGCGAACGCCTTCGCGTGCGGCGGTACGCGCGACGCATCCGCGCCGGCCTCGATCGTGCTGGCAGTTTCGTTGATCACGTTCGTTCAGCTCATGAACGCGCCGTGGTTCACGTCGATGCCCTGCCCCGTCGTGCCGCGCGCGTCGGCAGAGAGCAGCCAGGCCACGACGCCAGCGATCTCGCTCGGCTGGCTCATCCGGCCCAGCGGCACGTCGCTCATCGCCGTGCGGCGCGCTTCCTCGACGCTGATCTTCATCCCGCGCGCCATGCCGGCGATGCCTTCGAGCGCCATCTCGGTCTCGACCCAACCCGGACAGAGCGCGTTCACCTGCACGTTCGCCGGTGCGAGCTCCATCGCCAGCGCGCGCACGAGTCCCAGCAGTCCAGCCTTACTGGCGCAGTAGCCCGTGTAGCCCGACACGCCGATGCGCGCGAGGATCGACGCGATGACGACGACGTGACGCGAATCCGGGCCGGGCGCGAGGTGCCGTTCTGCCGCGCGGATCGTGCTGTACGTGCCGTTCATGTTGGTCGCGACGATGTCGTCGAAGCGGTCCTTTGGACCGGCCTTGTTCGCGCCGCCGATACCGGCGTTCGCGACCAACGCGTAGAGCGCACCCTGCGCCTCGCGCGCCGCGTCGAACGCGCGATCGACTGCAGCGCGATCGCGGATGTCGCACGCGAAGGCCTGCGCGCGACCACCGCGCGAGCGGATCTCGGCCGCGACCGACTCGATGCGCTTCCCGTCGCGCGCGAAGAAAGTTTGCGTCGCGCCCTCTTCCGCCAAGCGCAGTGCGATCGCGTGCCCGATGCCCGTGCCGGCCCCGGTCAGGGCGACGTGGCGTCCTTCGAAGCGTTTTCCGTTGGCCGCCGTGCTCGATCCCGGTTGCATGCGCGCATTCTGTCGGGATCGCGGGCGCGGTTCCAAGCAGCTCGCGGCACGGATCGACGATTTGCTCCCCTTCCTACTGCAAACACGACGCCCACCCTGCCCCGGAATGGCCCCGGAACGGTAGGGTGGGGGTGTGCGCAGGTCGATCCGACCTGCACTCGACCGTGCGCCGTCCCCTCGGTCCACCCGTCCTGGAAACCAGCCCATGAATCGCCAACTGCTCGTCGTCACCCTCGGTCTCGCCGCTCTCGCAACCGCCGCCCAGGCGCAGCAGACCGGAGACAAATCGACTTGGTTCAAGCCCGGCTCCGCGCGCGCGACCGTATCGCACGGCGGCGGCGCGACCGGCGGCAGCGTGAATCCGATCCCCGTGCTGAGCTTCCTCGGCGGCTCGGACAATTGCGCGACGCCCGACGTCATCGTGGGAACGGGCACCTTCGCGTTCGACAACACGACCGCGACGACGGGCACGCAAGGCCAGAATCAGATGGCCTGCAACCAGTTCAACAACACGGCGATCCTGCGCGACGTGTGGTTCACGTGGACGGCGACGTTCAACGGACTGGCGCGCATCTCGACGTGCGGCATCGGCAACGGCGTCGATACCAAGATCGCCATCTACGCCGGTGTGGGTTGCCCCGCCGGCCTCGCTCTCGGCTGCAACGACGATGCGTGTCCGACGTTCGAGAGCACGGTCGACGTGACGGTGGTCCTCGGCCAGGCGTACACGATCCAACTCGGTCTATATCCCGGCGGAGGCGGAGGCGCACTGCCCGGCACGGGCCTCTTCTCGATCCAACCGCTGTCCCCGCCGCCCGAGGACAGTTGCGCGACGCCCATCCTGATCTCCGGTCCGGGCACCTACCCGTTCAACAACACGCTGGCCACGACGGGCACGCAGGGACAGTCCGAAGCCATCTGCACGTTCTTCGCCAACCCCGCGATCCGCGCCGACGTCTGGTACCGCTGGACGTCGACGTTTTCGGGGACGGCGCGCCTCGAGACGTGCAACGTCGGCAGCGGCATCGACACGAAGATCGCGGTCTACGCCGCCACAGGTTGCCCGACGACTCCGGCATTGGCCTGCAGTGACGACGCCTGCCCGACGTTCGAGAGCACGCTGGTCTTCTCCGTCGCCAACGGACAGCAGTACATGATCCAGGTCGGCCTCTATCCGGGCGGCAATCCCCCCGCGACGCCGGGCGCGGGCCAGTTCTCGATCGCGCCGTTCGTCGGCCTTCCGAACGACGAGTGCACGGGTGCGTTGCCTCTCTTCGGCGCCGGCCCGCACGGCTTCGACACGACGAACGCGACGACCGGAGTCACGGGCCAGAGCAACGCGCGCTGCTTCATCTTCAACACGTCGGCGATCTCGTTCGACCTCTGGTACACGTGGACCGCGAGTTCGACGGGTTGGGTCGCGTTGAACACCTGTCAAGGCGGCCTGCACGACCTGCGCGCGGCGGTTTACCAAGGCGGCGGCTGCCCCTCGGCCGAGCCGCTCTCGTGCGACGACGACGCATGCGGAACGATCTCGGGCAACGCGCGCGCAGCCTTCTTCGCCACGTCGGGACAGCAGTACCTGTTCCAGATCGGCAGCTACCAGACTGCCGCCGGTGCACCCGGCTACTTCACGGTGGACCCGTTCACACCTGCAGTCGGTGACGACTGCGCGAGCCCGATCCCGGTGACGGGCAACGGCCCGTTCGCCTGGGACAACACGTTCGCCACGACGGGCTTCGTCGGCCAGAACCAGGCGTTGTGCGCGAACGAGATGATCACGTACGACCTGTGGTATCGCTGGACGTCGACGTGTTCGGGCGCGGTGACCGTCAGCCTGTGCAATCAGACCGCCATGGACACCAAGTGCGCGGTGTACTCGGGCTCGATGTGTCCGGCCGGTGCGGCGCTCGCTTGCAACGACGACAACTGCATGGCCGCCGGGCCGTCGGAGGCCACGTTCAACGCGGTGTTCGGTCAGAACTACATGATCCAGATCGGCATGTGGCCGGGCGAAGTTCCGGGTTCGGGCACGTTCACGATCATTCCGTCGTGCGTGCCCCCGGTCGGTACACCGTTCTGCGCGGGCGACGGCTCCGCCTCTGGCTGCCCGTGCGGCAACTTCGGCGCGGCCGGCAACGGCTGCGCGAGCAGTGTGTCAGCAGCTGGTGCGAATCTATCGGCCGTCGGTGTGGCTTCGATTTCCTCCGACACCGTCGTGCTGATGGGCTCCGGCATGCCGAACAGCAGCGCCCTGTACTTCCAGGGCACGTCGCAACAGAGCGGCGGACTCGGCGTCACGTTCGGTGACGGCCTGCGTTGCGCGGGCGGCAGCATCCTGCGACTCAAGACGCTGAACAACATGGCCGGCACGTCCCACTTCCCCGGACCGGGCGACGTGTCCGTGTCGGTGCGCGGCGGCGTGGTCGCGGTCGGAAGTCGGACGTACCAAGTTTGGTACCGCAATGCCGCGGCGTTCTGCACGGTGTCGACGTTCAACCTGTCGAACGGCCTGCAGCTAGACTGGCAACCCTGATCGAGCAGGGGATT
>JBBQCC010000174.1:0-9457 GCA_038318285.1 Planctomycetota bacterium | reverse complement strand
CCTATCCCGAGTTGCCCGTCGGATTCGACCTCGTGCTCGTCGCGGCCTCGCCGAAGCTCGTGCCCGAGCTCGAGGCGACGCAGCGGGAGCTGGTTTCGCTGGCCCGCAAGGCTGCGCGCCGGTTCGAGGAAAAGCTCGCGCAAGGCACGCCCGTCGAACCCGCCGGCAACCGCGCGTCGCCCGACCCCGGCCCGGCCGCGCCGCGGAGTGCGCCGTGAGCGTCCTGCGCTCGATCGTCACTGCGCCGCTGCGTTTCTACCGGCGTTTCCTCTCGCCGCTCAAGCCCCCGATGTGCCGTTTCTCGCCCACGTGCAGCCAGTACGCGATCGAGGCCGTCGAGGTCCACGGCGTGCTGCGCGGCGGCGGGCTCGCGATCTGGCGACTCCTGCGCTGTCAGCCGTTCGCGCGCTCAGGCTACGATCCCGTCCCCCGGCCGCGCGGTCACTCGGACTGCGCGCACGACCACGATCGCGAGGCGTGATCGATCCAGGGATCGCAGCACGCCCGCGCACGGCCCACACCCACGTTCGATGAACCGACAGAGCCTCCTCGCCCTCGCCCTGCCCGTCACGCTCCACCTCGCCGGCTGCGCCAGCGACACGACACGACGGGAGGTCGCGCCGAACTCCGCTGGATCGAAGTCAGCCACCGCAGGCGCCACGGCAGCCGCGACGAAGTCCGGCGCCGTACCGTTCGCGGGCCTCACGGCCTGCGACGAACTCTTGCGCGACGGCGAGAAACACTTCGCGCACCTGTGGCGCGTCACGCAGGGCGTCGAGAACGCGGCCGAGGCGTACTGGAGCTTCGCCGGCGACCGCCTCGTGTACCAGGCGACGCCCGTCGGCACGGCCTGCGACCGCATCTACGCCACGAATCCGAAGGGCGGTGCGCCGACGCTGCTGTCGAACGAGCACGGCGTCACGACGTGCGCGTACTTCCTGCCCGACGACAAGAGCATCGTCTACGCGTCGACGCACGCGTTCCAGGTGGACTGCCCGCCGCCGCCCGATCGTTCGGCGGGTTACGTGTGGACCGTGCACCCCGAGTTCGACATCTACCAACGCAGCCTGTCCAGCGGCCGCGAGGTCGCGCTGACTACGGCGTACGGCTACGACGCCGAGGCGACGATCTCGCCCAAGGGTGATCGCATGGTGTTCACGAGCACGCGCTCGGGCGACCTCGAGCTGTGGACGTGCAACCTCGACGGCAGTGATCTGAAGCAAGTGACGCACGAGCCGGGCTACGACGGCGGCGCGTTCTTCAGCCACGACGGTCAGTGGCTCGTGTACCGCTCGACGATGTTCACGCCCGGCAAGGAGGCCGAGGAACAGGCCGACTACGCGCAACTCCTGAAGCAGTGGCAAGTCCGTCCGACGCGCATGGAGATCATGATGTCGCGCGTCGACGGCTCGGAACGCCGCCGCGTCACGGACCTCGGCAAGGCCAACTGGGCACCGTTCTTCTTCGTCGGCGACAAGCGCATCATCTTCTCGACGAACCACCACGACGACAAACGCGGCATGCCGAACTTCGACCTGTTCGCGATCGACGTGGACGGCAAGAACCTCGAACGCATCACATTCGACACGGATTTCGACGCGTTCCCGGTGTTCAGCCCCGACGGCAAGTGGCTCGCGTTCGCCAGCAACCGCGGCGCCAGCAAGCCGGGCGAGACGAACCTGTACGTCGCCGAGTGGCGCTGAATCCGGCACGCGTGCGCACGACGGCGATGACCGGCCTGCGCAGCCGCACGCACGCCGCGCGCCTCCTCGCGGCCGCGTCGCTGATCGTCGCGGGGTTGCTCGCCTGCGCCTGCCGGCGCGAGTCCGAGGTGAAGACCGCGCCCGTCATCGCCACCGCCCTGCCTTCGTTGCCCGCAGGCTGGGAGCGCGTGTACGAGGATCGCATCGAGTTGCACCTGCCCGCCGATCCCGTCGCCGTGTCGCGCGAGGAATTGTTGCGCTGGGTCGACGAGGCCGCGCGCTCCGTCGAGGCCTACTACGGCAAACTGCCGACCGTGCCGCTGCGCGTCGAGCTGCTGCGTTCCAGCGGACACGGCGTCGACGGCGGCGACACGACGGTCCGCGGCGACCGCGCTTGGATCCGCGTGTACGTCGGCGCGAACGCCGACGCGCGCGACCTGCGCCGCGACTGGGTGCTGACGCACGAGATGGTGCACACGGCGATGGCCGGGTTGCCCAGCGCGCACCACTGGTTCGAGGAGGGCCTCGCGACCTACGTCGAGCCGATCGCGCGCGCGCGTGCCGGGCTCGAGAGCGCGGAGGACGTGTGGAAACAGCTCGTCGAGGGCCTGCCTCAGGGCTTGCCGACGCCCGGCGACCGCGGCCTCGATCGCACGCACACATGGGGCCGGACGTACTGGGGCGGCGCGCTGTTCTGCCTGCTCGCCGATGTCGAGATCCGCGAGCGCACGCAGAACGACTTCGGCCTGGAGGATGCGCTGCGAGCGATCGCCGACGACGGGATGACCATCCTGACCGACGCGACGATCGAGCAAGTCCTCGCACGCGGCGACAAGGCGGTCGGCGTTCCCGTGCTGAGCGAGCTGTACGCGCGCCACGCGCTGCAGGGCGTGGATGTGGACCTGGACGCGCTGTGGAAACGGCTCGGGATCTCGATGTCGCGCCGCCGCGTGAGCTTCGACAACGACGCACCGCTCGCCAAGATTCGTCGCGAGATCACGCGCGCGGCTCGGTAACCCCGATCCCGCGCGCACGACCCTCAACGCCGATCGTCGCGCAGGAACCCCTCGAGCACCGCGTCCGTTCCCCACTCGCGGTCGATCCGCTCGCGGAGCTTCAACCGTCCGAGCGACTCGCCCATCGACGGACCTTGGCCGCCGTTCACGACGCCCGTGTACACGCGGACCTGATCGATGAAGCCTGACTTCAAGTAGTGCGTGAGCAGTCGCGGGCCGGCCTCGAGCAACACGCGCCGGAAGCCCTGGTCCCACAGCCACGTCTGCACGTCGCGCAGGTTCACGCCGTCGTCCGTCGCCACGTGGAAGGGATGGATGAGCGCGCCCGCGGCTTCGAGCGCGCGGTGGCGCTCCGACGCAGCGCCGCCGATGCACAGGATGTGGACCGGCCCGCCGGCCTCGTTCTCGCCCGGCGCACGCAGGATCACGGAATCCGGCGGAGTGCGCAGGTGGCTGTCGAGCACGATGCGCGCCGGCGGTTGCGTCAGCTTGCCCGGCGGACGCACGGTGAAGCGCGGATCGTCCGCCAGCACGGTGCCGATGCCGGTCACGATCGCGTCGACTCGTCCGCGCAACAGCTGCACTTCGCGCAAGGAATCGGGTCCGCTGATCCAACGCCCGCCGCCTACGCCTTGCGGCGGCACGAGCTGTCCCGTGCGCGTCTGCGCCCACTTCGCGATCATCCACGGACGCGGACGACGGATCCGCTCGTTGTCGAGCCACGTCTCGAAGTGCGGCGCGACCTTCTTCAGCGGCACCACGTCGTCGAGCAGCACGACCTCGACGCCGGCGGCCTGCAATCGGCGCAGGCCCTCGCCCTGGTGGCGCGGATCGGGATCCAGCGCGCCGACGACGACACACTTGATGCCGCTCTTCAGGATCAGGTCGATGCAGGGCGGCGTCTTGCCCAGGCTCGTGCACGGCTCCAGCGTCAGGACCAAAACGTCCCAGCGCTCGCGCGGGATGCCGGTCCGCTCGGCCTCTTGGAACACGTGGACCTCGGCGTGCGCTTCGCCCCACACCTCGTGGAAGCCGCGTGCGATGACCTCGCCGTCGGACAGGATCGCGGCGCCCACGCACGGATTCGGCGCCACGTCGAAACGGAAGCGCGTGGCCGCGCGGCCGAGTTCGACGAGCAGCGCGCGCATCTCCGCCTCGCTCAGCGTCTCTGCGATCCCGCGTGTCATGCCCGACGGTTCCCCCTGCGTCGTGTTGCGGCTCGGCCCCGATCCCATCGATCGACGTAGCGTCGCGCGTACCTAGAGGATAGCTCGCAGATCCGGCGAACCACGGCGCGCAGTGCGAAAACAGGGCGCTCCGCTTCCCTTCGCCGGTCGGAGCGGTCACCATCCCCGATTCGTTCCGGACCTCGATCTCAGCTACCCACACCTCGGCACATGAACGCTCCTCAAGTGAAGGCTCCCATCCGCGTCGCCGTGACCGGCGCCGCCGGTCAGATCGGTTACGCCCTGCTGCCCCGCATCGCCTCGGGCGAGATGTTCGGGCGCGACCAGCCGGTGATCCTGCACCTCGTCGAGATACCGGACGAGAAGGCGCTGAAGGCACTCGAGGGCGTCGCCATGGAACTCGCCGACTGCGCGTTCCCTCTGCTGCAGTCGATGGTGCTGACGAGCGACCTGAAGCAAGGTTTCGACGGCGTGAACTGGGCGCTGCTCGTCGGCGCGCGTCCGCGCGGCGCGGGCATGGAGCGCAACGACCTGATCAAGGTGAACGGCCCCATTTTCGTCGGTCAGGGCAAGGCCATCAACGATCACGCCGCGAAGAACGTGCGCGTCGCCGTCGTCGGCAACCCGTGCAACACGAACGCGCTGATCGCGATGCACGCGGCCAAGGACATGCCGCGCGAACGCTTCACGGCGATGACGCGCCTCGACGAGAACCGCGCCGCGGCCCAGCTCGCCAAAAAGGCCGGCGTGCCCGTCACGAGCGTCACGCACGGCACGATCTGGGGCAATCACAGCGCCACGCAGGTTCCCGACTACGTGAACACCAAGATCAACGGCAAGAGCGCCGGCGACGTCGTCACGGACACGGCTTGGTTGCAGGGTGAGTTCTTCAAGACCGTGCAACAGCGCGGCGCGGCGATCATCGCGGCGCGCGGGTTGTCCTCGGCCGCTTCGGCCGCGAGCGCGCTGATCGACCACGTGCACGACCTGCATGTCGCAACGCCGGCGGGCACGTGGCACTCGGTCTGCGTGAAGAGCGACGGCAGCTACGGCGTGCCCGAGGGCATCATCAGCTCGTTCCCGGTGACCAGCGACGGCAAGGGCAACTGGAACATCGTCCAGGGCCTCTCGCTGACGCCGTTCCTCCAGGAGAAGATCGCCGGCACCGTGAAGGAACTCCTCACGGAGCGTGAGGTCGTCGCCGACCTGCTCAAGTAGTCGCGCCGGTCGCACCGCGCTTCTCCGGGCAGGCCGTCCGCCCCCTCCGCGCTGCGGGGGAGCGGACGGCACGCATTTCAGGCCTACTTTCTGGGCTAGGACGAGCGACGCCTACTGCGCGACGACTACTGCGCGACGCCTACTGCGCGACGACTACTGCGCGACGCCTACTGCGCGACGCCTACTGCGCGACGCCTACTGCGCGACGCCTACTTCGCGACGCGAACGAACGCGCCAGGCAGAACCGCGCGAACTCGACCCGGATAGACTGGATCATGAGGTCGCCGGCCCATCCCCGCGCGCACCGGAGAACGCGATGCGCCGATCGATTCCCGCCGGTTCCATTCCTCTCCTCGCCTGCGCCCTGTCTGCACTCGCGCCGAGTTGCGCCGACACGCGCATCGCGCCCAGCTATCCGGGCACGCTCGTGCTCGTCGCCGACGACGCGTCGAACTCGCTGGCCGAGGTCGAGCCGAACGGCGGCCACGTGCGTTACCGCTACGCTGTGCCCGCGCCCGTCGCGGCCATCGCGACCGCGCGCAATGGTCAGTACGCGGCGGTGATCTCCACGTCCGGAGCCGCCGTCGTGTGCGACCTCGGTCGTCAGGGACGCGACGCGGAGTGGAGCCTCGCCGGACACGGCCGCCCCACCGGCCTCGTGTTCGCGGACCGCCGCAGCACGCTGGCCGCGAGCTTCGCCGATTCGGGCGCAATCCTGCTCGTCGGCCGCGAGTCGGGCCGCGTCGAAGGCCGCATCGCGACAGAGTGCGGGTCCGTCGTCGCGCTGCAGCTCGCGAAGCGCGGCGATTCGATCTGGGCGCTCTGCGACGGACCGCCCGCGCTCGTGCGCGTCGATCCGGACGGTGCGCGCGTCGTCGAGCGCCGCGCACTGGACGGTTCGCCGTCGAGCTTCGTCGTCGGCGACGACGAAGCCTCGGCTTGGATCGTGATCGGTTCCACGGGCGGCGCATACGCCTGGAATGCCGCGGCCGGCCGTGTCGAATTGGGCGCCGGGCCCGCGGTCCTGGGCGCGGACCTGCACGCCCAGACGGTGGTCGCCAGCCTGAGTACGCGCGGCGAGCTCGTCGTCCTGCGCGCGGACGGCGAGGCCGCGAACGTGCACATCCCGGTCGCCGAGCCCGATGGTTCGCGCGCGTGGCCCGTGCGCGTCGACCCCGACGGACGCTGGGCCTTCGTCGCGATTGCCGCGGAGGGTCGCGTCGTCGTCGTGGACCTCGGCACGCACGCGGTGCGCGGCGCATTCGACATCGGCGGAGCGCCCGGGACCATCGCCTGGACCTTGATGCGCGCACCGTCCGAGTTCGAATCGGATTCCGATTCCGGCGGCGGCCGCTGACTCAGACGTCGGAGCGTGCGCCGACCAGCGCGTACGCAGTCGCGCTCTCGATCCGCACGGCCACCACGCGGCCGAGCAATTCGGCAGCGCCGGCAAAGCTGACCGCCAAGCCGTGCTCGGTCCGCCCGAGCACCGTGTTCGCGCTGCGGTCCGAGATCGTGTCGACGAGCACACGCCGCGTCGTGCCGACGTGCGCGGAATGGCGCTGCAACGCCGCGCGTTCGCCGGCGCGCAGGAGGCGCTGATTGCGCTCCTTCTTGACCTCTTCGGGAATGTCGTCGGCGAGCCGATCGGCAGCGCTCGTGCCGGGCCGCGGGCTGTACTTGAAGACGTAGTTCACCGCAAAACCCTGCTCGGCCACGAACGCTTCGCTGGCCTTGGAGTCCGCGTCGGTCTCGCCCGGGAACCCGACGATCCAGTCCGAGGACAGTTCGATGTCCGGCACGCGGGCACGCAGCATGTCCATGCGTCGCCGGTACAGGTCCACGGTGTAGCCGCGCTTCATCGCGCGCAGCATCGCGTCCGAACCGGACTGCGCGGGAAGCGGCAGGAAGCGCTCGACCTTGTCGCAGTCGCGGATCGCTTCGCCGAGCGCTTCGGTGACGTAGCTCGGGTGTCCCGTGATCATGCGAATGCGCGCCAGACCATCGATCTCCTGCAGCTCGCGCAGCAGATCCGCGAGTCCGGGCCGGCCCTGGCGACCGCTCCAACGCCGCGCGTCCGCACCCGGCGCGGGCGCGTCCTCGCCGTAGCTGTTCACCGTCTGCCCCAGCAGCGTGATCGCGCGCACGCCTTGCTCGACGTAGCCGCGCGCCTCGCGCACGAGGTGTTCGATGGGGTAGCTCAGCACGCGTCCGCGCACCGAGGGCACGATGCAGTACGTGCAGTTCAGGTCGCAGCCGCGCATGACCGTCAGCCACGCGTGCGCGCCGCCGGCCCACGGTTCGCCCGCGCGATCGACGGCGAGTTCGTCGTCCATACCCAGCGCGACGACGCGCGCGCGGTCCCCTCCGGCACGCGCCGCGAGCACGTCGGCGACGAGCGTCGGCAGGCTGGAGAACTGACGGGTGCCCGCGACGAGGTCGACGTGTCCGGCGCGCGCGAAGATCTCCTCGCCGACGCGCTGCGCCATGCAACCCATCACGCCCACGACGAGGTCGGGGCGCTCGGCCTTGACGCGCTTCAGCTCGCCGAGCCACGAGAACGTGCGCTCCTCGGCGTGCTCGCGCACCGAGCACGTGTTGAACAGCACGACGTCTGCGTCCGCGATCGACTCGGTCGTCGCGTAACCGGCGCGCTTGAACCGCCCCTCGGCGAGGAGCGAGTCGTACTTGTTCATCTGGCAGCCGAACGTGACGACGTGCACGCGGCGCGGCGCGACGGCGGGTTCGCCGGGCTCCGGGCCGGATGTCTTGGAGAGGATGCGGGTCGTGGACATCGGGGGCGAGCTCGCGAGTCAGAGAGGATCGCCGGTCGAGCGAAAAAAGTCACGGTTCCCCTGCGACCCGCGCGCGCGCCGCGCGTCGCCTACATGGAGGAACACGATGGAATCCGATCCCTACACGCAGGCGCTACGGCGCATCCCGGCCGGTCGCACGGTCACGTTCGCCGAACTGGCGTGCCTCGCCGGCCGCCCCCAGGCCGCGCGCGCCGCCGGCCGCTCGATAGCCTCGATCCCGACGGACGACGTGCGCGCCTGGCACCGCGTCGTGCGCGCCGACGGCGCGCACGCTCCGGACCCCGAGCGCGCGGCCGTGCAGATCGAGCGACTCCGGCACGAGGGCGCGCGGCCGCGCGCAGACGAGACGGTCAGTGCCTGGGCCCGCCGCCGACGCGCGCGCTTCGTCGGCGCGTGGCGGGACCGACGCGCCGTCTGTACGCGGGAGGACGGCGTCGACCGTCTGGATCCGCTGCGCGTCGAAGCGCTGCGCGACGAGGAGCAGACCATCGCGCGCGGATTCGCCTTCGGGGCGGCACCCCGGCAATCGCCGCAGCGTGCGCGCACCGAAGCGCGGTCGACGAAGCCGGCGCGCCGCAAATAGGACCAGGCGGCCGGCCGTCGGCCGAGGACAGATCGCGCGCCACCCTGACCTCGATCGAGGACGAGAGCGGCCTGCTGGAGGCGCCCCGAGGGGGCACGCGCGTTGCGCATGCGGCTCGTCCCCTCACGGAGCCCCCACATGAACGCAGCGAACCATCCCCGCCTGCACGCACTCCTCCTCGCGCTGACCGCCGGACTCGGCGCGTCCTGCCACGGATCGACCTCCGTGCACGTCGGACCGACGAGCCCGCCGGTGTACCTCGAGGTGGAGAGCAACGACGACGTCTTCGACGCGAACGACTTCGGCTGGCTGGCACCGGGCGAGTCGCTCGCGATCCTGGGTTCCGTGCGCGACGACGCGTTCGATCCGCAAGACGGATTCGCGTTCACGGCGCACGGCGCCATCACGGTCGAGTTCGTGCTCGACGCCGCGTGCTCGTGCGCCGACCTCGACGTGTGGGTGTACGACCCGCTGACCGACGCGTTCGTCGGCGTGTTCGACGCGCCGACCGATCCCGAGCGCGGAACGCTCACCGTCTACGACCAGCCGTTCCACTTGGTCGTCGTCTCCGCCAGCGGCGACGTCGACTACCGCCTCGACGTGCGCGCCTTCCCGGCGTACGGCGCGAGCTACGCGCCCACGGGTTCGACGCTCACCCTCGGGAACGGCGCGCCCGCACCGGTGCTCGCGCGAGAGCCCTCGGAGGCGTTGGACCGCTACCGCGCGAGCCAGCGGCGCACGGGCCCCGCGGAGTTCGTCGACGTGTACGTCATCGATCCGGACCAGCACGTCGTGGGCACGGTGCGGATCCCCAGCCCGCGCTAGGACGCGGGAGAAGCTCGAGAGCGGCCGGTCGGCGGGTGCGCCGACCCGCCGCCCCTTTTTACCCCCCCGTGTCCGTAGGGGCCCGACCAACACTAATATTCCCCCAGCG
>JBBQCC010000173.1:0-9499 GCA_038318285.1 Planctomycetota bacterium | reverse complement strand
CCCTGCGCTTCGAGCCAGCGCTCGGCGTCGATCGCGGCCATGCAGCCCGAACCGGCGGCGGTCACGGCTTGGCGGTACGTCTTGTCCTGGACGTCGCCGCAGGCGAACACGCCTTCGACGCTCGTGTACGTCGAGCCCGTGCGCACCTGGATGTAGCCCGTCTCGTCCATGTCGAGCTTGCCCTGGAAGATCGACGAGTTCGGCTGGTGCCCGATCGCGATGAAGATGCCGTCCGTCTCGACCTCCATGCGCTCCTTCGTGCGCGTGTCCTCGAGCACGGCGGCGCGCACCTTCTTCTTGTCCGGGTAAGGCAGCACGTCGACGAGCGCCTTGTTCAGTAGCCACTCGATCTTGGGGTTCGCCTGGGCGCGGTCGATCATGATCTTGCTGGCGCGGAAGTCCTCGCGCCGGTGCACGACCGTGACCTTCGCGGCGTGGCGCGTCAGGAAGTTCGCTTCCTCCATCGCCGTGTCGCCACCCCCGACGACGAGCACGTTCTTCTGCTTGAAGAACGCACCGTCACAGGTGGCGCACGCCGACACGCCGTGGCCCATCAGCTCGGACTCGGCGGGCAGGCCGAGGAGCTTCGCGCTGGCGCCGGTGGCGATGATCACCGACCGCGCCTGGAAAGTATCGAAGTCCGTCTTCAGCGTGAACGGGCGCTTCGACATGTCGATGTCGATGATCTGTTCGAAGCGGATCTCGGTCCCGAAGCGCTCGGCCTGCTTCTGGAAGTCCTCCATCATCTTCGGGCCCAACACGCCGTCGGCGTACCCGGGGTAGTTCTCGACGTCGGAGGTGATCGTGAGCTGTCCGCCCGGCTGCATGCCCTGGAATAGGAGCGGCGAGAGGTTCGCGCGCGCGGCGTAGATGGCGGCCGTGTAGCCCGCGGGCCCGGATCCGATGATGACGACTTCGCGGACTGCGCTCATGGTGCTGGTGTGCCTCTGACCTCGGGGAGGAAAGGCGTGGAGTGTAGGCTCACCCGCGCGGATATCCACCGCGACCCACGTGACGAGCACGCCCGATGTGTCTGGACCGATCGACCCGATCGGGTCCTTCGATCCCGCGGTCGATTCCCTCGAAAAGGCGGTCGAGTGCCTCGATGCGCACTGGACGCCGCGGCTCCTCGATCTCGCGGCGCGAATCCGTGTCGCGGCTCGCACGGCGCTCGCGTCGGCCCTGCGCGCGGCAAACTGCGTGGGCGAAACGGAGAATGGCACCGCGGAGTGGATGCGCCCCCACGGACAAGGCGCCGGGGACGTCACGTTCGCGATCGACCTGCCGGCCGAACGCGTGCTGACGGAGTGGCTGGCCGAGGTCGCGCGCGCGGAGCCCGTCTCGCTGCTGACGGAAGACGCCGGCTGGCGGCACGCCGGTCCCGATGGTCGCGGCGGCGTGCGCGAGCTCGACGGGTTCGTACACGGCGGCCCGCGCATCGTCGTGGACCCGATCGACGGAACGCGCAACCTGATGGCCGACTTGCGCGCGGCGTGGACGGTGATCGGTGTGTGCGCCGCCGGTGACGACGCACCGCGGCAGCGCGACGTCGTGCTGGGCGTGTTGACCGAGATCCCGGACTCGCGTGCACGCCTCGCGCGCGAGATGTGCGCGGCACGCGGTCGCGGTGCGCGGATGCGAACGCGGGAACTCGTGGCCGACGGCGACGTGAGCTTCGAGAGGTTGCGCTGCGACGCGAACGAGCGCGCGGACCACGGCTACTTCCCCTTCTTCCGCTACATGCCCGACACGCGGCCGGCCATCGCACGCATCGAGGCGGATTTCTTCGCGCGGCTCGAGCGCGACGAGGGCGCGGACGCGCGCAGTTGCTACGACGACCAGTACATCAGCAACGGCGGTCAGTTGGCGCTGCTCGCGCTGGGCTCGTACCGCATGATCGCCGACCTGCGCGCACACATCGGCTTGCGGCGCGGCGTGCCGACCCTGACGAGCAAGCCCTACGACATCGCGGGGGCGCTGCTGGTCGCATCCGAGGTGGGCTGCGTCGTCACCGCAGCGGACGGATCCGTACTCGATTTCCCGCTCGACGCGACGACACCCGTCGGGTTCGTCGGTTGGCACAACCCCGCGACGCGCGTCCGCCTCGAGCGCCACTTGCGCGCCGCGCTCGACGTCCCGTGATCGGCGCTCACACGCCGCGATCGCGCGCGACGTCGAATCGATCGAGCATGCGTCCGCCCAGCCAGATCAGACCGCAGTCCACGGCGATCAATCCCAGCCAACCGACGCCGCCCGCCACGGCGACAGCCGTCGTCGTGCTGGTGCCCAGCGCGTAACGCACGAGGAAGCCCACCCCCGCCGCCGGCGCGAACGCCACGGCTACAGCGACGAGCAGCACGAGGCCGCGTAGCAGCATGAGCACGATCGAGCGCCCCATGTTCTGCAGTGCGCTCTCCTGACCGGGTGCGTAGCGCACCGGCGAGTGCAGGAACACCGCGTTGTCGAGCGCGACCCAGGTCAGGACGACGAGCGGCTGAAACAACACGACACCGACGAGGAGCGGGTGGTACGTGCCGGCCCAGATGGCGCGACCGAGGATCGTCACGAGGAGGAACACGGAGACGAGCATCGACTCCGGCAGGATCGTCGCCAGGAAGATGCGCCACGGCGCGAGCGGCCAAGCCTTGACCATGTCCATCTGCTCGAGTCGGCCGCGGAAGTCGAACTTCAGGCCGGCGCACAGGTACGCCGTGCCGAGCAGCGAGATCAGCATCGTACCGGCGATGAGTCCGTTGCGGGCTTCGGCCTCGGGGTCGTCGCCGCCGCTTCCGATGCCGCGCGACAGGATCGCGAGCAGGGTCAGGAGCAGGAACGACAGGATCAGAGTGCCGCGAGCACGCCGAAACATCGACGTCGTCTCGAGCCAAGCGATCGCACCGAAGCCGTCGCGGCCGAAGATCCACGGCGCGCCCGAGGACTTCGTCGGCTGCATCACACGCGAGCGGTTCGCGGCCCAGCCGCCGCGCCGCGCTTGCGAGATGCGCTTCGCGACCTCGGCCGACGTGGCCAGCGAGAGCTCGCGGTAGTCGACCTTGGCGCGGACAACGAGCTCGTACAGTAGGATCCACACGCCGGCGACGAACGCGAACCAGGGCAGGAATTCGGCTGTGCTCCTCGCCGTGATGATCCGGCCCCAGGGTGAGACCGGCAGCAGCACCCAGCGGACGACCGGATTCTCCGCGAGCTGTGTGAACAGGCTGTCGCTGTCACCGATGCCGAACGGCATGCGCTCCCCGTCCGACGTCATCAGCAGCACGACGCCGTAACCCACGAGCGCGCCCAGAGCGATCGAAACGATGCGCAGCGGAAACTTGCGCGCGACCTTCGCCAGGCGGTTTTCGCCCGCGCCGAGCAGCAGCGCGAGGCCCTGGCCGAGGATCGGAATCGTCATCATCATCGAGAACATCCCGACGAACGCGAACACGGGATGCGGCATGCGGCGCGCAGTCAGGAACCCGAACAGGAGCGCCGCGAACATCGAACGGAACAGGTTCGTGCCGAGCCGATAGCGAACGAGCTGCGATCGATCGACGGGCGCGCTGAAAGCCAGCTCGATCTCCTCCTTGGGCAGGTAGAGCCCGCGGTATTGGAACGCGCCGACGAGGGTCAGAACCACGAGCACCGTGAGACCGACCTCGACGCCGAAGCGCAGCACGCTCGGTTCGACCGACGGCACCGCGCCGATGCTGCGCCCGAAGATCATCAGCGCGATCCATCCGCCCGCCAGGACGAGCCCGATCAGCAGGAAGATCCAGCTCGACGGACGGCGCAGCTTGCGCACCTGCAAACGCAGGCCGCCGCGCAGCTTCATCCAGAACAGGAGGCGCAGTGCGGGGTGTCCGAACACGCAGTCACTCCAAGCGCGCGCCGGTCGGCGGGCGATCCGTGGCCGGACCCGGATCGGTCGCGGTCAGGAAGATGTCCTCGAGGCTCTTTTCGTCGCCCAACGCGAGGCTGGTACGCGCCTCGCGCAGCGTGCCTTCGAAGCGCTTGACCCCGCGATCGATGATCAGGATCCGATCGGCGAGTTCCTGGATGAGATCGAGTTGGTGCGAGGAGAGCACGACGGCCGTGCCCGTCTGCGCCAATCGGCGGATCTCGTCCTTCGCGGAACGGATCGCGCGTGGATCGAGGCCCGAGAGCGGTTCGTCCATCAACACGAGGCCGGGCTCGTGGATCCACGCCGTGCAGAACGCCAGCTTCTGCCGCATGCCGCGCGACAATTCGCCGCCCAGCGCGTCGCGCTTCTCCGTCAGCTCGAAGCGCTCCAGCAATTGGTCGGCACGATCCTTCCAATCGCGGATCCCATACAGCGCCGCGTGGAAGTGCAGGTGTTCGAGGACCGTGAGCGTGTCGAAGGGCTGCGGATCGTCGGGGATCCAGGCCAGCCGCGATTTCGCCGCGACCTCTTCGGTCACCAAGTCGTGACCGCACACGCGAATGCGGCCGTGCTGGATCGGCAGGACGCCGACGATCGAGCGCAGCGTCGTCGTCTTGCCGGCGCCGTTCGGGCCGACGAGACCGAGGATCTCGCCCTCGACGGCTCGGAACGAGAGCCCCTCGACGGCGCGGTGGTTCTCGTATTCCTTGGAGAGATCCTCGACGACGAGCGCGTCACGCCGCCCGATCGCGGCGGTGGGAAGTGCGGAGTTGAGGCTGTCCAAGGCGGATCGGGATGCGAGGCGGGGTCGGGCGGTCGGGCTGGCCGGGACCGCGAAGGCGGGACTCGGGCGGCGAGCATGGTAGAGTCTTCGGAAACCGCGTCCCACGACCGCATGCGCTGAGGACATCATGACCCAGAACACGAGCACACCCGCCACCCCGACCAGCACCGGCCCCTTCGTCCTGCCGCCCCTACCGTGGAAGGACGACGCGCTGCAACCTTTCATCAGTGCGCAGACGCTTTCCTTCCACTACGGCAAGCACCACAAGGCCTACGTGGACAACCTGAACAACCTCGCCAAGGGCAAGCCTTGGGAGAAGATGAGCCTCGAGGAGGTCGTGAAGGCCTCGGCCAAGGATTCGGCCGCGCAGGGAGTCTTCAACAACTCCGCGCAGGTCTGGAACCACACGTTCTTCTGGAACTCGATGAAGCCGAACGGCGGCGGCGCGCCGACGGGCAAGCTGCTCGAGAAGCTGACAGCCGACTTCGGTTCGTTCGACGCATTCAAGACGCAGTTCGCCGACGCGGCCAAGACGCAGTTCGGCAGCGGCTGGGCCTGGCTCGTGCTCGACGCGGGCAAGCTCAAGGTCGTCAAGACGCCGAACGCCGAAACGCCGCTGACGGGTTCGGCCAAGCCGATCCTGACCTGCGACGTGTGGGAGCACGCGTACTACCTCGACTACCAGAACCGTCGCCCCGACTACGTGACGACGTTCCTGGACAAGCTCGCGAACTGGGAGTTCGCGGCGAAGAACCTGTAGGCGCTCGACGCACTCGTTCGAAACAGACGGGACCTGCCGCTGCGATGTCGCAGCGACAGGTCCCGTCGATTTTGCAGGGTCAGGAGTCGGTCAGGCCGAGAGCGTGGCCTTCTTGACGAGCCCCGCCAGCATGCGCGACAAGCCGTTGACCAGCCGCGCCATGCGTCCGTAGTCGAGGCGGTCCTGCGTGTCGCTGGCCGTGGCGAAGCGCTTGCTGCGCCAGTCGCCCGTGTCGCTGATCACGACCGCGGGCATCCCCGCGTCCCAGAACGCCGCGTGCGGCGAGAAGCCCGTGCCCGGTGCGAAAGCGGGCAGCACGAGGGCTTCGACGGCGACGCCGGTTCCCGTGCGCAACAATTCGGTGGCCTTCGACGTGAGGTCGCGCGCGCCGTAGCTGCCGATCACGGCGATGAAGTTGGCCTTCGACGGGTACGCCAGCATGAGCGGGAACGGATAGGTCTGCGTGTCGGCGTCGTCGAAGAGCCCGACGGAGTCGAGGTAGACCACGGCGACGACTTTCTCGCCGCTCGACTTGCACTGCTTGGCGTACGCGGCGGCGGCCGAGTCCGGTCCGTCGTGGTGCGAGTAGCCGTCGGGGAACAGGACGAAGCGCAACGTGCGCTCGTGTCCGGCTCCGTACATCGCGCGCGCGACCTCGACCAGCACCGCGGCGCCCGAAGCGCCCGAGTCGGCGCCCGGCGATCCGCGCGGGCCGTCGAAGTGCGAGGCGACGATCACGATCTCGCGCGCGTACTTCGTACCCGGGAGGTCGACGATGATCGTCTTGGCTGCGGCAGCGGGGCCCATCGCCACCGCCTTCACGTCGTGGCCGGTGCGGCGCAGCTGACGCTCCAGGTAGTCTCCAGCGTCGGCGATCGGACCGGGCGAGTGGCGCGGCGCCGTGCCCAAGGCGATCGACTCGACGTGATCGCGCAGGCGCGAAACCACTTCGCCGTCGTCCGCGAGCCCTCCCTTGGCGGGAGCGTTCACACCCGGGAACATCGTCGAGTACGCCCCGAAGAGGCCGATGAGAACGGCCGCGACGCACAACCAAACCAGAACGCTCTTCACGGTACGAGGACCTCCGATCCGATCGGTCATCGGCAGGAAAGCTCTTCCCACTTGAGTCGGGTCCGCGGACCCCCGGAGAACGCGCGTTGCGTCGCGTCGCGTCGGGAGGCATAACCGGCGCGGTGAACGAACCAGGATGACCACGCTCGAACTCGTCGCACACCGCGGATACGCCGCGCGCTACCCGGAGAACACGCTCGCGGCACTCGAAGCCGCGATCGAGGCCGGCGCGAAGTTCGTCGAGGTGGACGTCCAGTTGTCGTCCGACGGATTCCCGGTCCTCTTTCACGACCGCACCCTGGACCGCATGTGCGGCGTGCCCGGCGCCGTACACGAGACGACGCTGTCCGACCTGCGCGCGCTCTCGTGCGGAGAACGCGGCAAGTTCGGCGACCGGTTCCAGCGCGAAGGCTTGCTGAGCCTCGCCGGGTTCGTGCAGCTCTTGAGCCGCCATCCGAACGTGCGCGCGTTCGTCGAGATCAAGCGCATCGCAATCGAGCGTTTTGGGCGCGAGCGGATCCTCGAGCGCGTGCTGCCCGCGCTCGACGCCGCGATCCACCAGTGCACGCTGATCAGCTTCAGCCTCGACTTCCTGGCCGTCGCCCGCGAGGCCCACCCGATCCCGCTCGGAGCCGTATTCGACGCGTGGGCCGAGCGCGAGCAGCAGATCGTCGCCGACATCGCGCCCGAGTTCGTATTCGTGGACATCGACGGGCTGCCGGCGACGGGCGAGCTGCGGCATCCGGGCGCGCGGGTCGCCGTGTACGAGGTCGCCGACGTTGCGGTCGCGCGCGCTCTGGCCGCGCGCGGCGTCGACCTCGTCGAGACGTTCCAGATCGCCGAGATGATCGCCGCCCTCGGCGCCGCGCCGCGGTGAAAGACGGCGCGGCGAAAGACGGCGTGAGCACGTGACCGAAGCCACGACTACCACCGACCGATTCGACCTCGCCGTCATCGGCGGCGGCATCCACGGCGTCGGCGTCCTCCAGGCAGCGGTGGCAGCGGGTTTGTCGGCCGTGCTGCTCGAAGAGCGCGCCATCGCCGCGGGCACTTCGAGTCGCTCCAGCAAGCTGATCCACGGCGGACTGCGCTACCTCGAGAGCGCGCAGCTCGCCCTCGTGCGCGAGTCGCTGCGCGAACGCACGACGCTCCTGCGCATCGCGCCGAAGCTCGTGCGCGTCGTGCCGTTCCTGATCCCGATCTACCCCGAAACGACGCGTCGACCGCGCACGATTCGCGCCGGGCTGGGCCTGTACGCGCTGCTCGGGAACCTGCGGCGCGAGGCGCTCTTCGCGCGCATCCCGCGCGAGGAGTGGGACCAGCTCGACGGGCTCGAGACGCGCGAGCTCGACGCGGTCTTCCGTTATTTCGACGGGCAGACGGACGACGCAGCTCTGACGCGAGCCGTGCTGCGCAGCGCGCTCGAGCTGGGCGCCACGGTCCGCGTCCCGGCCGCGTTCGTCGGCGCCGAGCGCACGATGGACGGTTGGAGCCTGCGCTGGACCGAGGACGGCGCGCTGCAGCGCGCTCAGGCTCGCACGATCGTGAACGCGGCCGGTCCGTGGGTCGAGGACGTGCGCGCGCGCCTGGATCCCCCGCCGCCGGGCTTCGCCGTGGAATACGTAGCCGGGACGCACATCGAGCTCGACGGTCGTCTCGAACGCGGCATCTACTACGTCGAGGCGCCGCGCGATCGCCGCGCCGTGTTCGCGATCCCGTGGAAGGGTCGCACGCTCGTCGGTACGACCGAGACGCCCTACGCCGGCGATCCCGCGCGCGTCGCGCCGACCGACGCGGAGGTCGCGTACCTGCTCGAGACGTACGCGCACTATTTCCCGCGCCGTTCGACGGAGGTGCGGGCGTCGTGGGCCGGCCTGCGCGTGCTGCCGCGCGGCGAGGGCCGCGCATTCGATCGACCGCGCGAGACGACACTGGTTGTCGACGACGAGGAGCGCCCGCGCTTCGTCACGATCTACGGCGGCAAGCTGACCGGCTACCGCGCGACGGCCGAACGCGTCGTCGAGCGTCTGCAGTCCAGCCTGCCGAAGCGAACGCGGATCGCACACACCGACGAGCTGCCGCTGCAGCCGGAAGCCGGGTTCACGCTCGACGGCTGAGAAAACCCCGTACGGAGCCAGGTAACTTCGGACGGGGTTTGTTGCCACGGCGAAGCATTGCGCCGCGACTCCGCAGCGACCCCGTCCGAAGTTACCTGGCTCCGTACGGGGTTTTCTCAGCCCATCGCGGTCCGCCAGCGCGCGTGTCGCGCACTCAGCGCGGCATCGCCGACGGGCTCGAACGCTTCGGGGTCGGAACCGCGCGGCGAGGCGCCGAGCAGGCGCGCCAGCCCGAGCGCCGTCGTCTCCGTCTCCGCGTGACGTTCGACGCGCGTTCCAGACAGGTTCGCGAGTCGCTGGCACAAGGCGTCGAGTTGCGCGAGGCCGCCACCGACGCGCAGCACGCGCGCTGGACCGCGCGCGGGTTCCATCGCGCGCAGGATCTCCACCACGAGGAAGACGACGCTCTCGAGCACCGCGACGACCTCTGCACCGGTGTCGCCCTCGCCGACGAAGCGCGATGCGAAGTCCGCGCGCCAGTACGGCGCCGCGAGTCCACCGATGCCGTTCAGGAACAGCGGAGGTTCGACCGCTGACGCGAGCCCGCGCTCGATGTCGGGACCGAGGTCGTCGAGACCGCGCTCGTTCGCGAGCCACGCCAATGCGGAACCGGCGCCGTTCACAGTGCCTTCCAGCGCGAACGTGCTCGCGTCACCCTCGCGCGCGACCAGCGTCGCCAGGAGTCCCGGCACGTCCGGCATCGCGGCACCGGTTGCGCGCAACACGAACGCACCCGTTCCGAACGTGATCGAGGCCGAGTTCGCAGTCGGGTCGCCGCCGGCGACGAACGCCGCCGACTGGTCGCCGGTGAGGACTCGCAGCGGAATCTTGCGCGGCCCGACGTCCAACGTGCCGAACTCGCCGCG
>JBBQCC010000172.1:0-9513 GCA_038318285.1 Planctomycetota bacterium | reverse complement strand
GCGTCCGGTTTCGGGTCTTGGGGGGGTGTTGCCCCGCCCCCGGCGGGGGCGGGGGGGGCCCCAAAACCCCCCCCACTTTTACCTCACTCCGAACGACGCCGACGGAATCCAGTCGAAGAAACGCTCGCGCGGGATCGGCGTCGTCATCCACGACTGATCGGGCGGCGGCAATTGGTAGAGCTCGCGCGCGCTGAGCAGGCGGGCGATCGGCTCCGTCGCGGGCGTGCCCTTCTTCGTGATCCAGCGCACGCCCTTCGTCGCGACGATGCGCTGCGCGACCTCGAGCGTCAGCGTGCAGTCGCCGTGCACGTACTCGATGACGCGGTCGTGCTCGCCGCGCGCCCAGGCTTTCGGAGCTTCGGCGCCGTGCATCGACTTCTTCAGCGTCACGCCGAGTCCCTCGGCCGCGGCGGCGAGCGCGATCGGGAACCCGCGCGCGTGGAAGATTTGCAGCATGGGATCGAAGGTGTCGAGCGCGACCTCGCCGGCGAGGTGCACGTCGCCGGCTGCGACGCCGAGCCACTTCAGGTCGAAACCGACACCGTTCCAGGCGACGACCGTCTCGCCGGCCTTCTGCTTCTCGCGCAGCGCAAGCAGCACGGCGCGCGCGTCGGCTGCGCTCATCTTCGGCGCGGGCACTCCGCCCGCGTCGCCATGCCACGTCCACGCACCGCCGTGATCGTCGCGCGCTGCGGCGACCGCGATGTCGAAGGGACCAAGTTGATCGAGATCACCGCCCGCGGGGATCTCGACGACGGAAGCGAGTTCGATGTCGAAGGCCAGCATGTCCGGATATTAGTGCGTGACCGCTCCGCGTGACGAGATTGTGCCCGTCAGCTCGGGAAGAAGAGCTCCGAGGCTCCCCGCGACAACCCCTGGTTGGCACAGGCACGGCGCGTGGATCTCGATGTCCGCTCGCGACCAAGCCTTTTCGAAGCGCGCACCGACGGCGTCCGCCTCGGCGTCGCGTCCCTGTTCGCGCAGCGATCGCGCCAGACCGAACAGCGACCACCCGTTCTCGGGGAACAGCACCAAGTCCTCGCGGAACGTGCGCTCCGCATCGTTCCAGCGCTCGGCCTCCAGCAGCATCGCTCCGTAGGGATGGCGCACGGGCATCATCCAGTCGGGCGGTTCGTCGTAGCGCAGCTCGTCGTCGATCGCGACGGCCTGCTTCATGAGGTCGAGCCCTTCGTCGCGACGGCTGGCCGAGAACGCGATCTCGCCTGCCAGCACGAGACGTGGGATGCGCAGCACCGACGCAGCCGTGTTGTTGCCGATCGTGCGGTCGTCCATGCGCACGAGGATCGCGTCGAGCTTCTCCAGCTCAGCGCGCGCTTCATCCGCGCGGCCCAGCACGTTCAGCGCGACGCCGCGCGCGTAGCAGCGCACCACGTTTGCCGCGAGGAACTCATCGGGGAACGCCGGCTCCTTCAGGATCTGTTCCCACTTCCCGAACCGCACGAGGACGTGCATCACGACTGGCAAGTAGCCGTCGAGCAGCGGCCCGGCAGCAGCGAGGAATTCGGGCGTGACGTCGTCGAGCATGCGCTGCGCAGCGCCCATCGCCACTTCGGAACGACCCTCGAGCATCGAGCTGAACGCCAAGAAATGCGCGTTGTGCAGCATGTAGACACGGTAGAAGCCGTCGCGCGGGAATCGATCGCGATGGAGTTGGTCCGCCGCGAGCGCGCGCACGTTCGCGTCAGAAGCGTCCGCGAGCCGCCCCGTGCGGATGTAGGTGTGCGCGGGCATGTGCACCATGTGACCGGCACCCGGGACGAGATCGCGGAGTCGATCCGCGCAGGCCAGCGCGAGTTCGGGTCGCGGCGACGCTTCGGTCGCGTGGATGTACAGGTGGTTTGCCAGCGGGTTTTGGGGATCGAGCGCGAGCGCGTGCTCGAGCCGCGCGAGGATCTCGTTCGTGCGTCCCTTCGGCGCGCCCGCGTTCGTCCACAGATCCCAGGGTTGCAGGTCCATCAGCGCCTCCGCGGCGAACGCGGCGACGTCGGCGTCGCCCGGGAAGCGCGACGCGACATCGATCATCGCGTCGGCGTAGGCCTGATCGAGCGCGCTGCGATCCTCCACCGCGCGCCCCCCCCAACGCGCAACTTGCGCGCGGATCAGCGCCTGTTCGACCGGCGTCGCACCGAGGGAGAGCGTGCTCGCCCGACGGACGGCCTCACGTGCGAAGGCATCGCGCTCGGGCGACACGATCGGGTTGTTGATGTGCGGCCCGTTCGCGATCGCGATCCCCCACCACGCCATCGCGCAGCCCGGATCGCGCTCGGCGGCCTCGCTGAAGCAGTGGATGGCCTCGTCGTGGTTGAACGATTGCAGCCACACGAGACCGCGGTCGAACCAGACTTGGGCTTCGGGCGACGCCGTCGTCACCGCACGCGAGTGCGCGCCGAGATCCGACCATTCGCCTTTCGGCGTCGCGGAGCAAGCGACGAGCGCGAGGCTCGTGACGATTGCACCGACGATTCGGGATGTGCGCTGTCGAGTCATGCGCACAGGCTACGGCCCCGCGCGCAGAGGACAACCCGGGGAGACTGGGACGCGCCGAACGGCACGCCTCGGCCCCGGCCGCCTCACGAACCGCCGAGGAACCCAGCCGCGTCGCCGTGCAGCGCGGCGTTCGAGTCGATCCACGAGTCGAGCACGAGCCCGTTCACCGGGTCCGCGAGCAACTGGATCAGGTGCGCACCCAACGGACCGGCCATCTCCGGGTCCGTCGCGCCGTCGCGCAGTGATGCACCGTTCACACCGGTCAACCAGGGGTGGTTGCTCGACGCATTCGATCGACCGTCGGGCTCGACGATGCGATCCAGATCGAAGTAGACGCGCGCCGGGTCGAATACGGTGGACGGTGCGACGTTGTCCGCGCCCTTGCGGCCGGCGAAGGTGTCGAGCGGATTCACGGGCGCGCCGTTCTCGTCGAACAGGAACATGCCCGTTCCGAGGCCGACCACTCCGTGTACGAAGAGCGGCGAATCCAGCTTGTTGCTCGTGTTGCGACCGAAGTGGTCCTTGAGCAAGTTGAAGTCGAGCGCGCCCCAGTCCCCCGCTGCCATCGCCGTGCGGAACGAGTCGTACTGCGTGCCGTACTGCGTCAAGCCCGATTCGGTCAGGTGGCAGGCGACGCAGTAGCGCGGACCTTCGCGCTGCGCATCGACTTTGCCGCGGATCGAGTGCGCCATGATCGCGTTGTGCGACATAGCCGGGAATCCGGACGGAGCCGAGTTGCTGTTGCCGGCGCCCTTGCGATCGCTGAACTCGAAGCGGCGCGACAGCACGTTGTTCCGGTCTTCCCACTGGAAGAAGACCTTCGTGTTCGAGCTGAACTGCGTGATCTTGCCCGACGGGTCGACGCCGAGCTGGAAGAACAGCGGCGACTGGTACGTGAAGTCCGCTGTGCGCTGCTTGAACACGATGCGGTCGCCCGTGATGTTGCTGAAGTTGTTGCCATTGTCGTATTCGCCCGACAGGTGGCAACCCATGCACGTGTTCGTCCACGACGAGTGACAGGACGCGCAGTCCATGTTGTCCGTGTGGCTGAAGCCGTCGTGCGCCGTGTTCGTCTGCTTCGGACCCGTGCCGTTCGTGGCGTCGGCGTCGATGCGACCCATCGCGTAGGACGCCTTCGTGCTGTAGAAGGGCTGACCGGTGACCGGGTGCACGCGACCGGTGTTCGCAACCGTGTCGTGCGTCTGCGGCACGATGTGCGTGTTGCCCGTCAAACGGCTCTTCATGTAATAGAGACCGTCAATTCCGCGCCATACGTGGCGCAGCGGATTGCCCTTGGAGTCCGACGCGATCTGCGCGGACTGGCCACCGTACGTCGTGCCAGCGTGGACCGTCGCGTAGGCATCGATCGAGCCGTGACAGCTCTCGCAGGTGATCGCGGTCTGCTGCTCCATGCGGCTCAGGATCTTGCCGTCGGGGTTCGCAGGATCGCCACCGTGCATGTCCCAACTGCCGTGGCAGTCGATGCAACCCATGCCCGCCTGATAGTGAACGTCCTCAGGCGTATCGTCGCGACCGTCGCCGTCGTAGTCCTCCTTGAGTAGGTACTGGTTCGCGTTGCGACCGTTGAACGTGTTGTTGTTCGCGATCGGGCTGAACAGGCGCGCGTCGTTCGCCGTCGTCTGGTTCGTCACCGGATTGGCCGGGTACTGGCGGCCATTGCGCACGTCCGCGTTCTGGTCGAGGCGTATGCCCCAATACTGCATCACGGTCCGGTTCGAACCCTGGTGACAGCCCGCGCAAGCGTAGTCGTCGATGCCCGGGATCACACTGCCGTTGGACAGCGTGCGCGCGACACCGGCGATCTTGTGCGTGCGCGCGTGCGAGCGTTCCGGAGCGCGAATCTGGTCCGGATTCAGCGGCTCGGTCTTGTTGATGTTCGGATCGGCGCTGCGACTCTTGCCGTCTAGGCTGTACTGCATGTGGCACGACGTGCAACCGGACGAGCGGAAGTCACCCGCGCGGTTGTTCGCGCCCGCGCTACCGAGGTGACAGTCGCCGCAGGTGAACGCGACCTGCTCCAGGTACAGGTTGGCGAGAGCTGAACCCGCGATCGCGCGATTTTCGGAGTCGCGGTCGTCGTCGAGCTGCGCGGCGTCGTAGGCCGGGTTCTGGAAGATCTGCTCCGGACCGGAGACGTTGCGCTCGCTGAAGACGGGAAATTCCAAGAGACTTGCCACCGTGCCGATCAGACCCGAATTCCCGCCGTAATTGGTGTCTTGCACGGCGCGGAAGCTCGTGTCGGCTGCCGTGTCTTCGTGCAGACCCTGGTTCTCGGGTACCGCGCTCTCGATGCCGGCCGCGAAGGACGCACCGGCCAGGATGCCGGCTGATGTCGCGAGCAGGCTCTTCGAAACGACCTCGGCGTGTCCGGCGTGACACACGCCGCAACTACGACCCTGGTCGACGACGCGCAGGTCGCCGGGATTCACGAACTGCAAGTAGTCGAGCGCGGTGTACGTGTGTCCGTCGACGACGTAGTTCGGGAACTTGTCCATCCCGGCAAGCGTCAGTCGGTTGAAGTAGGCCAGCGCGTTGCCGTCCTGGAAATCGTCGTCGCCGATTTGCGGCGGCGGCGGGACGTGGCTCGACGCGACATCGGTTCCGTTCGGATTGCCACCGTGGCACGTCGTGCACGTGACCTTCGAGGCACCGGTGAACGGGTGCGGGTTTTCGATTCCCGGCCCGGAGTAGTCGTTCTCGAGCGAGCCGTTGTGGCACAGCATGCAAGACTCGGCGGTCTGCGCCGTGAGCGTGCTGGTTTCACCGCTGCAGCCTGCCAGCAGCGCGAGCGCCGTCATGGCGATCCACTTCTTTTCGAACCGCATCTGCCCTCTCCTCCGTGGAGCTCCGCGCGGACGAAGTCCGCACTTGCACTCCATCCACCGCTCTCGTCGCGACGCTCAGACCCCAGCGGGTCGCGCGGCCTGCCAGCCGCCAGCGCCGCCGCGACAGCGGCGATCTCCCTGGACGATCCATCGAGTCGGCCCACTCACGATCTTGAGCGGGATTCAAACGACGAGTTCACGTACGTGAACGCTCGATCACACGCCGTTCACTTCGGCCTGGTTCCAGGTGCGTGGCAGATGGCAGCGATCGCAACGATCCGTCCAGCCGAGACCCACGTGGTTGGGATTCAGCGCGCGTCCCAGATCGCTGGCGTGGCACGTGATGCACTCCGTGTCGGTCGGAGTGAACTGGCCCGCTTCGGCACCCGGGTGACAGCGATGGCACGCCGTGGTGGCGTGCACCCCGACCAGCGGGAACCGTGTGCGGCGGTGCAAGGCGTACTGTCCGCGCGGGTACCAGTTCGATTCCGAGTGGCACTCGGTGCACCCGCTGCCGAGCGCGCCTCGATGCACGTCTTCGTGGCACCCCGCGCAGCCACGCGCCTGAAACACGCCGGCCGGCCCACGATCGTTGTGACAGAGGATGCAGCTCGCGTTCGTGTGCGCGCCGTTCAACGGCACACCCGTCTCGGCCTCGTGATCGAACGTGAAGTCCGCGCGCAGGCTCGACCAGTCGCCACCTTCGTGACAGAGCGAACAGTCGCCCGGGAACGTGTCGTGCGGCAGGACCGGACCGAACCCGGCCCACCACAAGCGCAAGGACGCGCTGTCGCTGCCCTGCGAGACACACGCAGCGACCAGAAGACATGCAGCGGCCACGAACGCGATCCAAGGTGCAGGGCGCGCGAGTCGAAGACCGTTCATCAGAAGCTCCTCTGCAAGTAGATGCCCACGAGGTATCCGGTCTCCTGGTCGTAGAAGAGCGTCGCGGCGTCGAGCGAAAAGCTCCAAGCCGAATCGGTGTTCCAATCGAGATTCAGGCCGACGCGGTGCTCGGGCAACTCGTTGTTCGCCGACGAGAACCCCTGGAACTCGGCCAGCACGAACTCGTAGCCGACACGCCAAGCAAGGCGCCCGCTGTCACCACCGAGCGCCGTACGCCAGCCATACAGCGTCGTGTAGCGCCCGTGCGACCCGAAGCCAGCGGCCTCGATCCGGCTGCCGTCGAAGAGAGCGTCGTGAAGGTCGAACCCGAGCTCGCCGTCGCCACCTTCCTCGTCCTCGTCGCTCCAGCCACCGATTTCCTCGCGCACATCGACTGGGCCCAGGCGCTGTCGTGCCGCGATCGCCGCGCGGTCGTAGTGATCGTTCGCCAGTTGCGCCGTGGTCACGGGGAGGAATTCGTCGCGGTCCGTCTGGGCGAACGCGAGGTGGCGGTACGTGATGTCCACCGACGCGCCGCTCGACCAGGAACGGCCGGTCGTGAGCCAGGCCTGCGTCACCTCGGCGCCGGAACCCTTCGCGTCGTCGCCCGATCCGTACAGGTCGACCCAGACCGTGCCTTGCGCAGTCCAAGCGTGCTGCGGAATCCACGCGCCCTTGAACACGAACAGGTCGCGGTCGGCGTTCAGGTCGTGGAAGGTCTTCTGGTAGCCAACGCCCAGCGTGAGCTCCTCGCTCTCGTCGCGCGCCCAGCGGTACCACGCGGCGAATTCGGTGTCGTTGCCGTCCTCGCTCAACGTGTCCCAGTCCGGCAGCAAGCCGACGCTCGCGCCGAATGAACCTCCGCCAGAGAGATGCCGCGACCACTCGACGCCGTCCAGCACGCCAAACTCTGGGAAGTCGGAGTGCAGGAAGCGACCGACCTCGAATCGTGTCGGCTCGAAACGATGCCCCCCCCACGCGTACGACGCACGATCGATGCGCAGGTTCGATTCCGTGTCGCCGTCGTCGTCCGGGACGTTCGTGTCGCGGTAGTTCCACTCGGCGTCCAGCGTGAGTCGCCCGCCGTTCCCGAACGGGTTGTCCATCGTCGCGCTCGCGCCGGTGCGCGCGAAGGTATCGGTGCGGCTGTCCTCGCTGTTTCCGAGCGCATTCACGGACGTGTAGAAGCGCCCGTGCAACACACTCTCGCGCTCTTCGGGGCGAAACGGATTGACCTTCGCGAGGAGCGGCATCTTGGCCGTCCAGCCGTCGTCGGGGCGTTCCCAGGGCGCGTGCTCCGGCACGTCGTTCGGCGTGGCGGGAGGGACGCCAGCGGGCGCGCTCATCGATTCGTCGAACGGCTCCTCGACGACTTCCTCGACCAGTTCGAAACGATCCGCGGGCAAACGTGCCTCGACGCGCATGCCCGCGAGAACAGTGAAGTTCGCGTCCGTCGGCTCGACCGTGGCGGATCGATCCTCGAGCGAGATCACGCGCCCCGTGCGCTCGCCGCCGTCGCGCAGACGGAACACGACGCGGTCACCGAGTTCCAGCCCGTCGAGCACGCCACGGTCCACGGTCGCACGCCGCGTGACCACGGAGATGACGCGCATCTCGAGCAGGACGGGCTGCCCGTCCTGCGCGCGCGCGGCCGTCACGCAGGACGCTGCGGCCAGCCAAAAGGCGATCCGTGCTTGGAACATCTCCCCTCCTATTTCCTTCGTCGGCGGATCAGCACGTCTTCCTGGACCCCGTGGCAATCGACGCATTCGGTGCCGATGGGTCGATAACGGACCGATTCCGCGCCGGAGGGCAGCGCGAACGGCAGATGGCAGGCTTCACAGGCGAGTCGCGCGTGCTGTGCCCCGAGTGCGAAGCGCGAATCGCGGTCGTGGTCGAAAGCGAGGAAGGATTGTTTCTGGCTGGCGTGACAGCGCTCGCAGTCCGTCGAGCCGTTGCGCTCGAATTGACGCGCGTGCGGATCGAGGTGGCAGTCGGCACACGACGTCCCGTTCGCGGGTCCCCACGTGCGACCGACCGCGTCGGGAACGCGCAACGGTGCGTGGCACGCCGAACAAGCGACGTCGGCGTGGCCCTCGACCAGCGCGAAGCCCGTCCACTCGCCGTGCTCGAATCCGCGCGGGAAGCTGCGAAACGAAGTCTCCTCGTGGCAGCGCGCGCAACCGTCGCGGCCGCGGACGACCTCGGGCAGCTCGGCATCGTCGAAACGGCCCTCGTGCGGATCGCGGTGACACGTCACGCATCCCGTGAAGGTCCCGAAGTGTTCCTCGACGCGGCCGAACGTGCGCTGCGTGTCGTCGGGCTGCGGCATGGACGGGTGGCAGCTCGCGCAGTTCTCCTGCGCATGCGAGCCGAGGATCGGGAACCCGGTCCACGCGGCGTGGTCGAATTCGGCGACGTCGGCGTCGAAACCGGTTGTCGTGTGACAAGCCGCGCAGGCTCCCGGGGATTCGATCTCGACGTCGGCCAGTGCCTCGTCGAAGAATCCCCGGTGCGCATCCGCGTGACACGCATCGCAGTTCGACGAGATGCCTTCGAACGCGCGCGGTTCGCCCGCGCTCGAGATCGTGTGACACGCGTTGCATTCCGTGTCGAGGTGACGCCCGTCCAGCGGCATCGTGCTCAGCGCGTGCTTCTCGACGTCGAACGTGTGCGGCTCGAAGGCCAGCGCGCTGTGGCAGGCCGTGCACTCTTGACCCGCGAACGGGCCGTGAGCGAACTGGCCGCCGTGCGGGTCGGCGTGGCACGCACTGCACGCATCCGCCGAACGCCCTGGGTGCCGAGCGCGGAAGTCCTTCGAGCCGGCGTCGTGGCATGCAGTGCACGTGGCCAGGTCGTGCGGAGCCTCGAGCGGGAACCCGGAGAACGCGTGCTGGCCGGGAGTCAGATTCGCTGCGGATTCAGCCCATTTCAGGTGCTCGGACGCGTGGCATGTCACGCAACCGCGCGCCAGATCGAACCCGGCAATCCGGGCCGAGAACGACGCGAAGTCGTTCGTGTGCGGCGACTCGTGGCACTCCGTGCACGTCCGCGGGACGATTCGCGAACGACTCACGCCCAGCGATTCGAGCGCGTGCTCGCCCTCCTGCGCGTGACAGGTCCGGCACTCGACGGCGCCGTGCGCACCGACCAGCGGCAGGTTCTTCTCGTGTCCAAGAGAGTGCAGCTCGTCCCACTGCGTCTGGCCGTGGCAGCTCGCGCACGAGACCTGCATGCGGCCTTCGTGCGGGTCCTCGTGACAGCTGGCGCAGTC
>JBBQCC010000171.1:0-9519 GCA_038318285.1 Planctomycetota bacterium | reverse complement strand
GCCATGTCGACGCTCGGGATCAGTGCGAACAGGTCGAAGGCGCCGAAGACGTCGTATGCATAGACGAACCACACCACGGCGAACACCGGGAAGAAGAACCGCCCCCTGCGTCCGCGCGCGACGAACGGACACAGCACCGCGAGCAGCAGGACAACGCCGCCGACGTAGCTGACGTTGACGAGCTCGTAGTTCGGCTCGGGGATGGTGTCGCTGATGCGGTACGCGGCCGACGGATTGCCGAGTACGTCGGGGAACAAGTACAGCGGCCACCAGCGTGTCTCGAGCGGCGTCTGGCGCAGGCTGCGCTGCTCCAGCACGCGACTGGAATGCAGGTAGTCGAGGAAGGGCAGCACTTGGAATGCGGCGAAGCCGAATGCCAGCGCGAGCGAAAGCGCGATCTTGCCGCTGCCCAGCAGCAGCGCGCGGCGTTGCGTGCGGCCGGCCGCGTGTGCTCGCCACAGGCCGACGAGTCGAACGACGATCCAGGCTCCGACGCCCCAGCACGCAAAATAGAACGGCTCGGGATTGCCCGCCAACAAGCCGACGACGAGGCTGGCGGTCAGGCCGGCCAGAGCGGGGAACAGTCGTACCGATCGACCCGTCGTCAGCGAATCGTCGAGGCGGCGCAACGCGCGCTCGACGAAGAAGAGCCCCGCGGGCAGCGCGCACATCGCGCCGACGTGAGGGAAGTACAGCAGCATCGCGTTGTGCCCTGCGAATTGGAACGCCGCACCGCCGATGGTCGCGGGAAGCCAACCGCAACCGATCTCGCGCAGGAAGAGGTACGTGAAGAGTCCCAGGACGAGGAGCTTCAACGCCGCGCTGACCAGCAGCGCCAGCTTGAAGTCGAGCACGTAGAACGGGACGGAGAACGGCGAGAACACCGCCGATTGGTAGTTGGCGAAGTGCGGTGCGCCCGTGCCGTTGCGCGGATTCCACAGGGGCAAACGTCCAGCGGCGAGCTCCTGGCGGTTGAAGATCGCCCACGGTTTCATCTGCGTGACGGAGTCCGACTGCAGCTGGTTACCCGGCACGTGATCCGGGTCGATGCGCGTGAGGCTCATCGACTGCGTCAGGTCCGCGGCGGAGTAGTGGACCTCGCCGTAGCGCGAGATCGGCGTCCAGAAGAACGCGATCATCAGGAGGAGCTGCACGAGCAGTGCGCCGGCGCCTTCCCGGAACGCGCAGCGTCGCGAGCCATCACCGACGCTGCCGCTCACTTGCGCTCCTTCATCCGTGCCAGGATCTCGTCCGCGAGCCCTTGTGCGAGCGCGAGGTGACCGCAGTCCGACGGCACGAGGTCGCCCAGGAACAAGTCGCTGGCCGGCACGTCCTCGTCCGCAACGCTGCGCACGAACGCGTTGCGCCCGTCGAGCACGATCGAGCCCGAATTGGCCGCGATCGAGATCGCGGCGGCCTGGTAGACCTCGGCCGCGTCGCTGGACGGCGTGCCGGGCGAACGTGGAACCGACAGCAGGATCGGGACGGCTTTGTCGGCGCGGATCTCGGCGAACAACTCGGTGAGCGAATCGACGAACCGGTCGTAGGGCACGCGACGTTGACCGGGCCTAGCGAGTTCGCCCGTGCCCTGCGCCAAGCGCCGATCCATGAACGCGAGGTCGCGCTCCTGCCAGTACACGCCCGACGCCAGATCACGCAGCCACGACGCGAGGTGCAAGAGGCGCAGCTCGTCGCGCAATCCCAGGGGGCCTTCGCGCGGCGGCTCGATTCGCATGCGCGCCAATCGACGACCGTCCGGTTGCGACATCGGCGCCGGCAGGCACTCGCATTTGCCGACGTAGGTGCAGATGACGATGTGCGGTTGCCAGACGCGGATCGTGCGCCGCCAACGCTCGAGGCCCTGCACCGCCGTGTGGTCCTCGGCGCCGGCGCACAGGACTTCGGCACGCACGCCGCGCTCGCCCAGGATCTGCACGAGCCGCGCGCTGTACGTGTCTTCCCAGCGCACGCCGACGCCGAGCGTCGCGGCGCCGCCCATGGTCGCGATGCGAAGGACACCCGGCGTGCGCTCGATCGAGAGTTGCGGCCCGCGGAATCCATCGGGGTTGATGCGCGCGCCGTCCGTCCAGGGCAGTTCGGCGCCGGGGCGCGGGCTCCACAGGCACGTCGTGTCGAAACGGTACAGCCCGTCACCGCGTCGCAGCGAGACGTCGCGCTGCTCGCTCCACACGACGTGACGATCGACCCCGCGCGGATGGTCGAAATCGACGGCACGCAGCGCCCATTCGCACGCGGCGCCCAGGACGGCGAGCAGCGCGATCGACGCAGCGAGTTGTTTCGGGCGACTCCTGGGAATGGAGGTCAGTGGCATGGTCAGGGAGACGCAGGTATGGAAGGAAAGATCGGAGGTCGAAGCGAGGAGGAAGAGGCTTCCGCTTCCCGCCGGGAAGGACTTTCGTAGTTCCCTACGGCTCCTTGCGTCCTCGCGGGCGGGAGGTGACGCTCGCCGCCCCGATGAGAAACCGCGCGACGACGACCTGGCTGTCCCTCGCTCTCGTGTTCACCGTCGCGGCGTGTTCCGCGACGCACGGACGGCGCACGGACCCGGGCGACGCGCACAAAGGAACGCCGATGGACGTGCACAGCCACGCCGAACCCGACCGCGTGCGCGTGACGCACGTCGACCTCGACCTCGTGCTCGACTTCGACGCGCGCTCGATCCATGGCGCCGTGAGGCTCGATCTGCAGCGAACGGATCCGCAGGCGCCGCTCGTGCTCGACAGCCAAGGCCTGGCAATCGAGCGCGTGTCGGGAACGGACGGAACGGTGCGGAAGTTCGCGCTGGGCAAGGAACAGCGCGGGCTGGGCGCGCCGCTCTCGATCGTGCTCGAACCCAAAGACACTTCCGTGCGCGTCGAGTACCGCACCGGTGCGGGCGCCGACGCCGTGCAGTGGCTCGAACCGGCCCAGACGGCGGGCGGCAAGTCGCCGTTCCTCTTCACGCAGGGCCAAGCGACGCTGACGCGCACGTGGATCCCGCTGCAGGATTCGCCCGGCGTGCGCGTGACGTACGCGGCGCGCGTGCGTGCTCCCGCGGGGCTGACCGTGTTGATGAGCGCGGAACAACTCGGTCAGGACACCGAGGGCGCATTCATGTTCCGGATGGAGCGCGCGATCCCCTCGTACTTGATCGCGCTGGCCTGTGGAGACCTCGCTTTCCGCCCGATTTCGCAGCGTTCCGGCATCTGGGCCGAACCGTGCGTCGTGGACGGCGCGCGCGCCGAGTTCGAGGACACGGAGTCGATGATCCGCGCCGCCGAGGACCTGTTCGGCCCGTACCGGTGGGGGCGCTACGACGTCCTGTTCTTGCCGCCGTCGTTCCCGTTCGGCGGCATGGAGAACCCGTGCCTGACGTTCGCGACGCCGACCGTGCTCGCCGGCGACAAGTCGCTGGTGTCGCTGGTCGCGCACGAGCTGGCGCACTCGTGGTCGGGCAACCTCGTGACGAACGCGACGTGGCGCGACTTCTGGCTGAACGAGGGCTTCACCGTCTACTTCGAGAACCGGATCATGGAGCGCGTCTTCGGTCCCGAGCGCGCGCTGATGGAGATGCAGCTCGCCCGCGCCAGCCTCGAACGCGAGATGGAAGGCCTCGAGCCGTGGCAGACCGTGCTGCACCTCGACCTGGACGATCACCACCCCGACGACGGCTTCAGCGAGGTCCCGTACACGAAGGGCGCCCTGTTCCTGCAGCGCATCGAGTCCGTCGTCGGCCGCGCGCGGTTCGACGTGTTCCTGCGCCGCTGGTTCGACGAGCACGCGTTCCAAAGCGTGACGACCGCCGAGTTCCGCCGCTTCCTCGAGGCCGGACTGCCCGAGGTCGCGCAGAAGGTCGAGCTGGACCACTGGCTGAACGACCCGGGCCTGCCCGACGATGCGCCGAACCCGCGCTCGCCCCTGTTGGCCGCCGTGGACAGCCAAGCCGCTGCGTTCCGCGCTTCCAAGGACCCGGGCGTGCTGCGCACCGACGCGTGGAGCACCCAGGAGTGGCAGCACTTCCTGGAGGCCGTCGCGCCCGACCTGGACGCCGCGTCGATGACGAACTTGGACCGCCGCTTCCACCTGACCGAGTCGGGGAACGCGGAGATCCTGTGCGTGTGGTTGCGGCTCTCGATCCAGCACGAATACGCAGCGGCGGAAGGCGCGCTGCGACGCTTTTTGACGGATGTGGGGCGCCGGAAGTTCCTCGAACCGCTGTACCGCGAGCTGGTCAAGACGCCATCGGGCAAGGCGCGCGCGCTGGACATCTACAAGGTGGCGCGCGGGCGGTACCACGCCGTGTCGCGGGGGACGATCGACGAGGTGGTGGGGTGGAAAGAGTGAGGCCGAGAGCGCTGTGTCTCGGGCCCTGAGCCGATCACCGCAAGGGCTTCACGTCCTCGACCAGCCGATGGATAGCCACTGCGCGGATGCCCGGCGCCAGGGGGAACGTCGAGTCGCCGGAATGGACAACGTCGAGTGAGTTCAGGCCCAAGTCCCTCATTGCGACGTGCATGGATGCGGTGACCTCCGGCTCCGATGTCAGCTTGACTTCGAATCCGCGCCGCTGGCTGCCGCGGACGATCAGCAGGTCCAATTCGGCGCCTGTGTGTGCTCGCCAGAAGTGACACTCCTCAGGACGTGCGCGCAGTCGCCAAGCAATCTCGCCGATCGCGAATCCCTCGAAGGAAGCACCGATTCGCGGATGCCGTCGAAGCGACCGCTCGTCGGGGATCTCGAGCAGCGCGTGCAGCAACCCGGAATCCGCGACGTAGACCTTGTTGGACTTCACTTGACGCTTGCCCAAGTTCTCGTGCCACGGTCGCAGTCGGCGCGCGACGAACGTGGCGCAGAGGAGATCGAGGTACCGCTGTACCGTCGGAAGCGACACTCCGAACGAGCGCGCGAACTCGGCGCCGTTCCACACCTGTCCGTGGTAGTGGCCGAGCATGCGCCAGAATCGGTCGAGCACGTCGCTGCCGATGGCGACACCCAATCGCGGTAGGTCGCGCTCCAAGTACGTGCGGACGAATTCTTGTCGCCAACGCAGACTTTGGGGATCCGATGCGGCCAGGAAGGAGCGCGGCATGCCGCCGCGGATCCAGAGCCTTTTCCAGTTCTCGGCGCCGACTTCGTCCAGACCGAAACCGTCGATGCGTAGGAACGCGATGCGCCCGGCGAGCGATTCCGAGGATTGCTCCAACAATTCCGGCGAGGCGCTACCCAGCAAGAGAAAGCGCGCGGGCAGCGGGCGTCGGTCTGCCAAGACGCGGAGTACCGGGAAGAGGTCGATCGACCGTTGAATCTCGTCGAGCACGACGAGGCCGCGGAACTCTCGAAGCGCGGCCATCGGTTCCGCCAGCTCGCGGCGCTGGATCGGGTCCTCGAGATCGAAGAACTGAGTGCGACCCTTCCACGCGGCCAGGACTTGGCGAGCGAGAGTGGTCTTCCCTACTTGGCGTGCTCCGACCAACGCGACGACAGGGAATTCGCGCAACCGCGAGCGGATGCTCGACACGAGATCGGAGCGGAGGATCGGATCTGCGGCCATCGACCAGGAAATCCTAACGCGCGGTGTTAGGATTTCACACTCCGCTCAGTAGGTCAGGGAGGGCAAACCGGCAGACTCCCTGGCTCGAGCCAGGGAGTCTGCAGATTCCAATCTCGCCCGTGAACCCGCCGCATAGGTCGGCCCGATAGACTCTCGATGCAATGTCGCGCGATCCCCAATCGTCCCACTCGTTGCTCTTCGTGGAGGCGACCCTTGCTGCCCTGATCGTCGGGGCGTGGATCTGGTTCTCGGCTACCGAACGTGTTGGAACCGTTGGACCGGATCAGTGTGCGCCCGCGATCATGGTGCCGACTTGCCGGGCACTTCCGATTTGGAACACGACGTGATCACCCAGGTCCAGCTCGGCCGCCTTCTGCAACTCGTCGCGGATCCCGGAGGTTCGATCTAGGAGGTTTGCGCCCGGAGCATCCTGCACCCCGAGATCGCGATGTCCAGAGTCGTCCGTGCGTCCGGCCGGTATCGCAGCTCGAAGGAGTAACCGCCTTTCAACGACCAGGGTGCCCGCTCATCGTGGATGAGCCGCGCGAGCAGCCGCTCGATGAACACTTTCGTGCGCAGCGTCTCGATCGGTACCCCGCGTCTCGCCGCCTTGGCGCGCAAGCGTTCCGTCAGCGCCATGCGGAATGCTTCGGGAGACTCGTACCCCGGGCTCATGCAGCGTCCATCGCGCGTCGCCGGGCGAGATCGAGCCGCGCCTTCGACTTCGCGTCGTCGAGCGGGCCGTCCAGTGCGGAGCCACGCACGAGTCCGCGCCCTCCGCCCTCACTTCGTCCGGAACGTCCACTCCATCGACTTCTGCACGCCCGTCTTCGTCTGCAGCGAGCCCTTCTGCCACTCCGCCGTCACGCGGTATTCGGTGTTGGGCTTCAAGTGCGACTTCGGCATCAGGCACCACGCGCCGCCCGGTGCCGACTCGGGGTTCGTCGGGTTCGAGGGCGTCGAGAACCAGCACTCGACCTCAGCCTTGCTCTTCTTCTCGAACAGCTTCATCAGCACGTCGACGGCGCCGTCCTGGTTGAACGGATTCGTCTGCAGCGTGACCGGGTAGCCGAGAATGTCCTGCTCGGGTTCGCCGTTCGGCGTCGCGGCGGGCACGGGGTCGGGGAACTCGTTGCCCAGGAAATCGGTCGGCACATCCTTCTGTCCGTCGTAGGGCCACACGACGACGAAAGGCTTTTCGTACGGCGCGGACAGCGATCCGGTGTCCATCACGACCACGCGGTCCTCGGCGCCCCAGCCGATGCGCAACAGGCCCGGGTCGATCAGCGGCAGGCGGTGGTAGTACGTGCCCATCCACCCGTCGATCGAGTCGATGTAGTCGCGCATGTCGCCGAAGATGATCACGGAGTGCGTGCCGGCCCACGCACCTTCGACGGTGAAGCCTTCCTTGTCGGCGTACTCCTCGTGCGCATCGGGCCACTTCTCCTGCTCGGGGTGCATGCCCAAGTAGTGCGCGTGCAGGGCGCAGCTCTCGGACAGCTCGGGGTCGAACTTCAGCTTCCACAGGCCTTCGACGCGGTCCTTGAACGCCGATTCGCGTAGCTCGTTCATGTACGCGAGCACGTCGAGCGCGTCCTTCGGCCACGCATTCGGGTTCTCCTTGTCGATGCGTTCGGCGACGCCGGGGCGCGAGCCGAGGATCCAGCGGCGCCAGCGCGATTCGAGTTCGCCCAAGCTCATGCCCAGTGCGTCTTCGAACTTCTTGTAGACGGGACCTTCCTTGGCGCGGCGCAGCGACTTGTACGCGGGCGCCAGCATGTCGGCTTCCTGCATGTAGTCGACGAGTGAAGTCCACTTGTGCAGGTTGTCGCCGGTGAACATGCCGAGTTGATCGAACAGCGAGCTGCCGATCGGCGGGTCCTGCTTGTGCTCGACCAAGTACGCCATCCACGAGCGCGAACCGGCGATGCCGGCCTTCGCGAGGCGCACGCGCTCTTCGCGCTCGCGCTTCTCGTCCTCGGTCTCCTCCATGCGCGTCGTGCTGACGACCATCGACTTCGACTCGTCGATCGTGTGACCGGGCAGCAGCGTGCCCAGACAAGTCAGCGACACCCAGTTCAGGTGACCGGCGAGCAGGGGCGCTACGACGCCTTCGCGCTGGTACGTCGATGTCGCCACGAGCAGTTCCGATTCGACCTCGGCTTCCCACTGACCGAGCATCACGTACGTGCCGCTCTTGTGGTTGAAACCCGCCAGATTGTCGATCGGAACGCCTTCGTTGCCGACCACCTCGCCCTTCTCGGAACACTCGGCGGCGAACGCCTTGTACTGCTCGCGCGAATCGATCAGCGCCCAAACTTGGCGAATCGGTTGGCCTTTGCGTGCGGTCGGCAGCTTCAACTGCCCGTCCATCAGGTAGTTGCTCATCGCGTTGGCGCGCATCGCCTCGCGCAGGATGCGCATCGACTTCTCTTGGCTGAAGTTCGTGCGGATCTCGTACGGGCCGTAGCGAACGAACGTGGCCATCACGCCGCTCGCGGCCTTGATGATCGGATCGTCGACCTCGCCGACTTCCAGCGGCACCTCGAGCTTCTTTGCGGCTTGCACCTGCTCGAAGATCTGGCCGCGGCGAGTGCGCATCTCCTTCTGGTCGGAGGGCACCCACGTGTGGCCGACCTTCTCGTGACCCAGCACCTCGTGCGCCGGCACGAACTCCCCGTCGAGGAGGAGGATGTTCTTCGCCAGCTCCTCCTTCGCCTCGCCCTCGAGCGTGTTCATGATCACGCCGAGCTGCTTCGCGGTCGTGCGCAGTTGCTTCGAGCCCGCGGGCAGCGAATCGAGTGCCTTACGCGCCTTGCCCAAGTCCTCCTTGCACGACTTCGTCGTCTTGTCGAGGTTCGCCTGCGGGTACCCGAGCTTCTCGAGCGCGGTCAAGAGGTCGTTCATCTCGCGCTCACGACCACCCTTGGCGAGCTGGCGCGCAAGCTGCTCGAGCGGCGCGAGCATCGAGGACGTGATCGGATTCGGCGCCGGCTTCTGGGGCTCGAATGCGGGAACGAAGATCAGCGGGGCGGTCAGGGCCGCGAGGAGGAGTCGCATGCCGGAAAGCCTACGGAACGTCGGCGAATTCGCATCGGCAGAGATGCGCCGAACGCCAACTTTCGCCGGTTCGGGTCGATCCGGCGTTGTTGGCCAGGCGTCCGCGCGCCGAATCGGGCGCAAGCGGTGTCGTCCTCAGACGACCGTCAGGATCTCGGACAGGTCCTTCTTCGACAGCGCCGCCTCGGGGATGCGGCAGTCGTCGGCCGGGTAACCCACCGGGATCAGCACGAACGCCTTCTCGTGCTTCGCGCGACCGAGCAGCTCCTGCAGGAAGCCCATGGGGCTGGGCGTGTGCGTCAGCGTCGCGAGCCCGGCGTGGTGCGCGGCCGCGAGGAACATTCCGACCGCGATGCCGACCGATTCGTTCACGTAGTAGTGCTGCGATTCGTCGTCGCCGCGTGTCAGCTTGAAGACGACGACGAGCCAGGGCGCGATCTCGAGGAACTCCTTCGTCGGATCCGTGCCCAGCGGCGCGAGGTCGGCGAGCCATTCGGCGCTGGCGCGGTGCGCGTAGAACTCGCGCTCCTCCTTCTCGGCCGCGACGCGGATCGCACGTTTCGTCGCCGGATCACGCACCGCGACGAAGCGCCACGGCTGCTTGTTCGCGCCGCTGGGCGCACCGCCCGCGCAACGCACGATCCACTCGATCGTCGCGAGCGAAACCGGCCGGTCGCTGTACTCACGCACCGTACGCCGCTTGGCCATGACCTCGCAGAACGCACGCGCCGCGACTTCAGGCGACGCATCGGGGACGAACCGATCGCGGTGGGGGACGTACTTGGGCTCGGACATGCGCCGATCGTAGTGCGCCGAAACCCCGTACGGAGTCAGGTAACTTAGGACGGGGTTTCTCGTCCCGCGTGGCCTGGCGCAGCGGCGCGGCAGAAACCCCGTCCGAAGTTACC
>JBBQCC010000170.1:0-9521 GCA_038318285.1 Planctomycetota bacterium | reverse complement strand
GATGGGGAGTGCAATGGCTTGACCGTTGCACCGCGTGCCTGAGTCCGGATTCGTCCGGGCTCGTGCCGGGTTCCTTTGCGAGAGCACGGGGTCGCGCCTCGTGCTCTCGCTCTATTTGCAGCACCGTTCCGGCGACACGAGCCCCGGGCCCATGCATGTGCTCGCGCACGCTCGATGCGAACGCGGGCGGTCAGAGGCGCTTCAGCGTGCTGACGCGACCGCGGTTCTCGACCTCCAGCCAGCTCCGCAACGGCTCGAAGTAGTCCACCATCGGCCGCGCGGTGAGCGGCGAGCCGGTCTTCTCGCGCAGCAACTCGATCCAGTCGATGGTCGCGCCCGGGCGCATCAAGCCCTTCAGGAAGTCCCCCACTTCCTTGTGCCCGTAGTAGTTCGTGTCGTGCGGATCCTCGCGCAGGATGTTGTGCGCGATGTGGTCGTGCAGCTGGAACAGCAGCACGAACGACAGCGCGTAGTCGTAGTACCCCGCCGGGTCGTCGTTCACGTGCGTCTTCGTCGCCGGGTCGCACCAACGTTCGTCGCGTTCCGCGGGCGGAGCGATGCCTTGGTACTTCTCGACGAGCTCCCACCAGCGCTTGTTCCAGCGCTCCGGCGGCAGCGCCTGCGTGTAGATCTCGCGCTCCCACTCGAACATGACGCCGGCCGACCAGGGCACGAACACGACGTAGTTGAGCGCTTCCTGCAGCATCAAGCGCATCGGATCCGGCCGCGTCGCGCCGACGTCGAGACCGATCGCGCGCACGAAACGCGGCTGCGACGCGGCGAGCCCCATCATGGAGCCGAATGCCTCATGGAATGCGCGCGAAGCTCCCTCGCGCAGCACGAACGGAACCTGGGGCGTCGAGTACTGCAGGTAGTAGTGGATGTGCCCCAGTTCGTGGTGGACCGTTTCGTAGTAGGAGCCGGTCGGCACCACGCTCATCAGGCTGCGCACGTCGCGATCGAGGTCGATGTGCCACGCCGATGCGTGGTTGTTCTTCGAGTAGCCCGCGCCCGCAGCAACGGGCAGCAGCGACGAACGCTCCCAAAACGTCGGGGGCACGGGGTCGAATCCGAGGCTCTGGTAGAAACGATCGCCTTGCTCGACGAGCCACTGCGGCGTCTTGTCCGCGAGCGCAGCATCCAGGTCGAGACCTTCGACGGGAGCGAGCGCGGACCAGTCCTGTCCCCACCGATCCGGCAGCCAGTGCGCCGGGATCAGGTCCGGCACTGGCTGACCGTAGCGCTTCGCGAGCTCGTACCGCGCCCACGTGTGCAGCTCCTGGTACAGCGGACGTAGCTCGCGTTGGATCTCGTAGAGCTGTTGCGCGAGCTCGTTCGGCGTCATGCCGTACTCGCTCGACATGTACGCGAAGTAGTCGCGGAAGCCGAGCGCGCGCACCACTTCGTTGCGCAGGTTGCGCAGCGAAACGAGCCCTTCGCGCAGTGCCGGACCGACAGCCTTCGACGCCTCCCACGCGCGCAGGCGCACGGCGGGGTCGGTCTCCTTCCGCAGGATCGCATCGAGTTCCGTCGTGGTCGTCGGCTTCCCGTCGAGTTCGTACTCGAACCCGTAGAGCATGTCCGTCTGCTTCGCCTCGGCCTCGATGCGCTGCTTCACGAGCGTAGGCGCCGTCTGCGGATTGTTACCGGCCTTGTGCAGGATCGCCTCGAGCTGGCGCACCTGCAGCTTCGACAGCTCGCGCTTGCGCCGCAGGTAGGCGCGCGCGAGTTCGATGTTTTCCGTGCTGCCCGTGAACTCCGCCAGCGCTCTCTCCGCCGCGCGAAGAAGCGCACCGGCGGAATCGTCGCCCTTCACGATGTGGACCTGCGCCGCCCACTGCGCTTCCTGAGCAGCCGTCGTGAAGCGTTGGTATTCCGGCCCGTAGCGGTCCAGATACCGCTGGACCTCCGCCCGCAGCGAGACTTCGGCCGGATCACGCGAGATGAAGCACGCGCCGACGGCGAACGAGAGGGCGGCGATGCCCACGAGGGTGAGGAACTTCTGCATGATGGTTCGGCAGCGAGGGCGGTTCGGAGCCGTTAGAGTAGTGGGATCCAAATCCGACGCGAAGTTCCCGCCATGCGATTCCTCCCTGCACTCTGCACCCTGGCGACGCTCGCTCCCGCGTGGGCGAGCGCGCCGTCACCGAGCCTGCCGTCCCCGGATGGGCGATGGTTCGCCGCCCCTACGCCGACCACGTTGCTCGTCCTCGACGACGCGGACGCGGACTGGGCCGCGGCGCACGAGCTCAAGAAGAAGGCCGACTACGAGGGCGCCGCCACGGCGTTCGGCGAGTACGCCCGTAAATTCACGGGCACTCCGCGCGCCGTCGAGGCCCTCGTCGAGGAGGGCGTGTGCCTGTTCTCGACCGGCCGTGCACGGCAAGTGCTGCAGCAGAACACGCAGGATTCCTTGCAGGCGTTCGGTCTCGCCGGCGCGCGCTTCGCCACGGTGGTCGAGAAGTTCGGCGACTCGCCGGTCGCCGGTCGCGCGCAGTACATGCGCGGGACCACGGCGCTCTTCTCGGGCGATTTCCAGCTAGCGGATCGCGCGTACGGAGTGGGGATCGAGAAGTACGCTGCCGATCCCAAGTACCTGCCCAAATCGATCGAGCGCCGCGCCGCCGTGCGCCGCAACCTGCTGCGCACCGGCGATGCGCGGAACGACTTGACGCGCTATCTCAAGGACTTCCCGCAGGGCGACGACGCGGAGTCCGCGAAGCGCTACCTCGCGATGATGTCGCTGTTCGACAAGCCGGCGCCGGAACTCGTCGCCGAGACGTGGGTGCAGGGCGATCCCCAGCGCATCGCGAACCTGCGCGGCGACGTCGTGGTGCTCTACTTCTTCGCGACGTGGTGCGAGAACTGCGAGAAGGCACGTCCGTTCCTGCTCGACCTGCACGATCGGTTCGAGGCGATGGGCGTCCGCTGGGTCGGCATCGTCGACCACAGCAAGGGCCAGACGGCCGAGACCGTCCGCGCGTTCCTGCCCACGCACGGCATCCGTTTTCCCGTCATGATGGACAACGGCGGGATGTCCGCGGCTTACCGCGGCCAGAAGATCCCGGACATCGTGCTGCTCGATCGGTTGGGCCGCGTGCGCTGGCACGACAACCCGGCCAACCTACAGGACGCGACGCTCGAATTGCTGCTGACCGAGGACCCGAACGCGGTCCCGAAGTGAACCGCCTCACGCGCGTCTGCGTGTTCTGCGGTTCTTCGTCCGGCGCCAAACCGGCCTACGCCGCCGCGGCGGCGGAATTGGGCACGCTGCTCGCGCGGTCGAACATCGACCTCGTGTGGGGCGGCGGCAACGTGGGCCTCATGGGCGTCGTCGCCGACGCCGTGCTGACCGCCGGGGGCCGCGCGATCGGCGTCATCCCGGCTGCGCTCGCCGAGCGCGAGCTGGCGCACGTGACGGCGACCGAACTGCACGTCGTTCGGACCATGCACGAGCGCAAAGCGCTCATGGCCGAACTCTCCGACGCGTTCGTCGCCCTACCCGGCGGTATGGGGACGCTCGACGAGTTGTTCGAGATCCTCACCTGGTCGCAGTTGGGCATCCACGGCAAGTCGGTCGGACTCCTCGATGTCGCGGGCTACTACGCGCCGCTCCTCGCATTCCTCGACCACTCGCGCGACGAGGGTTTCGTGCGACCGCGGGATCGCGCGCGTCTCCTCGTGGCCACGCGCGCCGACGCGCTGCTCGAAACGCTCGCCGGCGGCTGATCCGCGTCAGCGCGGCGTCAGGCCCGGCAGCAGTTCGACCTTCACCTTCTGGGTGAGCTCGTTGCGGTGCGCGTTCACCTGCATGCTGTCGGGTCGCAAGGTTTGCAGCTCGCTGCGCAGCTCGTCCTTGACCTGGTCGAACGTGACGTGACGCCGAGCCGTGACCTGGAAGAACGCCCACGCGTTTCCATAGTCGAGCGGGTCGCTGACCGCGCCGATCGCGAGACCCTTCACGGCCTCGCCGAATTCGGCCGGGTACGCGTCCGCGCGGAAGCGACCGTCGAGCCGTCCTCCGTCCTCGCGCGTCGGCCCGTCGTCGCTGTACTTCCGCGCGAGCTCCGCGAAGTCCTCGCCCGCGCGCGCGCGCGCGATGAGCGTCGCCGCGCGTTCCCGCCCGCGATCGGCGGCATCCGACAATCCCTTGACCAGGTCCTCGCGGGTCCAGTCGGGCTTCGCATCCTCGATCTGGTTCACGAGGACGATCCAACGCGCCTCGATGCGCTCGCCGTCGGGGCCGTACTCGCTGAGGAAGCGTTCCTCGACCATCTCCGGCGTCACCTTCCGATCCCGAAGCAGGAGCTTCTCGGCCAAGAGGTCCGTCCGCGTGCGCTCGGCGAGCGTGTGTTCGAACGACGCCTCGGTGCGCCCGTTCAGCGCGAGGAACGTCATCCAGGACTCGCGGCTGCCCTCGTGCCCGCCGTCGATCTGGGACTTCAAACGCAGCCGCACGCGCGCGTCGATCTCGTCCTGGGAGACGGTGATGTTCTTTTCGCGCGCGGCGCGTTCGATGGCGAAGTCTTCGACGAACCGCTGCATCATCGACTCGCCCTGGATGGCCACGAGCCAGCGCGCGAACACCTTGCGCGCCACGGGTTCGCCGTCGACCAGCAGTACCGGTTGGTTCGGTCCCTCCAACTCGGGGTCGCCGCCCGACTCGTACATGGCGGGCAGGATCACGACCTTCGTGGCGTTCTTGATGCGCTCCAGGATCGCGCCGACCTCGTCGGCCTCGGGGCCCTTCGCTGCGAGGCTCGCGCGGAGTGCGTCGCGGACGGATTCGAGCGGCGTGACGTGCACGTCGTTCACGCGGATCACCCACCAGCCGCCGCGCGCGAAGTTCGGCTCACCGACTTCCCCGACCGGGATCGCCTCGAGCGCGTCGAGGAACGTCGTCGGCCAACTGAAGTGCGAGAACCCGCCGCGCGGCTCGCCGCGGTTGTCGCGCGTCGCGGGGTCGTCGCTGGTCTCGCGCGCGACCTTGCCGAAGTCTTCACCGGCCAGGATGCGGGCGCGGATCGCGCGTGCCTTCTCGAGCCCCTCGGCCATCACCTTCTCGCGCCCGGCGTTCCACTGATCGCGGGTCTGGTGATCGTCGGAAGGGACCACGACGAGCACCTTGAGCATCGAGAGCTCGTACCGGCGCCCGTGGCGGCCGTACTGCACTTGCCAGTCGCGCTCGATCTTCTGATCGGGCACGACGCGATCGATCGAGGCGATCTTCTCGGCCAGCGCGTAGGGACGCAGCTCGAGTTCGCGTTCCATGCGCACGCCGTCCTCGGTGCGTCGCGTGCGCTGCAGTTCGGCCAGCCACTCGGCCTTGCGACCCGCGAAGGCCTTCTCGATGCGCTCCTGGATGTCGACGTCGACGCGGCGCGCGCACTCCTCGTCGGAGACGTTCACGCCGGCATCGCGCGCCTCGCGCTCCACGCCCCAGAACTCCTTGCCGAAGATCGCGGCCTGACGCTCGCCGACGTTGCGCACCATCCAGCGCGCGAATGCGTCCAGAGAGACTTCGGTCCCGTCGATCCGCAGAGCCGGCGGTGCCGCCGCGGGCCGGTGGGTCGCCGACGAGGAATCCTGCGCCGCCGTCGCGGGCGCGCCCAGAAGGAGAAGGGTCAGGCAAGCGGTGCGGAACGACATGCGGAGGAGTATGGCACGCGACCGGACGCCTCGAAGCCACACCACGCGGCGTGGCGCCCAGCCCGCTCGCGCGCCAATTACGCAATCCGTCACGAACCGGTGAATCCGAGGACGGGATTTCGTGCGAAACTTCCCTGGCGAACACCCATCAACCGGCACTTCCGACCATGAACGCGTTGCGCACTCCCCTCCTCGTCCTCTCCGGCCTGCTCCTCTCGGGCCTGTCCCTCACGGCCCCGGCGTCGGCAAGCGAAGCGCTCCTCGGGGCGACGCGCGACACGACGCTGTACGCCGAGTCGGGCAACGAGAGCAACGGCTCCGGCATCCACTTCTTCAGCGGCACGAACGGCATGGGGCAGAACCGCCGCGGACTCGTGTACTTCGACATTGCCGGCTCCGTGCCCCCCGGTTCTACGATCACGGGCGTCGAACTGAGACTCTACATGTCGAAGACGAACGCGGGGGCGCACGACATCCGCCTGCATCGCGTGCTGGCCAACTGGGGACAGGGCACGTCGAACGCCGGCAGCGGCGAAGGTGGCGGAGCGCCGGCAGCGACGAACGACGCGACTTGGACGCGGCGCTTCTACCCCGGGACGTCCTGGACGAACGTGGGCGCCGACTTCGATCCGGCCGTCGTGGCCAGCCAGTCGGTCGACCAGATCGGCTACTACACCTGGTCCGGCGCGGGCCTCGTCGCGGGGGTGCAAGCGATGCTCGACACGCCCGCCACGAACTTCGGTTGGCTGCTCAAGAACGACAACGAGCTGGACCAGCCGACGGCGAAGCGTTTCGACACCCGCGAGAACGCCGATCCGACGCTCCGGCCCAGCTTGCGCGTCTTGTTCGATCCGCCCTGCACCGCGTCCGCATCGAATTTCTGCGTCGGAGCACAGAACTCCACCGGTGTCGGCGCATCGATCGGATGGAGCGGCTCGCTGTCGATCGCGGCGAACAACTTCACGTTGACCTGCGCGCAGCTCCCGCCGAACACGCCGCATCTCTACTTCTTCGGCACGACGACGACGCAGACGCCCTTCGGGAACGGCTTCCGCTGCGTGACCGGGACCACGGTGCGCCTGAACCCCGCCCTACCGGCGTCGGCGAGCGGAACGAGCGCACGCGTGCTCGATCTCGCCAGCCCGCCCGCGGCCGGCAACATCGGCGCCGGCAACACGGTCTACTTCCAGTGCTGGTACCGCAATCCGGCGGCCGGGGGAGCCGGATTCAACCTGTCCGACGGGTTGAGCGCGACGTTCTGCAACTGAAGTCGTCTCGACAACCGTGGCTTCTCGCGCGATCACATTGACCGTGGTCCCGCGCGGGCTCGACAATCGGCCGGAATGACGGGCAGCGACTCTCCCCCCATGCTGAGTGATCTGCTGGGCGAGTCGCGGCGCACGCGCGGCCTGGCCTGGATCGCGGCGATCCTCCTGGCCGCCCTGGTCGGGTTCGCCCGGATGCACATCGCGCTCGCCGACCCGGAGTTCGATGCGCGCGATCCGAGTGGCATGTTGAAGAGCGACCCCGCGTTGCTCGACGCGCTCACCCAGCGCATGGTCGTGGCCGGCGGCGCGATCCCGGACGAATTCGCGCACGACACGACGCTCGAGTACCCGGACACGATCGACGTCGCGTCGCGCTTCCCGCTCGGCGGACTGCGACTCGTCGCGTGCGTGCAGGCGTGGTTCGCGGGCAAGACACCGCTGCACGTCACAGCGTCGTGGGTTGCAGCGCTGGCGATGGGCGCGGCGGTCGTCGGCGTATTCCTGCTGGCGCGCGAGGTGTCGCGCTCGTCGTGGCTCGCACTGCTCGCAGCGGCCATGACCGCGGCGACGCCGGCATTCCACCGCTCGATCGGCTTCGTGTTCGTGGACGAGGACTACTTCTGGCCGCTCTTCGCGCTGCACCTTGGGCTCCTCGCACGCGCACTGCGCGTGCGCACCGCGAACGCGACGGTCGCGGCGGCGATCGCGGCCGCCGCGGCGCTGGCGGCGTGGCACGCGGCCGGGTTCTTCCTGGCACTCGAGGCCGTCGTCGCTTTGGGCTGGCTGGCCTGGACGGGGCGCAGTCCCCTGAGCATTCGAGGCGCCGTCGCGTTCCCGCTCGCGCTCGCCATCGCCGCCGTGGGCGTGCCCTTCCTGCGCGAAGTCCACGCCGTCGCCTCGATACCGGTCGCCGTGGCGCTCGGTCTGTGGCTCGCGGCGCGCGCGACGGATCCACGCGCGGCACGCGCGATCGGCCTCGCGGTCCCGGTCCTCGTCGTCGGCATCGGCGCGTGGACCGCGGGCGCGGACGGAGCGTACGGACACGTGATTGCTCTGCTCGTCGCGAAGATCGAGCACCTCGGCGTGCGCCCGCCGACCGCGAACGGATTGGCGGACGACGTGCGCATCCTCTGGCAGGGGCCGTTCGAGACGCCGGCATGGGCCCAGGCGGCGCAGGCGCTCGCACTCGGTTCCGCGCTGGCGATCGCGGCTGCGATCCACGCCTTCGGTCCACGTCTGCGCGCCGCTCGCGATCCGATCTTGGCGCTCGCGGCCCTGTTCGCGCTATCGCTCGGCGCGGCGTGGTTCGCGCAACGTGCGCTCGTGCTGCCCGCACTGCTCGCGCCGCCGCTGTGCGCGTGGGCTGCAGCCCGCTGGGGCCAGGGCGTGTGGATCCTCGCCGCGAGCGTCGTCGTGCAGCTCGCGATCGGAGCGAACTGGGCCGCTCACTATTCGAACCCCTGGTACCACGCGCCCCTGCAGCGCCAACCGGAGATCCGCTGGATGGTCGATGCCGTCGGTCGCGTCGTCCCGCGCGGCGAGGCGGTCGCGGCGGACTTCATGAGTTCGACGGCGATCCTCGCGCACAGCGGGAACCCGATCTGCTTCTCGCCCAAGTGGGAAGCCGCCGAGCCGCGTCGGCGCGCCATCGAGTTCCTCGATGCGTTCCACCACCGCTCGCCGGCGGAATTCCGCGCGCTGCTCGTCGAGCGCTACAGCGTGCGCTGGCTCGTCGTCGATCGCTTCACCTTGCAGTACCTCGCGCACTGGAGCGCGAACCTGCCGGCGGACTCGTTCGATCCCCTGCCCGGCACCGCCGCAGCAGCGCTCCTTTCACAGGACGACGCGACGCTACGCTCGATCCCCGGCTACGAACTCGTCGCGCGCAGTCCCGCGACGAACCGGCTCGCGAACGGAGCACCGGCGGACTTCTACCGGATCTTCCGGTTGAGCGACTGACGGGCCGTCACCCCGTACGGAGCCAGGTAAGTTCGGACGAGGTGCGCCGATCAGCCGGCCGTCGTCTCGGTCATCGCTTCGCGGCTCTTGCTGGCGGCGTTCGAGCTCGTTCCGGTCTTGTGACCCGGGTCGACCCACGAGCGCGACACCTCTTGCCGCGGGAACAGCTTCTTCTCGACGCGGTTGTAGAGGTCGAACGCGCGCGCTTCCCAGCGACCGCTCGGGAACCCGCCGGTCAATTCGCCGCGCGCGAGCCGCTTCTCTGCGCGCTTCTCCCAGAAGCCGCGCTTGCCGCGCGCGAGTCCGTAATCGAGCGTCACGTAGTGCTGGTACATCTTGCGCGCCAGCGCGACCTCGGGCGGGATCTTGCCCGGCCAGGTCTCCTCCAAGTGGTACTCGCCGATCGAGCCCCAGTCCTCGAGCTTCTGCGGCGGCACGTAGCCGAGTTCGATCGCCTGATCCCACATCGCGGTGCCCGGGATCGGCCGGTACGGCCAGACGGTCGGACGCGCGAGGGGCGCGGCGACGTGCAGCCTTCGGCACTGGTCGATCGTCGCGAGCATCGAAGCGCGCTCTTCACCGGGGTACCCGATGATGTACGTGACGGACGAGCAGATGCCGCGCTTGTCCATCTCGACCGCCGCG
>JBBQCC010000169.1:0-9592 GCA_038318285.1 Planctomycetota bacterium | reverse complement strand
GACTCCCCGATCCCGAGGTCCTGGCGGACCAGTCGGACGCCGCGGCCGGCGGCAGCCCAGGCCAACCAACCCTGCCCGCGCGCCTCGATCGGGATGTGCGGCTCGTCGAGGACGTAGGGCTGGGCGCGCAGAATCCCCGCGCCGGCGCGGTCCGGGCCGCCCGCCAAGCGCAGCAGGGCGCCGGTGCCGGACGCCGGCGCGCACCAGAACAAGGGCTCGCCGGTGCCGCCTTGCCCCTCTGCGGTCAGCGCGGCCGCGACGATGCCCCCGGCCGGGGCGGAAGCGTCGCCTTGCCGCGCCGTGCGCAGGGTGTACGCCAAGCGCCCGTCCAAGGCGTCGATGAGCGCGATCGCGCCCAGACCGGTGTCGATGGCGACGAGGCCGTCCGGTCCCGCGGCGGGCGGGAGCGCCGGGAAACTCGTCGACTCGGCGGCGTCCATGCGCCCGCGATCGAGTCCGCGCCAGGTCGAACCCGTTGCCAGACGACGCGACCAGCGCACGGATCCTGTGCGCGGGTCGAGTCCGGCGCACCAGGATTCCGTGCGCGCTTCGTCGATCTCGGTTTGGCCCGACCCGGCGGCCGCGCGCGGCCACGCACGCACGTGGACGACGAGGACGTCGCCGACGCGTAGCGGACCGGGTTGGAAGTCGAGCAGCGCGTCCGGTTCCGCGAGGGGCGCGGACTCGACGCGCTGGCCGTCCTGGACCAAGCCGCGCGAGTCACGGATCCACGTCACGCGCGGCGAGTCGCTCGGCTCGACGCCGACGAGTGCGTTGCCGCTGTCGAGGCGTGCGCGGCCGAGGACGAGCGCGATCGCGTCGTCCGCGAGCGCGAAGCGTTCGTCCCAGGCGCCGCCGGGTTCCGAAAACGTCGGCACGATGGCGACGCGCGCGTCACGCAGGGCCGCGTCGACGTCGAGCGCCGCCGTCGCGCGTCCGTCCGTGTCGAAGCGCAGCAGGTGTCCGTTCGCGTGGACCCAAACCGTGACGGAGGCCGCGTCGCCTGCTCGCGCATTCTGGACGGCCAACCCCGGGATCGTCGCGTCGCGCGCATCGACGGCCGGGCCGAACGAAACGCGTTTGCGTACGACGAGCGCGCGCAAGGCCGCGTCCACATCGGCGGGCAAGATCGCCGGCGGGACACCGGCGTTCGTCGTCGTCGTGCCACGCTGCGCCAGCGCAGCTCGCCGCGCGATCGCCGCGAGAAGCGCCTCGTCCTGGCTCGACGTGTCGGAAGTCGCGCGCTCGCACCAAGCGCGCACGTCGTGGAGTTCGCCGCGTTCGGCCGCGCGGTCGGCGAGCGCGAGTGCGGCCAGTGCCGCAGCGCGCGTGTACGGAAACTCGCGCTGCGCGCGCGCGAGGCGTTCGTCCACCGTGCCGGCCGCGGCGCGTTCGATCTCGGCCAGCGGATCGAATCGCGCACGCCAATCGGCGCGATCGACGTCCGCGAGTGTCGCGAGTCGACGGCGTACGGCCCAGGCGCAGTCTTCGGCGCGCCGCGCAAGGGTTCCGTCCACGTCCACGCCCGCACCGATCGGCGGATCCACGACCGTACCGCTGGTTCCGGCACCGGCGTCGCGTGCACTGACGACGATCGCGTCGCGCCAAGCGTCGAACGCGACCTCGCGCTGACCCGATTTCCAGGCCTTGTCGCCGTCCGTGATGCGTTCACGCGCGGCGTCGACGCCGTCGAGCACGACGCTCGCATCGGGCGCGCCCTCGACGAGGCGCGGGAGGTCACGGTCCTGCGCGCTCGCGGCGCGCGTACCGAGCCCGGCGAGGAACGCCAGGCTCCACGCGAGCCTCCGCACGGCGCGGGTGAGCACGGCGCGGGTCAGCACGGCGCGGGTGAACACGGCGCGGGTCAATACAGCGCGGGTCAATACAGCGCGCTGGGCGCGCACCGGCCGCGTGTGCCTATGCACTGGCCTATGCGCCGACCTATGCACCGGCCTGTGCGTCTCCGGCGTGCGCGCCGTCGGCGTGCACGGCCGCACGGTTCAGGTCCCGGTCGGCGTGTCCGACGGACCGGCAGTCGCGGACGCTGCCGACGTCGAGGCCGGCGCAGGCACGAACTTCGCGCGCCGCATGCGGCTCTGCCGCTCGAGGAAGATCGGGTCCTGGCGCGCCTGCAACTGCATTTCGTAGGCGTCGTACAGCCCGCGGTCCTGGGACCAGCGCGCGCCGAGCATGTCCGATGCGTCCGCCAAGCGGCGCCCTTCGCTCAGCGCGGGGCGCAGCCCGAGGAACGCGACCTGCGCGAAGAGTCCCAGCGCCGCCAGCACCGGCGTCCAGTAGGCGATGCGCCCGGCGACGTGACGCACCGCACTCGCTGCACTGCGGCGCGGAGCCACTCGCGGCGCGGCTTGCGCGCCGACCGCGACCGGCTCGCCGGTCGCCGACGAAGTCGCGTCGATCTTGGATTGCGCCTCGCTCATCGACCCTCCGTCAACATCCGCGCGCCGTACTGGGCGCTCGCGCCGAGTTCTTCCTCGATGCGCAGCAACCGGTTGTACTTCGCGACGCGGTCCGTACGGCACGGCGCGCCGGTCTTGATCTGTCCGCAGTTCATCGCCACCGCGAGGTCGGCGATCGTCGTGTCCTCGGTCTCGCCCGAGCGGTGGCTGGACACGGTGCGCCAGCCGCTGCGGTGCGCGAGCTGAATCGTCTCCAGCGTCTCCGTCAGCGTCCCGATCTGGTTCACCTTGATCAGCACCGCGTTCGCGGCGCCGCGCGACAGTCCCGTGCGCACGCGATCCACGTTCGTGACGAAGAGATCGTCGCCGACGATTTGCACGCGGTCGCCGAGCCGCTGCGTCAGCTCGACCCAACCGTCCCAGTCGTCCTGGTCGAGACCGTCCTCGATGCTGAAGATCGGGTAGCGCTCGCACAGGCCGGCCCAGTAGTCGACGACCTGCGACGACGTGAGCTTCTGACCCTCGAACGCATAGGTTCCGCCGCCGTTCTTGCCGGCTTCGAAGAACTCGCTGGAGGCCGCGTCGATCGCGAGCTGCACGTCGCGACCGGGACGCAATCCCGTCTTCTCGATCGCCGACAAAATCAGGGTGATCGCTTCCTCGTTGTTGGCGAGGTTCGGCGCGATGCCGCCTTCGTCACCCACGGATGTCGAGAGCTTCTTCGACTTCGCGATGGCGCGCAGCGCGTGGAAGATCTCGGCGCCCATGCGCAGGCCTTCGCCGAAGGTCTCCGCGCCGAGCGGCATCACCATGAACTCTTGGATCTGCACGCTCGTGTCGGCGTGCACGCCGCCGTTCAGGATGTTCATCATCGGCACGGGCAGCACGTGAGCCGCGGTCCCGCCGATGTAGCGGTACAGCGGTAGTCCCGCTTCCTCGGCCGCGGCGCGCGCGACGGCGAGAGAGACTCCGAGGATCGCGTTCGCGCCGAGTCGCTTCTTGTTCGGCGTGCCGTCCAGCGTCAACAACTCGCGGTCGATCGCGGCCTGGTCGAGCGCGTCGAGACCGATGAGCTCGCGCGCGATCTCCTCGTCGACGTGTCCGATCGCCTTGAGGACGCCCTTGCCCGAGTACCGCGGACCGCCGTCGCGCAACTCGTGCGCTTCGTAGGTGCCGGTGCTCGCGCCCGAAGGGACGCTCGCCCGACCGGTCGCGCCGGACTCCAGAGCGATGTCGACCTCGACGGTCGGATTGCCGCGCGAGTCGAGAATCTCGCGGGCGTGAATGTGGACGATCGCGGACATGGCACTTTCAGTACCTTTTTCTTTTCGGGCAGGGAAGGGCGAGACGCACATGCGCTGCGCACTGCGGTCCGCCCCCTGCGACGAGGGTGCAATCCGGGTCCCTCCGCCGTACCGTTCCAGCCCCCCGATCCACCTGCATCGGACGGGGCCTCACCGTGCGCAAGATCCAACTCCTGCCGAACCTCCTGACCCTCGCGAACGCATTCTGCGGGCTGCTCGCGATCTGCAAGGGGATCGACGCGCTGGCCTACGCCGGGCCCGATCCACTGCGCTTCTATCAGAACCTCGAAACGGCGGCCTGGCTCATCTTCATCGGGATGGTGTTCGACGCGCTCGACGGCAAGGTCGCGCGCATGGTCGGTGGCGGCAGCGCGTTCGGCGCACAGCTCGACAGCTTCAGCGACATGCTGACCTTCGGCGTCGCGCCCGCGATCCTGACCAAGATCCTGATCGAGCACGAGGGCGTCGTCTGGGACTTCGCCGTGAACCCGCGGGTGACCTTCGCGGCCGCGGCGCTGTTCGCGGTGATGGCGATCCTGCGCCTGGCGCGTTTCAACCTGGACACCGATCCCGATCCGGAGGCGCACAAGCGCTTCCAGGGACTGCCCTCGCCGGCCGCGGCGGGCACGATCGCGTCGGCGATCCTCCTCTATCTGTCGGTGCGTAAGCCTCAGCTCGAGCACTCGGATGGTATCCGCACGCCGTTCGGAGAGGTCCTCAACGAGCTGCCGGCGAACGTCGACCTGAGCTGGTGCCTGCCGGCGCTGTGGATCTGGCTCGTGATCCTGGGCCTCCTGATGGTCAGCCGCGTCGGCTACCTGCACATGTTCTCGGCCCTGACGGGTCGCGGTCAGTTCTTCACGCTCGTGTGGGTCGCGATCATGGCCCTGCTGCTGATCACGATTCCAGCGCTGTCGGTGTTCCTCGTTTTCCACGTCTACGTCTTGGTCGGAATCGTCCTCTTCGCGGTCAAGCGTGGGAAGGCGCGGGCACGTTCGTCCGAGGTCGGCGCTTGAACGAGCCGGTCCGCGCCGCGATCGCCATCGGCTCGAACCTGGGCGACCGCGCTGCGCACGTCGAGCGCGCGCTGGCCGAGTTGCGCGCCCTGCCCGGAACCCACGTGCTCGCCGTGTCGCCCTGGATCGAGACCGCGCCGGTCGGCGGTCCGCGCGGCCAGGGCCCGTACTGGAACGGCGCCGCGCTCGTGGACACGGCGTTGGGGCCGCGCGAGCTGCTCGAACACCTGCTGGCGATCGAAGCGCGGGCCGGCCGCGTGCGCGTCGCGGGCGAGCGCGACGGACCGCGCACGCTCGACCTCGACCTCGTCGTGCACGGCGACGCAGAGTTGGACGAGCCCGGGCTCACGCTGCCGCACCCGCGCGCCGAGGAGCGCGCCTTCGTGCTCGAACCGTTGGCCGAGATCGCCCCCGATCTGCGCTTTCCGCGGTCGGGCCGCACCGTGCTCGAAGCGCTCGCGGCCCTGCGCGCGTCGAGCGGCGTGCGCCGTCCGCCCGCGCGCGCCATCACGTCACTCGCGACGCCGACCGAGGCCGCCGCGTGGTGCGCCGCGGAACGCGCGCGCGGCGCCCGCATCGGATTCGTGCCGACGATGGGGGCCTTGCACGAGGGTCACCTCGAGCTCGTGCGCCGCGCCGCGCGCGAGAACGACGCGGCCGTGGTCAGCGTGTTCGTGAACCCGCTGCAGTTCGACGACGCGCGGGACTTCGACCGCTATCCGCGGCACTTCGCCGGCGACGTCGAGCTGCTCGACACGGCTCGGTGCGCGATGGCGTTCACCGGCACGCTGGCCGGATTCTTCCCGGGCGAACTGGGGGCGAAGGGCTCGCTGCCACCGTCGCGCCTCGTGGATCCCGGGCCGTGCGCGCTCGGGCTCGAGGGCACCTTCCGCGCCGGCCACTTCGCCGGCGTCGCGACGATCGTGGACCGTCTGTTCGAGGTGGTGCGCCCGCACGTCGCGTACTTCGGCGAGAAGGACTTCCAGCAGACGCTCGTCGTGCGCGACCTCGCGCGACGGCGCGGCGCGCCGCCGATCGTGGTCTGCGCGACGTCGCGGGAGCCCTCCGGATTGGCGCGGTCGTCGCGCAACGAGCGGCTGACGCCGGCCGACCGGGCTGGAGCGGCTGTGATCCACCGCGCGCTGCAGGCGGCGCGCGAAGCCTGGCAGCGCGGCGAGCGTCGCCCTTCGGAACTGGGCGCCGTGCTGCGCGGGGTTTTGGAGGGCAGCGTGCGGGAGAGCGGTGTACCGGAGAGCAACGCGCTGCACGTCGAGTACGCGACCGTGCGCGACCCCGAGGCCTGGACGGAGGCCGAACCGGTCGCGCCGCTCGACCGCGCCCAGGCCCTCGTCGCCGCCCGAATCGGCGGCGTCCGGCTGATCGACAACCTGCGCCTCGACGGGGTCGGGGCGAGCCGGACGCAGGTCGGGGCCGCGCCGTGAACGGGCCTTGGGTGCGGGCGTTGGCTCCGGCCAAGGTGAACCTGACGCTCGCGGTGCTCGCCCGGCGGCCGGACGGTTACCACGAGATCGATTCCTGGATGCTGGCGCTGGACCTGTGCGACCGCGTCGCGGTGCGCGCCACGGACTCGGGCGTCGTCCGCGGGGCCCTGGGGGGGCCGGCGGCCACCGCGGACGTGCCCGCTGACACGGGGAACCTGGCGGTGCGTGCCGCGGAGGCGCTCCTGGCCGACGCGCGCGAGCGGGGCCTCGTCGACGGTCGGCGCGGGCTCGACCTGGAGCTCCACAAGTCCATTCCGAGCCGCGCGGGGCTCGGCGGCGGGTCCTCGGACGCCGCCGCCGCCTGGCTCGCGGCCGCGCGCGCGCTCGGTGTCACGCCTCCGGACGCAGTCGCCGCACATGCGCTCGCGCGCCTTGGCTCCGATTGCGTCTTCTTCCAGAAGGCTCGCACTGGACTCGGAATCGCGACCGGTCGGGGCGAGCTCGTCGAGGTGGTGGAAGCGCCTTCGCCGCGTTGGTCGATCGCGATCTTGACGCCCGAATGCGGCGCGGCGACGTCGGCGGTGTACGCCCGGGCCTTGCCGCGCGACGGGAAGCGCCCTACGGTGCGCGCGCGGATCACGGAGCCCGCCATCCATGCTCGAGGCTCGATCGAAAACGATCTCGAAGCGGCGGCGCTCGCCGCGGTGCCCACGCTCGCCGCGTGGAGGTCGCTGTTCGACCGCAAGGGTTGTGCGCACTGGCGCCTGTGCGGCAGCGGATCGTCTTGGTTCGGCCTATACGACTCCGATGACGAGGCGAATTTCGATCTCCAGCGGCTCCTCGACGCCGCGGGCGCCGCAAATCTCGAGACGCGCATGGCACGCGTGGTGCGCGCGGCAGGCCACGGCGCCGTACTCGAACCGGAAAGTTGAACCGACCCCGGTGCTCGGCGCGGACTCTTTCCCGTGCGTTCACCCCCTGGATCGAGTCGAGGCGTGCCGTCGATGAAGATCACGGAGATCCGCATCAAGCTGCTGTTGTCCGCGCGTGACAAGCTGCGCGCGTTCGCGAGCTTGACGCTGAACGACACGCTGGTCGTGCGCGACATCAAGATCATCGAAGGCGCCAAGGGCCTCTTCGTGGCGATGCCGAGCCGCAAGCTGTGCGACCGCTGCCCCGCGTGCGCGGCCAAGAACCACATCCGCGCGCGCTTCTGCAACGAATGCGGCGCGCGCCTCGCGGACGACCGCGGCGAGATGGACGAGCGCCGCCGCCCGCGCCTCTACGCCGACATCGCGCACCCGATCAGCCAGGAAGCCCGCGACTTCGTGCAGAGCGCAGTCCTGAAGGCCTACGGCGAAGAGTTCGAGCGCTCGAAGCAAGTCGGCTATGTCGCCCAGAGCTTCGACGACCTCGACTACGACTACCTCGAGGAAGATTCGTCCAGCGAGCTGCGCTGACGCTGGTCGACACCAGCATCAACCGGCGCCGCCGTCGCCGGCCGACGAGCTGCGACGGCCCTCGCGGAACGACGCGCCGATCCAGTCGCGGTTCAGGCGCGCGATGTGGTCCAGCGGGATCGATTTCGGGCACGCGGCCGTGCATTCGCCGTGGTTCGTGCACGAGCCGAAGCCCTCGGCGTCCATCGTGGCGACCATCGCGCGCGCACGGCGCCAGCGTTCGGGTTGGCCTTGCGGCAGGAGCGCGAACTGGGACACCTTCGCGGCGGTGAAGAGCATCGCCGACGCGTTCGGACAGGCGGCGACGCACGCGCCGCAGCCGATGCAGGCGGCAGCGTCCATCGCCAGGTCGGCGTTCTCCTTCTCGATCGGCATCGCGTTGCCGTCGACTGCGCTGCCTGTCGGCGCGCTGATGTAGCCGCCGGCCTGGATCACGCGGTCGAAGGCCGAGCGGTCGACCACGAGGTCCTTCACGACCGGAAACGCGCCCGCGCGCCAAGGTTCGAGCGTGATCTCGGCGCCGTCGGGGAAGCTGCGCATGTGCAGCTGGCACGTCGTCGTCCGATCTTTCGGCCCGTGCGGGCGACCGTCGATGACGATGCTGCACGAACCGCAGATGCCCTCGCGGCAGTCGTGATCGAACGAGATCGGTTCCTTGCCGTCGATCGTGAGCTTCTCGTTCACGACGTCGAGCATCTCGAGGAACGACATGTCCTCGTTCACGTCACTCGCTTCGTACGTCTCGAAACTGCCCGCCGCGGCCGCGTTCTTCTGACGCCAGACGTTCAACTTGACGCGCATCACTTGTAGCTCCGGCTGGCGAGGTGGACGAACTCGAAGGGCAGCGGTTCGACGTTGCGGATCGGCTTCACGTTCTCGCCGGCGTACTCCCACGCGGCGGCGTGACAGAAGTTGTCGTCGTCGCGTTTGGCTTCGCCGTCGGCGGTCTGGTGTTCGACGCGGAAGTGGCCGCCGCACGACTCCTCGCGCTCGAGCGCGTCGAGGCACATCAGCTCGCCGAGCTCGATGAAGTCGGCGACGCGGCCGGCCAGTTCGAGCGACGGGTTCACTTGTCCGCTGTCGCCGGGCACGGTCACGTCGCTCCAGAACTCCCTACGCAGTTCGGGCAGGCGTTTCAGGGCCTTTTTCAAGCCCTCGGCGCTGCGCGCCATGCCGCACTCGCCCCAGATGATCTGGCCCAGCTCGCGGTGGAACGATGTCGCCGTGCGCTTGCCGCGGATCGACAACAGGCGGTTCGCGCGCGCTGCGACGGACGCTTCGGCCGCGCGCACCTCGGGGTGGTTCTCGTCGATCTTCTCCAGCTTCGCGGTCGCGAGCCAATTCGCGATCGTGTACGGCAGGATGAAGTAGCCGTCGGCCAGGCCCTGCATGAGCGCGCTCGCGCCCAGTCGATTCGCGCCGTGGTCGGAGAAGTTCGCTTCGCCGATCACGTGCAGACCGGGGATGGTGCTCATCAGGTCGTAGTCCACCCACAATCCGCCCATCGTGTAGTGCGTGGCGGGGAAGATGCGCATCGGCGCCTTGTAGGGGTTCTCGTCCGTGATGCGTTCGTACATCTCGAACAGGTTCCCGTAGCGCTCGCGGATCGCGCCTTCGCCGAGCCGCTGGATCGACGCGGCGAAATCGAGGTACACGCCCAGGCCCGTCTTGCCGACGCCGCGGCCGTCGTCGCAGGCTTCCTTCGCCGCTCGTGACGCGATATCGCGCGGGGCGAGGTTGCCGAAGCTCGGGTACTTGCGCTCCAGGTAGTAGTCGCGCTCGCCCTCGGGGATCTCGTGTGGCGCGCGCTTGTCGCCCTTTTGCTTGGGGACCCAGATGCGCCCGTCGTTGCGCAGCGATTCGCTCATCAAGGTGAGCTTCGACTGGTACTCGCCGCTGACCGGGATGCACGTCGGGTGGATCTGCGTGTAGCAGGGATTCGCGAACGCCGCG
>JBBQCC010000168.1:0-9675 GCA_038318285.1 Planctomycetota bacterium | reverse complement strand
GAACCGACCAACGACCTGGACCTCGAGACGCTGGAGCTGCTTGAGAACCTATTGCTGGAGTACCAGGGCACGCTGCTTCTGGTCAGCCACGACCGCGCGTTCCTGGACGAGGTCGTCACGTCCATCGTCGTGTTCGACGAGGGGCGCGTCACCGAGAGTGTCGGCGGCTGGTCCGACTGGGTCGCGCGGCGCGGCGCACGCGAGGACGCGAAGCCTGCCGCGAAGGCGCGTGCGAAGCCGCTCGCGGAAGCGGCGCCCAAGCCGCGCAAGCTGACCTACGGCGAGAAGATCGAATTGGAGAAGCTGCCGGCGCGCATCGAGGTGCTCGAAACCGAGAAATCGGGCCTGGAAACGCGTATGTCCGATCCGGCCTTCTACCGCGGCACGCCCGCGACGATCGCCGCGGCGACGGAGCGATTCGCGGTGCTCGAGCGCGAGATCAGCACGGCGTATGCGCGCTGGGAAACGCTCTCCGCACTGCCGGCCTGACTCCTAGAAGGTCGTGCGCAGACCGACGTAGAAGACGCGCTCGATCTCGATCGGGCCCGCCTCGGGGTGTTCTGGGTCGTTCGCGTTCGTCACGCCGAAGGACAGCTCGGTGCTCGCGCACGGACGCCAGCCGACGCGCGCGTCGACGCGGATGTACGCGTCTACGTCGAAGAAGGGCAGACGGTCCACGTAGTAGATCGCGCCGTCGAGTTCCCAGTCCTTGCCCAAGTCGTAGTAGGCGCGCAGACCGGCGTGGTGCACTGGCACATAGTTGTCGCGATCGTCGATGAACGGCTCCTCGAGACTGTTCGGATCGGCCTCGAAGTCCATTTCGAAGTAGGTGTACGACGCGCGCAGGCGCAGGTCTTCGGAGACGTCGATGTCCACGGCGGCTTCCGCGCCGCGCGCGATGGCGCGGCCCTTGTTGCCGAACGTGAGCGCGAACCCGTCGAGATCCTCCAGGGTCTGGAGGTTGTCGTAGTCGTTGTAGAACGCGGTCAGGTCCATCGAGACCTTCGAGGCGATGCGCGTGCGTAGCCCAACCTCGTAGGCGATCAGCGTCTCGGGTTCGAAGCTGCGCGAACCCTCGAAGAACGGATCGTCACCGGGGTCGAAGCGCTGCACGATGTCGCGCTCCTCGATCGACGGCGTGCGCACCGCGCGCGCGACGGAGGCCCAGACCGAGGTGTCCTCGCCCAGGTGCCACAACCAGCGCGCGTTCGGCTGGAGCTGCACGTCCTCGATGCTTGACTCCTCGAGTTGGAGTCCGAGAACGAGCTTCGAATCGAGGCTGTCGATGTCGAACTCGGCCTGCCCGAAGGCGCGTGCGGTCCAGATCCGCTGGAATCCCGGGTCGAAGTCGATGAAGCCGTTGTCGCTGCCCAAGTCGGCCTGCACGACGCGCCCGCCGAGGCCATAGGAGAGACTGGCCGACTCGCCGAGGCGCTGACGCCGCGTCCACTCGAGATCGAGCTGCTGCACGTCCTGCTTGAACGTGTTGGTGAAAGTGTCCGGGATCGTCTGGTGATCCAGCCAGATCGACATCTGTACGCGCTGCAGGTCCGCGTCGGATCCGGTCGTGTACTCCGCGGACAGGAATCCACCGGCCTTGTTCTGGTCGGCCTCCTCGACGTACGTCGGGCCGAACACGCCGGCGTAGGCCGTACCAAGCAAGCGCACATGACTCGTCGCGTCCACGTCCCAGTCCGATCGCCAACCGACGCTGTCGAGGCGCCAATCGCCGTCGCGGTCTCCGCGCAGTCCGCCCATGTACGTGGACGAAGCCCAGGTGCGGAACCAACTCGTGTCGCCGAGCTTGCCTCCGTATCGCAAGTCTCCCGAACCGCCCGAAGTGCTGCCGGTCAGATCGAGTTGTGCGCCCTGCGTCTCGTTCGCACGCTTCGTGATGACGTGAACGACTCCGTTCAGCGCATTCGTCCCCCACAGAGTCCCCGCCGGCCCGCGGATGATCTCGATGCGATCGATGTCCGAGATCGGGATGTCGAGGAGCGGCCACCAGATCCCGGCCATGACCGGGCTGTAGAGGCTGACTCCGTCCACCATCAAGAGGAGTTGGTTCGTGAACGACTGGTTCAGCGCGGAGAGTCCGCCCGTGAATCCGCGCGAAGCGACGTCCCAACCCTGCGTGCGCCACTGCGCGACGTGGAAGCCGGGCACCATGCGCAGCGCTTCCTGCACGCTCGTGACGCCTTGCCGCCGGAGTTCGTCGCCGGTCAGTACATACACCGCCGCCGGCACGTCGCGCAGCCTCTCCCCGTAGCGTGACGCGATCGACACTTCGATCTGCATCAGGTCCTCGAGGGACATCTCGGTGAGATCGACCTCCAACTCCGGGTCACCGGGCGCTTGAGCCCACGCCGGATGGGAAACCAGCACGAGCGCGGCCAGGAACAGCAAAGAGGTGCGCCGTGTGGGAATCATCGGACAATCGGGTTGATCGAATCGGCCGGCCCGAACCTTGATCGAATGCGAAGGCTTTTCCGGTTACTGCCCGACCAGCGGTGCGATCGAAGGGACCGCCATGGCCGGAATGACACAGGCCGATCAGGTTTCCGCCGTCAGAGTCCGATGTCTGAAGTCCTCGGCCGACCGCCGAGGCTTCCCGATGTCCCCCAGTCCCGGTCGCCTTCCGCGCGGAGAACCGCGCGCGGAGCCACGCGTTTTCGCATTCGCGAGAGCGTCTCGGCGCGTCGACGGCGACTCGATTGCACGCTACGCCAAGCCGTGGCAGGTCACGGCAACGTGCGGGCTCGCGCTCGCGTTCGCGCTCGGCAGCGGTGGGACGTCGAACTGGGCGCGCCTGATCGCTCCGAACGTCGAAGCCGCGACGCGCACGGTGGAGACGCCCGATGCCGAGACCGTCATCGCGGCGTTTCTCTACAACTTCGCCGCACGGCACGTGCGCTGGCCGAGCTCCGCGCACGACAACAAGACGTCACCGTTCGTGCTGGGTGTCCTGGGCGACGATCCGATCGTCAAGTCGCTGATCGACACCTGCAGAGGCAGGAAGTCGGGCGCACACCCGTTGGTCGTCCGCGTGCTCGACGACGTCGAGGACGCAGCTTGGTGCCACCTGGTCTACCTGCCCGAAGAGCGGACGCCGTTGCTGGAGGCCGTGATCAAGGCCTGCAACGGTCGGCCCATCCTGATCGTCGGTTCGACCGAGCAATCGGTGCGCGACGGCGCGGTGCTCGGGTTCTTCGTCGAGAAGTCGAAGATCCGCATCGCCGCGGATCCCGTCCTCGCGAAGGAACGCGGACTCGAGATCAGCTCGGAACTCCTGAAGCTCTCGCGCGTGGTCGAGCACAAGGACGAACGTTGAGCTCACGTCGGCGCACTTCGATCGGTACGCGACTCACGGTGATCATCGTGATCACGACGAGCGTCGCTCTGCTCGTCGCGGGGATCCTTTTCGGATTCTACGACCGTCAGCAGGCGAAGGCGGCACTGGCCGGCGACCTACAGGTCGCCGGTGAGGTCCTCGGCACGAACGTGCGCTCGGCGCTCGAATTCGACGACGCGCGCTTCGTCGAGGAACAACTCGGTCAGCTCGAACGCTTCTCCCACGTACGCGCAGCCGCCGTCACGGACGAGCTGGGACACGTCTTCGCCGAGTGGCGTCGCGAACCGAATTCGACGTTCGAGTACGTGGACAGCGAGGCGCCGGATGGGGCACGGTTCGGCGAGGACAACGTCGTCGTCCGGCACGCGATCATCGTCAACGGCAAATGGCTGGGGACGATCCACCTGGCGAGCAACCTCGAGCCCGTCACGCGGCGTCAGCAGCAGATGGTCTGGGTCGTGACGTGCGGATGGCTTGCCTGCGTCGTGATGGCGTGGCTTCTGGCGCGCGCGCTGCAGGGCGGCATCTCGCGTCCGATCGGCGCACTGACCGAGACGGCCAAGCGCGTCCGCCACCAGCAAGACTTCTCCGCGCGAGCGACGGGCTCGACGATCGAGGAAGTGGACGAACTCGTCGAGTCCTTCAACCGGATGCTCGACGAGATCCAGGCGCGCGACCAGCTCTTGGCCCAGCAGCGCGACCACCTCGAGAACGAAGTGCGTCGACGCACGGCCGATCTCGTGGAGGTCAATGCGCAGCTCCAAACCTCGATGGACGAGGCGCGCGCCGCGACCGTGGCGAAGTCTCAGTTCCTGGCGAACATGAGCCACGAAATCCGCACTCCGATGAACGGCGTGATCGGTATGACCACGCTGCTCCTCGACACGGATCTCGACTACCACCAGCGCGAGACGGCCAGTACGGTCCTCCATTCCGCCGAGAGCCTCCTGGTGCTCCTGAACGACATCCTCGACTTCTCGAAGATCGAGGCCGGGAAGCTCGAACTCGAAACCATCGACTTCGATCTGCGCAGCGTCGCCGAGGAGACGGTCAAGACGCTCGCGACGAAGGCACACGAGAAGGGTCTCGAGCTGGCCTGCCTGATCCACGGCGACGTTCCTGCCGGCATGCGCGGCGACCCAACGCGGTTGCGCCAAGTCCTGCTGAACTTGGCCTCGAACGCGGTGAAGTTCACCTCGAAGGGCGAGGTTGTCGTCGAGATCGGACGCGCGAACATGGAGAACGGCCGCGCCGGCATCCGCTTCTCCGTGCGCGACACCGGCGCGGGCATCAGCCCCGATCGCCAGAGGAGCCTCTTCCAGCTGTTCTCGCAGCTCGACGCGTCGACGACGCGCAGGTTCGGCGGCACAGGCCTCGGCCTGGCGATCTCGAAACAGCTCGTGCAGCTGATGGACGGCACGATCGGCGTGGACAGCGAGCTCGATGCCGGTTCGACATTCTGGTTCATCGTTCCCTGGCAGCCGTGCTCGGCGCCGCTGGAACCGCCGGCCGCGCTGCCCACGCGCCCGCCCCCGGCGCGCCTGCTCGTACTGGACGACAACGCGACGAACCGCACGATCGTCGTTCAGTTCGCCCGCAGTTGGGGATCGATCTGCGACGAGGCCATGGACGCGCGCACCGCACTCGCGCTGATGCGCCGCGCGCGCGTCGACGGACGTCCGTACGCCCTGGTCTACGTCGATCACGACATGCCCGACATCGACGGCGAGACTTTTGCCAAGCAGGTGCGCGCCGATCCCGCGATCGCGGAGACACCGCTCGTGATGCTGACTTCGGTCGGCGGAGCGGGTGAATCGCGCCGCATGGAGGAACTCGGTTTCGCTGCTTACCTCGTGAAGCCGATCCGCATGGGCAGCCTCGAGGAGTGCACGTCCACCCTGCTGTCCGGCATCGACGTCCACGAGCGTGTGAAGCGCACGGGCATCATCACGAACGGGATGCTGCGCAGCCAGGAACCGTCGATGCGCAGCGCTCGCATCTTGGTGGCCGAGGACAACACCGTGAACCAGCGCGTCGCCATCGGCCTGCTCAAGAAGCTCGGTTACAGCTGCGAGCTGGCCGACGAGGGCTTCGCCGCGGTGCGCATGGCGAACGAACAGGCGTACGACCTCGTGCTGATGGACTGTCAGATGCCGGACTGCGACGGCTACGAAGCGTCGCGCATCCTGCGCTCGCAGGGTTCGGACGTGCCCATCATCGCCATGACGGCCAACGCCATGACCGGTGATCGCGAACGTTGCCTGGATGCCGGGATGGACGACTTCCTGACGAAGCCCGTGTCGCCGACGGCGCTCGGCGAGATGCTGAAACGCTGGCTGGGTCGGAGATCGGATCGGCTGAAGACCGGCGAATCCAAGGAGCTGGAAGACACGGCGTACGGCCGGCGCGACGACGATTCGAAGCCGGCCTGAGCGCCTGCTCGTTCAGCGCGAAATGCTGCAGCGAGTGATGATTCAGCGCGCGCGGAACACGCTCGCCGGAAATTGCACGCCCGATACGGGGTGCTTCACCGTGCGCTTGAGCACGAGATCGAACAGCAGCGGGTTCGCGTGCCAGATCTCGTCGAGTTGCTCGGCTTCTGTGGCGTCTAGATAGCCAGCGTCGCGGAGTTCCCCCGTCCGAAACAGCGCATCGATCGCCGGCAGCGGGTAGTCGCTGCCGTTCACGAGGCGCTCGTGCAGGTCGGTGCGAGCGAGCATCGTCTCGAGCGGCCGACCCGAGCGACCGACCTGCGTCAGTGCCGAGATCTCACCGAACACGCGCCCGACGTAGCGCGGATCGTCCATCAAGCGCAGGAACAAGTCGAAGTTGTCGACGAGTCCGCCCGTTGGATCGTCGAGGTCGATGCCCTGCCCGCGCGACGCGCAGTGCCCGACGATGACGCGCACGCCGGCGTCGAGGGCGCGGCGCAGACGCAATGGGTTCCCGAACTCCTGCGTCGCATCCGACTCGACCGCTTGCTCCTCGCCGGCGTGCGAGATCAGCGTCAGGCCCAGGCGCGCCATCGCCGCGTAGAACGCGTCGCAGCGCGAATTCGCAGGATCCATGCCCATCGCGTTCGGTAGCCACTTGACGATCTTCGTGCCCGCGGCGGCGCAGCGCTCCAGTTCCTGTACGGCGTCCGCGCGATAAGGATGCACCGACGCGACGGCGACGCACACGTCGGGGTTCGCGCGCGCGAGCCGCTCGACGTACTCGTTGGGCACGTAGAACTCGGTCTCGTCCTCGTTCACAGTCCCGTCCAGGTCGTAGTGCGCGTCGAAAGCCAAGAGAGCGAAGCGCGACACGCCCACGCCGCGCGCCAGACGCAGGAACCGCGCGCTGCTCTCCGACTCCGCGCGCGCGACGTCGTCGATGCCGAACGCGCGTTGGTACGCAAGGAATTGCACGTGCTGGCGCGGATGCGACCACGAAGTGAACTTCGCGCTGATGCGCGCGCCGCTCCCGTCCTCACCCGTTCCTACCGTGTGGATGTGATCGTCGAAGGCTGGATTGCCCCTGAAATCGCGCAACGCAGCCTCGACGAGCGCACGAGCCCCGGGCGAGAGCGTCGACACGTCTGCGGGCGGATCCGCCGGCCGGCCGACCGCACGGTCGAAGGCCAGGAAGGCTCCGATGCCGACGAGCACGAGCACGCTGGCGGTTCCGAGGAGAGCGCGTCGGGTTCGGGACATGCGGCGGAGTCTAAGGTTGCAGCGCGCGAACGCGCGGATGGAACGCAGCCGGCGTACGCTCTTGGCCGCTGGTCAGGCGCCGCCGGGCCTTCGACCCGATCCCCAGGACGTGGTTCGAGGACCGACGCGTGCGAACCGCTCGCTCGCGCCGCGCTGCATCCCCTCCCTTGAAACCGCGCACACTTTCGGCCTTCGACGCGACGCTGCTCACCGTCGGCGGCATCGTGGGTGTCGGGATCTTCTACAACCCGTCGCGCATCGCGGCGCACGTGCCCGATCCCACGTGGTACCTCGCGTTGTGGCTGTTCGGCGCAATCGTTGCGCTGCACGCGGCGCTCGTCTTCGCGGAGCTCGGCGCGGCGTTCCCCAAGGCCGGCGGCTGGTACGTCTTCCTGCGCGAAGCGTTCGGCCCGTTCCCCGCATTCCTGTTCGCGTTCGTCGTCCTGGGCGTGGTCGCGACCGGCGCGAGCGCGGTGATGATGCAGATCTGCGTCCAGAACCTGGCCGGCATCGTGCCCGGCGTGGGTCCGCCCGACACCGCGTCCGGGCGCTGGACGGGAGCGTTGATCCTGGTGGGCGTGACCGGCGTCGCGTTGTGCGGCGTGAAAGCCGGAGCAGTCCTCCAGAACGCCTGCACGCTGGTGAAGCTGGGCGCGATCGCCGCGCTCGCGGTCGGAGCCTGGCTCGTGTTCGATCGATCCAGTGCGCCAGCGCAGCTCACCGCGGTCACCAGCGCCGGCGCTGCGCCGGAGTTCGGCGACCTCGTCCGCGGCAGCCTGCGTTCGCTACTGCCCATCTTCTTCGCGTACGGCGGCTGGCAGATGGTCTGCTACATCGCGCCCGAGGTCCGCGAGCCGTCCAAGACGCTGCCGCGCGCCATTCTGCTGGGCGTCGCGATCGTCACCGCGGCCTACCTGTCGATCAACCTGGGCTACCTGCACGTCCTGGGCGTCGGCGGGCTGGCGGCGGACCCGGCCTTCGCGGGCGAGTTCGCGCGCCGCACGCTGGGTCCGACCGGCGGCGAGATCCTGCGCGGCGCGATGGGCATCTCGGCCCTCGGGGTGTGCATCGTCACGATCCTGACCAGCCCCTGGCTGTTCGTCGCCATGGCGCGCGAGGGCCTTTTCTTCGAGCGTTTCGCGCGGCTGAGCCCACGAACCGGTGCGCCGGTCGCGGCACTGCTCGTCCAACTGGCCCTGGCGCTCGGGTACTGGCTGTGGGGCGGCGCCGAACAGCTCGTGGACTCGGTCGTCTTCGTCGAGTGGATCTTCCACGGACTGGTCGCGTACTCGCTGCTGCGCTTGCGCGCGCGACCGGGCATCGTCTGGCCCTTCCGTTCGCGGTTCGGCACGTGGGCGGCGTGCGTGTATCTGGCGACGGCGTTCGCGGTCGTCGCGGGCAACCTGGCGCAGGCGAACCTGCGCGCGATGGCGATCGGTGGGTCAGTCCTCGCCCTGGGTGCCCTGGTCTACCGACCGTGGCGCGCGTGGGTGGCAGCCCGGCGCTGAGCACGCTCCCGCTGGAGAGCGTCGCGGGGAGCGCTGTGGAGATCGCGTGGAAAGCGCAGTTCTCTGGCGCGTTTCGCACGGATCGGCTGCACGCTGACGACGGGTGGTTGGCGGGCGAGGCTCGTCGCGACGATCCGCGAGCTGTCGCGGCCAAGGACCGATCGGTCCGGTTCCGGCCGGTCGGGTGCGAGGCAGGAACTCGATCGCCGAGACCTCCGTGTGGACGCCGTCGAAGTCGTTCGATCCTTCGCCAGAATCCGCGGACTCCGCTTCAATCGATCGCTCGACATCGGTAGAAGGACGATGTGCCCACGGCCCGTCGCTCGGCCTCCCCCCAAACCCAGGGCCACGGATTTTCCGTGGTCCTTGGCACGAGCGTCGCCGATCGCTTCCCAAATCCCCCTGACCCGAACGTTCGCACACCGCGCGTGAGCAGCGATTCGGTTCCTACCGTGGTGGCTCGAACTCGCGATGCATTGGCCCTGCCCTTGCGCGCGGACTCCGAGCCGCTGCCCCCAAGTCTGGATGCGGGCCGCGCGCTCGCACCCGGTCGCCGTTCGTATCTCCCCCAACTCGGCGCGCGTTCAGCAGATGAGCGCAGCAGCCTGAGGAAGTTCCCCTGATGCAACCCACCGCTCCCGCGGCCGCCCCCTCGGCCGTCGAGTCGCAGCGTTCCATTCCCGCGGCTCCCGAAACGCACCCAGTTACAGGCCGCCAACGTTTCTTCCCCGACGCGACCGACGCGCAGTGGAACGATTGGCGTTGGCAATTCCGCAATCGCGTCACGACGGTCGACGAGCTGCTGAAGCTCGTCCCGAAGCTCGCGCCGCAAGCCGCGATGCAGCGGGAAGTCCTGCGCGACTTCCGCATGGGCATCCCGCCCTACTACATGGCGCTGATCGACCCGGACGACCTCGACGACCCGATCCTGAAGCACTCGGTGCCCTTGCAGGGCGAGTACGACTTCCGCGACGTCGGTGAGGAGGATCCGCTGGGCGAGGAGCAGTACTCGCCGGTGCCGGGCATCACGCACCGCTATCCCGACCGCGTGCTGATGGTGATCAGCAACTCGTGCGCGATCTACTGCCGCTACTGCACGCGCAAGCGGATCATGTACGAG
>JBBQCC010000167.1:0-9781 GCA_038318285.1 Planctomycetota bacterium | reverse complement strand
GACTCGACGCTTCCTTGGCCGGCATCGCAGGCGCCAGCGCCTCGCTGACCTCGGACGGCGACGTGCTGCGGCGTCACGGGATCGCGCGCGGTCGGTACGTCCTGTCGGCCGGCGGTGGGCGCGCGAAGAAGCGCCTCGACGCGCTACAGCGCGGAGCGATCGAACTCGGCCGACGCGGCGGCGCGAATCTCGTGCTCGTCGTCACGGGGCCGGTCGAGGACCGCGTCGGCAGCGCGGGCGGCGCCGTCTTCGTCGGCGACGTCACGGACGAGGAGCTCGCGGCGCTGTACCGCAACGCCGCGGCGGTCGCCCTGCTCGCGCGTTCGGAGGGCTTCGGGTTGCCCGCGCTCGAAGCCTGCGCCGCCGGCACGCCGGTGTTGGTGACGCAAGGCAGCGCACAGGCCGAAGTCGCGGGAAACGCCGGGATTCCCGTCGATCCGGACGAGCCTGCGTCGGTTGCCGACGGGCTCGCGCGCGCGCTGGCGGACTCAACGAACGATCGACGCATCCGCATCGAGCACGCGGCGCAGTTCACGTGGGATCGCAGCGCGGAACTCGTCGAACAGGTCTGGCTGGAGCTCGGAGCGTGAACGCGCCGCGCGTGCTCGTCAGCGGTGTCGTGCTGGGGCAGCCGGCGGGTGGCGTACGTCGACACAATGCTGAACTCTTGCCGCGTCTCGCGCGGCGGCTCGACGAGCGTGGCGGCGGGCTGGCCGTGCTGGAAGGTCGCGATCGCATCGCCTTCGACCTCCCGGTGTGCGTCGAGCGCATCGCGAGCGAAGTCCCATCCGGACCGCCGATCGCGCGCGCTGCGGCTGAAGGGTTCGCGCTGCGCAGCGCGCTCGATGCCGCGCGCCGAGCCGGACGTCCGTTCGACGTCGTGCACACGGCGCACTTCCCCGTGCCGCGATCGATCCCAGTGCCGTTCACGTTGACGATCCACGACCTGCGCGCGTTGGTGCTGCCCGAGACGTCGACCGCTCGGCGCTTGTTGGCCGGACCGCTGATGGGCGGCGCAGCGCGTCGCGCCGCGCGCGTGTTCACCGTCAGTCGCGCGTCCGCGCGTGACATCAGGGCCCACTTGCGCGTGACGGATGCATGCGTGATCGGGAACGGCGGCGATCACTTCGTGCCGCTGCCGCGCGAGCCGCGCGCGGGTTCAGCGCTACCGCGCGGGTCGCGCGCGGGTTCAGCGCTACCGCGCGGGTCGCGCGCGGGGGCACCGCTTGTCCACCTCGGGCATCTCGAGCCGCGCAAGAACGTCGACGTCCTGCTGGCTGCGCTGGCGCTAGATCCGGGACTGCCCGACCTCGAATTGTGGGGCGCGCCCAAGCCGGACGAGATCGCTCGGCTGACACGGATCGCCACGCGCCTCGGCATCGCCGCGCGCGTCCATTTCCGCGGCGCCTACGCGGAGGAAGCGTTGCCCCGGATCCTCGCGACCTGTGCCGCCGCCGTACTGCCCTCGAAGTTGGAGGGTTTCGGCATCGGCGTGCTCGAGGCCCACCGCGCGCGCGCGCCGCTGGCGATCGCGGACGCGGGCGCTCTGCCCGAGATCGCCGCGCCGGACACGCCGCGATTCCCGCCCGACGACGCGCGCGCCTGCGTCGCCGCGATCCGGAACGCACTCGAGCTCGATGACGCGGACCTCGACCGCGCGGCGGCGCATGCAGCCCTGTTCACATGGGATCTGGGCGCCAGCATCTGGTGCGAGGCGCTGTGCGCGATCGCGCTGCCGAGGACTCGTGTAGACTCGCCCCCACGATGAAGATCCAGATCCTGTACTGCACGGCTTGAGGCTTCGAACGACGCGCGGCGGGTCTCGCCGCGCACATCCGCGAGGAGTTGGGCCTCGAGGTCGAGATGACGAAGGGTTCGAGCGGTCAATTCGACGTGCTCGCCGACGGTGAGCTGGTCGCGTCGCGCGACGGCGGCTTCCTCGCGAAGCTCCTCGGCGGCGGTTGGCCTGATCCCCACGACGTGGTGAACAAGCTGCAGCGTCGGGCGGAAGCCGCGCGGTCCTGATCGCGCGTCCACGCGGTCCTGATCGCGCGTCCACGCGGTCGTTCTCATCGCAACCGCGAGTCAGCGCGGTGCGTGTTGATCGCAACCGCGAGTCAGCGCGGTTCGTGTTGATCGCAACCGCGAGTCAGCGCGGTTCGTCGCTCACGGCATCCGCCGGCGCGAGGCGTGCCTTCGCGGCCGTCGCCGCCTGGAATCCGAGCCACGCCAGTCCGAGCGTGACGGCGAGCACGACGAGGATGACCGTGTAGCGCAGCCACGCCGGCTGCTGGCCGAGATCCTGGCGCAGCACACCTTCGGCCTGCTCGACCTTGTGGAATTGCAGCACGCCGCGGGCTTCGGCCGGCGTCGCGCGCGGGACGGCAACGCCCGCGGCGGCAAGCTTGCGCGCGCGTTCATCGATCGCGCGCGAGCGCGGGGCGGCGACGGGCGCGGGTCGCATGCTGCTCGCCCCAGATCCGCTGCTCGCCCCGGAAGGAGCGCTCGCGGCCGGCGGCAGGGGTGGCGCCGCCGCCGTGGACCAGTCGCCCTCGAGCTCGATCTCCTCCGGCGCGGCCAGCGCGTCATCGTTCAGGTCGCCGCCCGTGTGGAAGTGGATCTCGGGCCCGGCGGCGGCGGGGCGAGCGACTTCCGGCGCGGCGACGTCGGCGCGGAAGCGCAGTTGGACCTCGCCCAACCGGAACTCGTCGCCGTCCGCGAGGTCGACGCCCTGCACGCGCTCGTCCCGCGTGAACAGGCCGTTCCGCGAGCCGATGTCCACGATGCGCCAGCCCACCGCGCCGCCTTCGAGCCGCGCGTGCGAGCGCGAGACGGAGGCATCGCGCAAAACGACCGCGCACTCGGCCGTGCGGCCGAAGGTCGCGCCCGTCTCGACGTCGAAAGTGCGCCCGAGGTCGGGACCGGACAGGACGTAGATGCGCGGCATCGTGCGCCAGACTAGCGCGCCGTGCGAGGAAGCGGGACGCGCGGTTCTCGTACCGACGACTTCCGGCACGCGCCACGGCCGACGTCGCGTCGCGCACACTAGGATCTGCAACCTTGCAGCCCCCGGTCCCCGAGAGGAAGGTGAAGAGCGTGTGGATGTGGATCCTGGGCGCTCCGGTCGTGCTCTACGCGATCGTCTGTTTCGTCGCCTGGTTCTTCCAGGATCGGCTCGTGTGGTACCCGGGCCCGCCCCCAACGCTCACCCCCGCGGCGATCGGCGCGCAGTTCGACGACCTCGAACTGGTCACGCGCGACGGCGCGACGCTCCACGCCTGGTACGTGAAGGCCGAGCACCCGCGCGGCGCCGTGCTGATCTGTCACGGCAACGCGGGCAGCATCGAGGACCGCCTCCCCCTCGCCCAGACGTTCCGCCTGCTCGGGTACGACGTCCTCCTGTTCGACTACCGGCAGTACGGCAAGAGTCGCGGGACGCTCTCCGAGGAAGGCACGTACCTCGACGGCGAAGCTGCGCTCGACCTGTTGGCCGCGCGCGGGTTCGATGCGGCACACACCGTGATCTACGGCGAGTCGATGGGCGGCGCGATCGCGATCGAGCTCGCCCAGCGCCGGCCACCGGCCGCGCTGATCGTCGAGGACACGTTCACCGCGCTGGCCGACGTCGGCGCCGAGGTCTACCCGTGGCTGCCGGTGCGCTGGATTTCGCGCACTCGGTACGACTCGATCGCGAAGATCCCGAACGTCCGGGTCCCCTTCCTGGTGGCGCACAGCCCCGAGGACGGGCTCGTACCCTTCGCGCACGGCGAGCGACTCTTCGCCGCGCATCCCGGACCCAAGCAGTTCCTCAGGACCCAGGGCGGACACAACGGCGGCGGGTTCCTGCAGCGCAGCGAGTGGGTCGACGAAGTCGCGCGATTCTTGCGCGAGCACGTCGGCGGGCCGTGACTTGGCGGTGACACGCCTCTAGCTGCGCCGGAACTGGCAATTCTGGGTGAGTCATCAGGACCGCCCCCTTCCACGGAGTTCGAGTATGTCCCTCCCGCGCACCCTCGCGGCGTCGGCGTTCGTCGCGGCCCTGGCCGCGACCGCCCCCGCGCAAACCGTCCTGTCGTCCGCCAACAACCTGCTCGCCATCGACGATGTCGAGATCACTCCCGACCAGCACTACGCCGTGCTGCGACAGAACCGGTCGAACGGGTACGCGCTGATCTACGACCTCAATTCCGGTCAACAGGTCGCGATCCCGGCGGTCGACCTCTCGCAGCTGTGCGGCGAGGTCCTGGATGCCGTCGCGGTGACGAACACGCGCGCGATCGTCCTCGGGGGCAACCGCTGCGCGATCTTCGACCTGACGAATCCGACCGGGCCCATCCTGGCGCAGCCCTTGATCGGCACGCATCCCAACGACGTCGCCATCACGCCCGACGGCACGATCGCGGTCGTGCGCGGCGGCAACACGGACATCAACACGGTCGGCGGCGCGTTCCTCTTCGACCTCGCGAGCGGCGCACAGATCGGATTTCGCGCCGGTGCGGCGCCGCTCTATGACTTCTCGAACTCGATCCCCTACTCGTTCGACACGGACAGTGTCGCGGTCACGGATCGGCACGCGGTGACGCTCTCGATCGGCAGCGTGCCGTTCAACGCGCCGGCGCGCACGCGTGTCACGATCTGGGACCTACATCCGAGCGGCGGCGGGAATCCGATCGTCATCGGCGAGACAGGCATTCCCGGTCTGAGCGACCTGCGCGGCGCGCCGCACGACGTCGCGATCACGCCGGACGGCGTGCACGCGGTCGTGCGTTCGGAACTCGGCCTCGCGGTCTGGACGCTTTCGGGCAGCACGGCGACGCGCATCTTCGGCGGCGCCCTCACGAACGATCCCGGTCCGTTCTTCGATACGGCCGTCGACTCCGTCGAGGTGACGAACGATCTGGTCGTGACCCTGGCGAACGTCACCGACCCGCAGAATCCGGGCCCGAGCACGCAGGTCGAGGTCATCGACTGGTCGGGCGCGCGCTGGTCGGGCCGCATCCCGGGCCGTCCGCACGACCTGGGCGTCACGGCCGACGGCACGCGCGCACTCGTCCGCACGGGCGCGGGCGTCGCGTTGTACCGACTCCCGAGCCTGCCGATGGACGGCACGCTGACACCCGCGGACTGGTTCGACGCGCCGTCGGCCACGGACGGCTACCAGTCGGGCTTGGATTCGGTCGCGTTGTCCGACGACTTCGCGCTGACGCTGACTCAGGCGCCGAACCTCGCCGACACGCGCGTGTACTTCTGGAGCATCGCGCGCGGTCGCCTCGACGCGATCTCGTCCACGCTGATCCCGAACACGCGCCCGACGGACGTCACCATCACGCCCGACGGGCGACGCGCGCTCGTCACGGGCAACTCGACGATCTCGCTGTTCCATCTGGGAACGGGCGGCAAGGCGTTCGAGCAGCGCCTCGCGCCCGCGAACGCGTTCTACCAGTGGTGCGACGGCGTCGTCGCCAGCGCGGATCGCGCCGTTGGCATCGCACAAACGGGCCCGCAGAACGGTTGGGTGACCCTGCTGGACACGTCGTCCATCGCGACGCGCTACTGCACGGCGAACGCGAATTCGAGCAGTCGCAGTGCTTCGATCCTGCCGCTCGGTGACGCGAGCGTTTCGCACAACTCGCTGAAGCTGTGCGTCGACGGCGCACCGCGCGGCGCGCGCGGTCGCTTCGTGTACGGCACGTCGCAGGCCCAGGTTCCTTTCGGCGACGGCATCCAATGCGTCGGTGGGATGGTCTTTGGCATGCGCTTCCTCGAGGCGAACCTGGCCGGGTCGGCGTTCCACCCGGTGAACTTCGCCAGCCAGCAGAACCCGGCGGGCACCGTGCTGCCCGGCTCGACGTGGAACTACCAGTTCGTGTTCCTCGACCAGGGTTCGCAGGGTTTCGGTGTGAACAGCTCGGACGCGATCTCCATCACGTTCGCCCCCTGATCCCGCCACATCTTGCACCGCGGTGCCCGGCCGACTCCCGCGGAGCCGGTCGGGCACCGCGGCGTTTCGCAGTGCCCCGCCGGTCAGGATTACCCCGCCGAGGTGCGCGGCTGTACGCTCCCGGCGATGTCGTCGAACGGGAACGCGTCGTCGAAGGGGAGCCCCGCGCTCGAACTCACGCGCGTCGAGAAGGAATACGTGCGCTGGTTCGGACGCGTGCGCACGCCGGTCCTACGTGGTGTCGATCTGACGCTCGAGCGGGGTGCGACGCTCGGCCTCGCGGGGCCGAACGGTTCGGGCAAATCCACGTTGCTGCGCCTGCTCGCCGGTGTCGAAGCGCCGGACACGGGCACGATCCGCGTGCTGGGCGTCACCGCGAGACAAGCGGCCTCCGCGAACCGCGTCGGTTGGCTATCCGACGACGTCCTCTTCCCGCGCGACCTTTCGATCCGCACGGCGTTGCGGCTCGCAGCGTCGATCCACGGATTCGACCGACGCGAGGTCGCGCGCCGCGCGGAGGCGAGCCTCGAGCGCGTGGGTCTGACCGAACATGCGTGCCAATCGCTCGGCCGCTCGTCGCGCGGCATGCTGCGACGCTTCGGCATCGCGCAGGCTTGGATCCACGCCCCCGAACTCGTCCTGCTCGACGAGCCAACCGCTGGGCTCGACGCGGAGGGTTTCATCGTGCTGCACGAGCTCCTCGACGAAGCGCGCGCGATGGGGACGACCGTCGTCGTCGCGTCGCACGCCGCGAGCGACCTCGCCGACCGCTGCGACGAAGTGGTCGTCCTGCTCGACGGCCGCATCGCGCGCCGCGGTAGCGCTGCCGAAGTCCTGGACGGCGGCGGACTGCTCGCGATCTACCGCAGCGCGCGCACGGCGCTGTGAACGCGCGGCTCGCAGGCTTGGCCGCGCGGCGCATGCTGAACGTCGGCGTGCTGTGCGCGGCCGGACTCGCGCTCTGGATCGCGGCCGGTGCGGGCACCGCCAGCGATCTGGCGCAGGCCGGCTCCGTCAGCGTGAAGGGCGCGCGCGCGGCAGCCTGGATCGAGGGCGCGTGGACCGCGTTCCTCGCACTCGTCGTTCCGCTGCTCCTCCACCGCGCCGCGAGCCTACGCACGCCAGGGGAGGTCGCCTGGACCTCGGTGTCGAGCGCGCGCGGCGCACGCGGCAGCTTCGCGTCCGTCGTCGGCGCTTCGCTGGCCGTGCTCGCCTTGACCGCCGCGTGGACGGGCGTCGTCGCGCTCGGCCCGAGCCGTTCCGACACCACGCTCGCGTTCGCCGGCCGCGCGACGGGGCCCGAGCACGCGCTCTTCGACGACGAACACCCGCTCGTGTGGCGCAGCGCGGTGCCCGCGGGCGAAGTTCTCCACGCACGCGTCGAAGTCTCGTTGGGCATCAGCGCGGGCGGCGGCGGTGAAGTCGTGTTCCGAGCGCGGCGAATCGCGGACGACAGTTCCGAGACCGCGCAAACGACACACGGAACGACGCACGTGTTGCCGCGCGGCGGCGTCGATGTCGAGGTGCAGAGCGGAGCGGGCGTCGTCGAGTTCGAACTCGCGCTGCCCGAGGACGGCGCGCGCGGCTTCCTCGCCTCGGACGACGTGACGCTGTGGCGCGTCGCATCGCCGGACGCGCCCGCGCTGCGCCTCGCCGCGCACGTCGCGCTGGCCCTCCTCACGTGGACCGCCCTGGCGTTCGGTCTCGGCGCGTGGATGTCGCCACTGCTCACGCTGGGCACGCTCGCGGCGGTGTGGTGCGCGATCTGGTGGTCGGACGCCGCGAGCTGCACGTGGCTGCCGGGCGCGGGGATCGCCGAGGAACTCGCGCTGGTCGCGAGCGGGCGCGCTCCGTCGGCACCAACGATCATGAACGACATCGTCGCCGTGTCCTGCGTCGCGATCGGCTGCGCGCTGTCCAGTCGCGGCGCGGAAGGACGTCCGTGAAGTTCGTCGCGCGCGCCGTCTGTTTCGCCGCATCGGGACTGCTGGCGTGGTACGCGATCGCATCGACGCCCGCCAACCGGCTTGCCGCGCAGGGCACGTTTGCGAGCCGGCTGCTCGGCCCCGTCGCGCCGATCGCAGCGGCGATCGAGTGGGGTCGGTTCGACGCGGCCGCGACCGCCGGCGACGAAGCGCGCGCTTGGCGCCACGCCGACCGCGCGCTGCTGCTCGATCCCGAGGACCCTGAGGGCTGGAAGCTGCTGGCGCACCACGCGGTGTTCGAACGCGGATCGCCGCGGCGCAGCGCATCCCTCGCCGAGCGCCGGCGCTGGGTCGAGTACGGCATCGCCATCCTCGATCGCGGCGAGCACGAGGCCGCGAATCCAGGACCGGTCGCGTTCAAGATGGGCATCGTCTACCTGGCCCTCGCGCACCAGGAGGACGGCGAGCGCACGCTGCCGATCTCGCGCCGGGAAGCCTGGACGCGCGCCGCGGAGGCGTTCGAGCGTGCGGCGGCCGCCTCCGAGCCGGTCGCGGCCGAGGCGGCGCGGCTCGCGCGCGAAGAAGCCGAACGCGCCAACTGAACGGGCGCGAACTTGCCGCGCACAGACACCCGAGCCGTACGGTCCGGGCGCGTCGTCGCTACGATCACGCGCCGTGTTCCTGCTGGTCGGATTCTTCGCGGACTCCTTGGAGTACCTGACGCACTGGTTCACGCGCTTTCACTACTTGGCGCCGTTCACGGTGCTGATGCTGTGCGGACTCGGCGCGCCGCTGCCCGAGGAGATCACGCTGATCGGCTGCGGTCTGCTCGTGACCGAGGGCCACGTCGGGTTCTGGGAGATCACGCTCGTCTGCTCGGCCGCGATCCTGCTGGGCGATTCGATCCCCTACTGGCTCGGTCGACGCTTCGGACTCGCGGCGCTGAAGTCGAAGCTCGTCGCGCGCGTGCTGCATCCCGAGCGCTTTGCGCAGCTCGAGCGCAAGTTCGCCGACAACGGCAACTGGGCGATCTTCACGTGCCGATTCCTGCCCGGATTGCGCATCCCGGGGTACTTCACAGCAGGCACGCTGCGCATGAGCTTCGTGCGGTTCCTCGTGCTGGACAGCCTGGGCGTTCTCGTCTCGGTGCCGACCTCGATTTGGGTCGCGCACCTCTTCTTCGAGAAGTTCGGTGAGAACCTGTCCGGGGCCGCGAAGGCGGTCTCCGAGGCCAACCACTTCGTGTTGATCGGAGTCGCGGTGCTCGTTCTCGGCGTCTTCGTCTGGCGCCGGATCCGCCGCAAGCGTGCTCACGACGCCCCCCTGGCCGCAGTGGCGGCGGATCCGGGCGTGACCGCCGCGCACCCGAGCGAGCCGCGGGTCGACGCCTGAGCGTCGCGTCTGGGCTGGGTGACTCCCCGCCCTGCTCCCCACCGGCTAGACTGTGCGGAGACGCGGCCGGCAGGATTCGCGTCCAGCACCGAGCGGAGAAGCACACATCGAACCCAAGGTCCTCGCGGCACTCGCCGCACGTCTCGCCGAGTCCAAGAAGGGCGTCGACATTCGCGTCTACGACGTCTCGGAACACATCAAGGTCGCGGACTACTTCGTGCTGGTGAGCGGCAGCTCGCGCCCGCACGTGAAGGCGATCCACGATGAGATCCACATCCGGCTGAAGGCGCTGGGCGAGAAGCACTCGCGCGCCGAGGGATCCGACCTCGGTTGGTGGGTCCTCCTCGACTACGCCGACGTGGTCGTGCACGTCCTGCAGCCCGAAGCGCGCGAGTACTACGCGCTCGAACAGCTCTACGGCGAATGCCCCGAGCTGGACTGGAAGAACGTCATGGTGCGCGAGATCGGACTCGCAGCCAGCCAAGCCGGCTGAAAACCCCGTACGGAGCCAGGTAACTTCGGC
>JBBQCC010000166.1:0-9788 GCA_038318285.1 Planctomycetota bacterium | reverse complement strand
TCGGATCGATCGCGATCGCGCTCTCGAAGGCTGAGAGAGCCTCGTCGAAGCGCGTCAGGTCGCCCAGTGCATTGCCCCGGCCGTTGTGCGCCGGCGCGAAACGCGGGTCGATGCGCAGGGCCTCGTCGTACGCGGCGAGGGCTTCCTCCGCTCGCGACAGCCACCGCAGGGCGTTTCCGATGCCGTTCCGTGCTGCTGCGTCGCGCGGGTCGATGTCCGCAGCGCGCTGGTAGGCTTCCAGCGCTTCCGCATGACGCTCGAGCCTGAACAGCGCATTTCCGCGCCCGAAATGAGCGGACTCGGATCCGGCCCGCAAAGCCAGCGCGGCGTCGTACGCCGACAGCGCGTCGGCCAGTCGATCGAGGTCGAGCAGCACGCTGCCGCGCACGATGTGCGCGTTCGCATCGCCCGGGTCCAACCGGTTCGCAGTCTCGAGGTCCACGAGCGCCTCGGCGAAGCGGCCGCGTGTCTGCAGCACCTGTGCGCGACCGATGCGTCCACCGGTCGCGTCCGCATCGAGTTCGATGCAGCGCGTAAACGCGGCCAGCGACTCCTCCGCTCGGCCGAGCTCCGACAACGTGTTCCCGCGACCGAAGTGGGCTTGTGCCTGCCGCGGATCACGCTGCAACACCTTTTCGAAGCACTGCAGCGCCTCTTCCGGCCGATGGAGCGCACGCAACACGTTGCCGCGCCCGACGAGCGGCACGGGATCGCCCACGTCCACGGCCAAGACGCCGTCGTACTCCGCGAGAGCCTCGTCGAAGCGGCCGATCCTCGCCAGCGCGTTCGCGCGCCAACCCCGTATCGACGTGTCGGCGGGATCGATCGAGGCTGCGCGCTCGAACGCGGCGAGCGCATCCGCATCGCGACTCAGGTCCGACAGCGCCAGCCCCACCCCTGTTTCGGCCAGTGCGTCGCGTCGATCTTCGGAGGCGACGCGCTCGAACGCCGCGAGTGCGTCCGCGGACCGGCCCTGCGCGCGCAGCACGTGCCCGCGGATGCGCTGGGCTCGGCCGTGCACCGCAGCACACAGGATCTCGGCTTCGCGCGTCAACGCCGCCGCGTCCTCGAGGCGTCGCACGTCCGAGTTGTAGTGCTGGATCGCGGTCGCGAGCGGCGCTCCGCCGAGCGCGTCCCAGGCACGGTCGAGCTTGCTCTCCGCGGCGAGGCAATCGACGGTCGCGCGCTGGACGTTCGACTGCTCCTCGACACGCCGCGCGTTCTGAAAGCCCAGGAAGCCCAGCACGGCGCCGGCCACCGCCGTGGCAGCCGTGACGGCCCGGACCGTCAGGTCGATGGCGTCCCGTCGACTGCGCTCTGCGGTCGGTGCCGATGGACTGGCCGCGGACTGCGCGGGGTGTTCGGCATCTCTGCCTCGTTTCGAGCGTCCCATCGGCGACTCTACGATCCCCGACGGGGTGCGGATCCACAAGGACGCCCCCCTACGCGCAGGCGACCGACTCGCTGGGCCTGACGCGGCTGGACCCACGGGGGTAGCTTGGCGCTCGGCCGTTCTCGAGGCTCCTGCCATGCGTCGCCCGTTCCCTCCGCTCGTCTTCCTTCTCGTCACGGCGCTGGTCCATCCAGTGGGTGCCTGCACCCCGGCCGCAGGCGGCGCTGGGGATCCTGCATCGATCGGCACGCCGCGCCCTGCGCTACGACTGCGTCCGCTCGCGATCGAGGATCCGGGAATCGGCTGCACGGCGTTCACGCTGCTCGTCCCGACCGGATGGAAGACCGAGGGCGGTGTGCAGTGGCAGATGCAGTACGCGAATCTGGCCAGTGCCCGCTTCCGCGCGTTCGACACAGCGGCCGGCGTCGGGCTCGAGCTCTTCCCCGTCGTTCCCGGCTGCTGGGACGAGAGCGGTGCCTTCGCTGCCCAGCGCGGACAGAACTACTTGGGCAGCGTCGTGTGGGCGCCGCCGCATGACGTCGAGCAGTACGTGCGCGACCTGTTCGTGCCGGCCTACCGCGCGGGTGTCCGCGACCTGAAGGTCGTGGGTTCGAAACCCTTGCCCGCCGTCGCGCGCGAGGTCGAGAAAAACGTCGTCGAGGCCGGCGTCACGAAACGCGTCAGCGCCGGCGTCGTGCGCCTCGAGTACGACGAAGGCGGGCGCACGATTGCCGAGGACGTCTACATCACGCTCGTGACCGCGCGCTCGCCGCTCCTGCCGACGATGGTGCAGTGGTCGTTGGAGCACCAGTATTCGTTCCACGCGCCCAAGGACCGGATCGACGTGCTCGCCCCGCTGCTCCAGGCCATGGTCGCGTCGTTCCGGGTCGAGCTGCCCTGGTACGCCGGCTACGTCCAGGTTCTCGACATGTCACGGCGCAACCAGTTGCAGGCGATCCGCGATGCGGGCGAGCTCTCGAAGCGCATCTCGCGCAACAACGACGCGATCCTGGCTTCCATGCGCTCGTCGTGGGAGGCGCGCCAGACCTCGCAGGATCGCATGGCCCGTGAGTTCAGCGAGTCGATCCGCGGCGTCGAGACCTACGACCAGCCGTTCGAGGGGCGGCCCGTCCAACTGCCGGCCGGCTACGACGACGTGTGGGTGAACCCGCAGGGCGAGTACGTGCTGTCGAACGAGACCGGCTACGACCCGAACGTCGGCGGAACGCAGGAGTGGCGGCGGCTGGCGCGCACACGCTGACACGCTCGGGAAGCGGCGCGGTCACGCGAGAACCGCCGCAGTGACTGCGCGATCTGTCCGCGCTACTGCGCCGGATCCAGGATCATCACGGAAGACGCATTGAACTCGTAGCCCTCGCGCGGGATCTCGACCTGGCCGCCGGCTTCTTCCTGGATGTGCTCCGCGTCGGCTTCGCTGATCTTCTTGGGATAGAACGAGCCCTGGATCAGCACGCGCCTGCCGACCGCGTCCGTCGGGAACGCGTACTGGCCGCCGCAGCCGGACTCCCAGCGCACCATCGCGACCTTGCCCTGGTCTTCGACCTTCATCCAGCAACCCTTCTTCAGGCACACGGCTTGGACCGTGGCCTCGACGAGCACCGTCTGGTCGTAGAACTTGGCCGGCTCGGCGTCGATGACCGCGAAGCGATGCGTCTCCTGCGGCTGAATGGTCTCGCCGATCACGCGACCGTGCGGCAGTTCGGGCGTCGTGTGGCAGGCGGAGAAGGTCAGGGCGAGGGCCAGTGAGGCCAGGATCGAAGCGGTGCGCATGGTGGCGGTTTCCGTGGGCGGGTTCAGGGGCTGATTTCCCGCGTATTCTAGGCGTCGGTGCCGCAGGCGACCACCCCGAGGCTGTGCACGCGTCGGAACCTGGACGGAATCGAGTGGTTCCTGGACGCTGTTCGAAGAGGATCCCGAGGCTCGACCGTCTGGCGAACCTCCCAAGGAAGCTCTGCCCGAGACACCTGATGCTCACGACCCTGCTGACACTCGCGCTCGTCCTCCCGTCCTCTGCCAGTGCGACCGCGACGCGGACCCCGTCGCCGCGCGTGGCCCCGGCCGGCATCGTGTGGAACGCGCGCAGTGCCGAGCACCTGCTGAACCGCGCGGGATTCGGCGCGCGCTCGACCGAGGTCGATGCGGCGGTCGCGGCCGGATTCGACGCGACGATCGAGCGCCTCCTGAACCCGAACGCGGACTGGGAGATGCCCGCCTACGAGCGCATCGACGAGCCGACGAAGAAGGAGCTCGAAGGCCTCTCGACCGAGGAACAGAACCGGCTCAAGCGCACCGCGCGCGAAGCGGACCGGCGCCAGTTGCTCGAGACGACCGGCTGGTGGTTCCGCGAGATGGAGAACTCGGACTCGCCGCTGCTCGAGAAGATGGTGCTGTTCTGGCACGGATTCTTCACGACGTCGATCGAGGAAACGAAACGCGGATTCCTCGTGCTGCAACAGCACGAGTTCCTGCGTCGCAACGCGCTGGGCAGCTACGCCGACCTCTTGCGCGGCATCGCGCGCGATCCGGCGATGCTCGTGTATCTCGACAACAACGTGAACCGGAAGGGCAGCCCGAACGAGAACTTCGCGCGCGAGCTGATGGAGCTCTTCAGCCTCGGCCAGGGGAACTACTCGGAAGAGGACGTCAAGGAAGCGGCACGCGCGCTGACGGGCCGCGGAACGTCGCGTACGGGCACCTTCGAGTTCCGCACCCGTCAGCACGACGACGGCGAGAAGACGGTGCTCGGCGTCACGGGCGCGCTCGACGGCGATCAGCTCATCGCGATCCTGTTGAAGCAGGACGCTTGCCCACGCTGGGTCGCGTGGCGCCTGTTGACGTGGTTCGAGGGCGTCGAGCCCGAACCGGCGCGCCTCGCCGAGTACGCGAGCTTCCTCCGCACCGAGCGGTTCGAAACACGCTCGTTCCTGCGCAAGCTGTTCACGGATCCGCGCTTCTACCGCGACGAAATCGTCGGCGCCCGCGTCCTCGGTCCGATCGAGTACATGGTCGGCACCGCGCGCCGCATGAACGTCGAAGTTCCGCCCGCACTGCTGGGCGCCGGCGCCGCCCTGCTTGGCCAGCGCGTGTTCTCGCCGCCCAGCGTGAAGGGTTGGGACGAGGGGTACTCGTGGATCTCGACGTCGACTCTGATGCAGCGCGGCAACTTGGCCGGACTGATGCTCGGCGTCGTGAAGGTCGCGGACGTCATGAGCATGTCCGACGTCGAGGCCGAGATGGCTTCCGAGGCCGACGGTCGCATGCAGGGCGGCGACAGCATGCAGCCGACGGGTTCCGATGATCCGGGCATGCAGCCGCAGCCGGCCGGTGATGGAGCTCGTGCCAAGCCCGGCGCGCGTCCCGTTGCGCGCCCCGCCGTGAAGGCGAAGGCCGGCGGTTACGCGATGGAGATCCTGAAGCGGATCGAGGGCAGCGGCTGGTCGCCGGCGTTGAACTTCTCCGTGCGCATGGAGCGCGCCGGCGCGTTCAAGGACGCCGAGATCGTCGACCGAATGCTGACGGACCTGCTCGCGATCGACGCGCCGGCCGACACGCGTGCGAAGCTGCGCGCGTTCGTGGCCGGCGAGCGCAAGGAGCTGAAGCTGGGCGACGGCAAGCTGCTGTACGCCGGTGGTGATTCCGAACGGATCCTGCGTCGTCTGGCGCACCTGATCCTGAGCCTTCCCGAAGCACAACTGGGTTGATGACGATGCACGACGGACACGGGATCGACGCAAACAAGATCGACGCACCCAGGATCGATCGACGCGCCCTGCTGACCGCGGGACTCGGACTGGGCGGCTTCGCGCTGCTCGCGGGCCGGAGCGAGGCACGCATCCGCGTATCGGGTCCGATCGGCGGCAGCGACACGCAGCGCGGCGGCCGCGTTCTCGTCCTCGTGCAATTGACCGGTGGCAACGACGGTTTGTCGATGGTCGTGCCCTACGGTGACGACGGCTACGGCCGCGCTCGCACCTCGATCCGGATCCCGGACGACGCGGTGTTGAAGATCGACGAGTATCGCGGCCTGAATCCCGAGCTGAAGGGCCTGAAGCGTCACTACGACGCCGGTCGCGTCGCGATCGTCGAGGGCTGCGGTTATCCCGATCCGATTCGCTCGCACTTCAAGTCGTACGAGATCTGGCACACGGCCAGCACGCGCGGTCGCTCCGTCGGCGAGGGCTGGGTCGGCAAGCTGGCCGACGTCGCCTGGGACAAGGACGAGACGCCCGAGCTCGTCGTGCACGTCGGCGGCACCGCGCCGTATTCGGTGTACTCGCTCAGCCATCCGCCGGTGATCTTCCAGACTCCGCAGAGCTACCGCTGGGTCAGCCCCGAAACGGAAGACCTCGCCGCGTACCGCAAGGCCGCCGAAGAGGACTCGCAGCGCCTCGATGAGAAGCGCAAGCAGAAGTCGAAGGCCAAGCAGACCGGATCCGAAGCCGCGATCGATCGCTTGCGCGGCGTGCTGGCCGACGCGAACGACTCGTCGACGCGCATTCGTCGCGCGGCGGTCGCCTACCAACCGGGCGCGCAATATCCGGCGGACGAGCTGGGCGAATCGCTGCGCGTCGTCGCATCGATCCTCGACGCGCACATCGGTTCGCGCGTCGTGTCCGTCGAGCTGGCCGGATTCGACAGCCACAACAACCAACGCGGCCAGCACGACGGCCGCATGCGCATCCTCGACGGCGCGCTGTCGGCGTTCCTCGACGACCTGAAGGGCCGTTCGATCGAAGACGACGTGATGGTCGTCGTGTTCAGCGAGTTCGGCCGCCGCGTGAAGGAGAACGGATCACGCGGCACCGATCACGGCACGGCCGGACCGATGCTCGTGTTGGGCTCGAAAGTAAAGGGCGGCCTGTACGGCAAGCACCCGTCGATGACGGACCTCGACGAGGGCGACCTGAAGTTCACGACCGACTTCCGCAGCGTGTACGCGACCGCGATCCAAAGCTGGCTCGGCGCCGACTCGACGAAGGTGCTGGGCGCGAAGTACCCGCTGCTGCCGCTGGTCTGAGCGTCACGTGTGAGCGTCGGAATCAATTCCGTACGGTGTCAGACACCGTACGGAGTTGATGTCGGAATTAGTGCCAGACCACGGACAGGCCGTTCGTCAGGTTGAACGTGCTCGCCGAACAGAACGCGGCGGCGTTCCGATACCAGACTTGGTAGTGCACCGTCGTCGGTGACGTGACGTTGCCGGTGATCGAGAGCGGCGGGCTGCCGTTCGACGGCAGCGACGATCCGTTCGCGACGTTCGTACGGATCCCGAGGCGCAGCACGTTGCCGCCGACGCAGCGCAGGCCGTCGCCGAACACGACGCCCGCGCCGCCGTTCTGCTGTGAGGTGCCTTGGAAGAACAAGGCTGACGAGTTCGGCATCCCGGTGGCGCGCAATACGAGCGTGTCGTTCGCGATCGACGCGCCGCCGAGCGCTGTCAATGTGCCGGCGAAACCCAGCGAATTCGAGCAGCCTGCCTGCTCGTCGGGTGCGCTCGAATTGCCGCACGGACACGCTGTGCCGGATCCGTCGCCTGCGCAGAACGTGCTCGTCACTTCCGCACGCCAAGCCGCGACCGTCGCGGCGCTGTCGTTCAGCGCGCGCCAGGCTTCCGCTGCGAACGGGCTCGGGCTGGCGATGCCCAGCGGCAATCCTTGCCACGACGCGAACGGTGTCGAGAAGTACGGCAAACGTACGCCCGGTGCGTAGGCCATGATCGTGCGCCACGCGTCGCCTTGAGTGCGATAGCCGTACGAGTACGTCGAGCTGCCCGGCGGGTACGGTTCGTTGCGATCGAACACGTAGACATCGGACACGCCGTTCGTGTCAGCGATCGCCACCGCGGCGCGGCTCGCGAACGCGATGCGCAGGCCGGCTGAATCGAGCGCCACGGGTGAGCCTTCGCCACCGCCGCCGGGAATCTCGGCGCCGGAGCTCGAGAGGCTGACGCGTTCGGTCGTTCCCGAAGTGAGGTCGCGCACGAACGTGTCGACGACGCCGTTCGTGTCGCCGGGAACCAAGTCGCCCGCGCGGCTCGTGAACGCGATGCGCCGACCGTCGCTGCTGAACGACGGCGGGGAGCCTTCGCCTGACGGGCCGTTGCCGACCGCGCCCGAAGTGTTCGCGCTGACGAGCAGCGTCACGCCGCCCACGCGGTCCCGCGCGAACAAGTCCGTCGACGCGTTCGTGTCGCCCGCTACCACATCGGCGGACGGGCTGGCAAACGCGATCCAACGGCCGTCGGCGGAGATCGAGCACGCGGGTTCGCACGGACCGGCGATCTCTTGATCCGCGGTCGAGAGGCTCGCCCGGATCGTCGTACCGCTCGTCACGTCGCGCACGAACACGTCGCGCGCACCGTTCGTGTCCACAGGCACGAGGTCGCTCGCGGTGCTCCAGAATGCCACGTAACGTCCGTCGTTCGACACACGCGCGCCGCCGGAAGGTCCCGAGGCCGGCTGGCCATTCGTGTTCGCGCTGATCAGCACGGTCGTTCCGGTCAGGCGATCCCAGCGCATCACTTGCGTGTTCGCCGCGCTCGCGCCCAGGTTCGCCGCGCGTGTCGTGAAGACGATCCAGCGCTCGGCGCCCGACATGGACGGCTCGAAACAGTCGCCGTCGGCTTGCGCTCCGCCCGCCGGCAGGATGCGCGTCGTCACGCCGCCGGGCACGTCGCGCACGAACACGTCGAGCGCGCCGTTCGTGTCCGCCGCGACGAGGTTCGTAGCGCCGCTCGCAAAAGCGACGAAGCCTCCGTCGCCCGTCGAGGGCACTCCGACGACCGGGCCGTCGCCCTGCACGCCCGCGCTGGAAACGCTGACGCGCACGGTCGCGAGCGAACCGCGGTCGCGCAGGAACGCATCCGTCACGCCGTTCGTGTCGCCCGGCACCAGCGTGCTCGCGACGCTGGCGAACGCGACGTACGAGCCGTTGCGCGAGATGGACGGGGAACCCGAAGCGCCCGCGACTTGCGTCGCGCTGCCGACGACGCTGGCGCGCGTGCACTTGCTCGTCGCGGTGTCGCGGTCGTGCGCGAGGCCCATGACGTGCCCCAGCTCGTGTGCCAGCGACAGGTTCGCCGCTGCGCAGTTGCGGGCGACGACGCAGAATGCGTAGGGCGCGAATGACGCGCCCTGGTTCGTCAACGAGTTCGCGACGCCGCAGGACTGGCCCGTCTCGATGATCAGGGCGACGATGTCGGCGCCGCACGCGTCGCGCAGCGTCGGGATCTCGTCGAGCCAGCCATCGTTCACGATCGTCATGCGCCCGAGGTCCGTGACGATGCTGGGCGACTCCGCGTACACGACCTCGTGTCGCGCGACGAGGCGCACGCGCTGCAGAACGCCGCTCTGCGCATAAGCCTGGTTCGTCTCGGCCAGCGCGAGGTCGACGAGCGCTTCCATCGCGGCGGTTCCGCCCTGCACGGCTCGCGCTTGCGGCGTGTAGACGACCATCACGTCGATCGTGGGCGCGCTCGCGACCACCGCGGAACTCGACGGGATCGGCGACGTCGAGCGCGCGATGGGTTCTGCCTCGGTGCACGGCGCGAAGCCGAGGGGATCCACGGTCTCGGTGCGCGCTTTCGTGCCGACGAGCGCACGGATCACCCCGAGCGCCGAGCCCGCGCGCACGGTCCCCGACAAGGCTCCGTCCGCCGCTGCGAACGACGCGAAGCCCTCGTCGGGTGTTTCGAGCGCGCCGACCCACGTGAACCCGTTCGCGGCGAGATGCGAATCCTGCCGTCGCGCGGTCACGAACCGGCCGTCGATCTCGACGGTGACGCGCTCGGCGGCGGGCGAAAGGTGTGCGAGGTCAACGGCGGTCGCCGAGCGTTGCGCCGGCACGCTGCTCAGCAGGGTCGTGAACAGCGCGAAGGCGACGAGATGCAGTTCCATGGAGACGGCGAGTGCGCCGCTTCCATCCTACGTGCCCGTTCGCGAAGCGGGGGCGTCAGGCCGCTTGCAGCAGCGTGTGCAGGCGCAGGATCGCCGCACGATCCGTGTCCAGCTCCAGCGTCGGGTACGCCGCGCTGAAGCTCGCCCAGCGGAACTCGGCCCAGCGCGGGTCGAGCCGCAGGTTCGCCGACGCCGACGCGGCCTTGAACCCGTACGTCCACTCGATGACGTCCTCGTCGCCGAAACACCAGCGCGACGGCATGTCGAGGTCGATGACGTCGTCCGGACGCAAGATGCCCGTGTCGTCGAGCACTTCGCGTTGGATCGCGTTCTCGAGCTTCTCGCCGAAGCCGATCGTGCCTTGCACCGGCCCCCACAGGCCCTCGATGCCCTGTGCGCTGCGCAGGAGCAGGTAGTGGGGTTCGGGGCCCGCCTGTTGGAAGACGAAGACCTTGATCCGGTGGATCAGTTCACTCATC
>JBBQCC010000165.1:0-9964 GCA_038318285.1 Planctomycetota bacterium | reverse complement strand
AGGAGCTTCGAGGAGGGCAGCCAATCCCCCTGGTTGTCGGTGATCAGCACGGCGCCGTCGGGTGCGAGGCCGATGCCGTTCGGCGTGCGCAGCCCGCTCGCGACGACCTCGTAACGCCCCGTGTCCGGATCGACCTTCAGCACGGAGCCGCGGCCCGGGACCTGGGGCTGCGTGCTGCGTCCACCCGGATCGATCGCTATCGCGAGGTTGAGGTAGAGCGAGCCCTCGCTGGCGACGAGTCCGAAAGAGAACTCGTGGAAGTTCGGCGAGACGTTCCAACCGGAGCACACCGCGCGGTACTCGTCGCAGACGCCGTCCCCGTCGTGGTCGATGAGCTCCGTCAGCTCCTGCTTCTGGACCACGAACACGCGGTCCTTCGTGCCTTCTGGCCCCTGCGTGCCGTCTGACCCCTGCGTGCCGTCTGGCCCCTGCGTGCCGTCTGGCCCCTGCGTGACGACGAGGCCGAGCGGTTCCGCGAGCCCGGCGGCGAAGCGCGTGATCTTCACCTGCGTCGGATCGCCGCTCGTCGCGCCGGTCAGCGCGTACACGGCGCCGATCGCGTCCCACGTCGCGACGAGCAGGCGCCCGTCCGCGGTCCAGGCCAGTCCGCCGACACGCGGCTCGAAACCCTCGGGCCGGATCGTCTGCACGGTGAGGGCCGGATGCGCCGCGTCCAGAGGCATCGAGTCGCCCGGCCGGCCCTTTTCCAGCGGACGGATCAGGTGCTTCCTGCCGGGCGCGGTCACGCGCACCTCGCCGGCGGGGCACGAGAGCGCGCTCGCGGGGACGACCTCGAACGCGCTCGCGCCCGGACGCTTCCACGACAGGCGCAGCTCCCAGCCGCCGTAGGACTCGAAGTGCCACAGCTCCAACGGGTGCGAGCCCTGGGACAGTTCGATCTCCGCGTCCTTGTCCGTCGGGCCGTGGAGGCCGTCGTGGTCGATCACGACGCGTCCGTCGAGGCGCAGTTCCGAACCGTCGTCGCTGCGTAGCCTCAACGTGTAAGTGCCGGTCTTTGGAACCTCCAACCAACCCTTCGCGTGCGTGACGAACGTGTCCTCGATGCCGCCCAGGTCCGCGTCGACGAGGTCGATCGTTTCGAGTCGGCGCGCGACGTTCGGAGTCTGGCCCGGTACGAGAGGGAGCAGCTCGTCGATCGGCTCGCCGATGAAGTACCAGTAGACGGAGAGTCCCGGTTCACGCGCGGTGACGGGATCCTGTGACGCGAGCGCGCAGAAGAGCAAGACGGTCAGTGCGATCATCGTCCGCCTCCCTGCGCATCCGTGGCCGCCGCAGGCAGCTCGATCGGATCGAAGAACTGGGTCAGGCTGTTCGTTTTCCGGTTCGCGTCCAACCAGAGCAGCGAGTGGATCTCGGTCGCGACGATTTCGCCCTTCGCGTTCTTGAGGTCGATGAGGCGCTCCTGCGCGGCACCCCCGGCATCGATGAAGCGGCCGCGCGGCGCATCGCTGCGCACCTGCACGGCGATGAGGACGCCCGCGGGCACCTCCGGCGCGCGGAAACGGCGGACGAAGCCCGGTAGGGCGGGCTCGAGGGCCCAATCCTCGAGTTCTTCGGGACGGAAGACCTGATCCGCGCGCAGCGACTCCGGCCGCTCCTCGACGCGAATTGCGCGACCGTCTTGCAGGACGACGTCGTACAGCAGCACACAGCTGCCGCGCTCGATGCGGTAGCCGCGCCACTCGCTACGCACCTCGACCGGCTTGTCGTCGACGCGCGCGACCCAGACCGGGCCCTGTAGGCCGCTCTCGTAGTCCATCCCGCGCGAAGTCGGCGTCGGGCCGTGGACGGTCGTGTACACGGCGCCGTCGAACTTCACGCCGCCCTTCCAGATCTTGTAGAGACCGCAGGTCTGCGTGTCGTACGCGGCCCACATGTCCTCGGAGAGCGCGAGCGTGACGATGCGTACGCGCTTGTCGAGCACGCAGCGGAACACGAAGGGGTCGCGCGGACGTTCGGGCAGCGGCGGAGTCGCGACGAGTTGCGCGCTCGCGATCAGGAGAGACAGGAGCATCGAGATCCTCGGGCCGGGTTCAGGCCGCTCGCGCGGCGGGCTTCTTGTACGGATAGAACACGAGCACGAGCACGAAACACACCAGCGACGCCCACATCGGCACGGAGAAGAGTGCCGTCGTGTGCATGCGATCCGCGTAGGAGATCTTCGGCGCGTCCCCCTTCGCCCACTTCGCGACCTCGGCCGAGAACCAACTGCCCACGATGATGCCGAGGCCGATGATGACGAGGTTATAGAGGCTCTGCGCGCTGGCGCGCACGTCACTCGAGGTCTCCTCGTCGACGATCAGGAACGCCGTGAAGATGAAGCAGCCGAACGCGAGCCCGTGCATCGCGACGCCCAGGATCGCGGTGGAGATCGGCGAGAGTGGCGAATGATCCACGTAGGCGAACGCCGCCATCCGAATCGCGTATGCGGCGCAGCCGACGAGCAGGATCGATTTGCGCGAGGAGCGTTCCACGAGGAAGGGCAGCGCGGCCAGCACGAGGACCTCGGACATCTGACCGATCGTCATCAAGCCCCCGCCGCCGACGCCGAAGATCGCGTTGATGTCCGTGGCCGCTTTCGACTGAAACGTGGCCAAAAATCCGGCCGTGTGCACGAAGTAGAACTGGTGGATGCACGAGATCGGGATAGAGATCAGGAACAGCGCGATCAAGGGCTGACGACGAATCTCGCTCAGGGCCTCGAACGTCGCGTTGGACTGCGCGCCCTTCACCGGCGGGGTGTTCGGCAGCGTGAACGCATAGACGCCCAGGATCGCGCCCAGGACAGCCGACAGCCGGAACGCATCCGCGCGGCCGGCGGCGTAGGCGGCGTCGATCTCAGCCTGCGTCGGGTTGCCCGGCGGCGTGTGGTGGTGCAGGAGCCACTGACCCACCGCGATGCCGACCACGATCCAACCGATCGTGCCCCACACGCGCACCTTGCCAAAGTCGCGGTCGCGATCGACGAGGTGGTGGAACGCCAAGCTGTTCGTCAGCGGCATCGTCGGGCAGTACACGATCGAGTACGCCAGCGAGAACCACAGGAAGCCGTGGTACGTCTCGATCGATCCGAGTTGCCAGATCAACACCGCGCCGATCAGGTGGCTGATCCCGACGAACTTCTGTGTCGCGAAGAAGCGGTCCGCGATCTGGCCGGCGACGAAAGGCGCGACGAGCGCGCCGATCGCACCGACCATGAACATGGTTCCGATCTGCGTCTCGTCGAAGCCGCGCACATCGGCCAGGAATGGCCACAGGATCGGCAGCCACGCCCCCCAGATCGCGTACTGGAGGAACATCATCACGCTGAGGCGTGAACGGATCGCAGCGGGTTGGTCGCTCATATCGGGGGGGGCTGGTCACGAGCGTCGCGAGCGGGACGTGTACGGCAGCGGGAGAGCGCCGCATCGCGGGAACGGGGTTTCAGTCGCTGAACGCCGCGTCGAACGCGCGGTCGCTGCGCGAAAAATCGAGGCGGCGAACGAACGCGGAGGACTCGCGCGCGCCGTGCTCGCGGTCCATCAGCGCGTCTTCCCACTCGACCGTCAGCGGTCCGGCATAGTCCTGTTGGTTCAGGATGCGGATGATCGCTTCGAAGTCGACACGGCCGCGCCCGGGTGAACGAAAATCCCAGTTGCGACCGTCGCTGCCGAAGTCGACGTGACCGCCGAACGTTCCGACGGGTGTCGGCACGGGCGACCACCAGACATCCTTCACGTGCACATTCCAGATGCGCCCCTCGAAGCGGCGCAGGAACCCGAGGTAGTCGACGCCCTGATAGCCGAAGTGCGAGGGATCGAAGTTGAAGCCGAACGCCTTGTGATCCTTCAACGCGGCCAGAGCCCGCGCCGTGCTGGCCACGTCGAACGCGATCTCGGTCGGGTGCACTTCGAGCGCGAACGACACCTTGAGCTTCGCGTACTCGTCGAGGATCGGCGTCCACAACGTCGCGAACTCGGCATAGCCTTTCTCGACCGCGCCCGGCGGAAGCGGCGGAAAGGCATACGCGTAGTTCCAGATCGGTGAACCCGTGAAGCCGACGACGACCGTGCGCTTCGTGCGCTTCAGCACGTCCTTCACGGATTTCGGTGCGGCGTCGAAGAACGCGCGCGCAGCGCGGCCCGTGTCGATCATCTCGGCCTGCGCGCGCTTACGCACCTCGGCCGGCTTGCCGTTCCCCCAAACGCGCTCGGATAAAATGGACTTGTGGCGTTCGTCGATCACGTCGGCCACAGCCTGCCCGACGAGGTGATTCGAGATCGCGAAACAGCCCAGGCCGTGGTCCTGCAACAGATTCCACTGCTGCGCGACGTAGCCCTTGTCCTTCAGCGCGCGCTGCACGTCGAAGTGGTCGCCCCAGCAGGCGAGTTCGAGGCCGTCGTACCCGAACGACTTCGCCTTGGCGGCGAGCGTCTCGAGCGGCAAATCGGCCCACTGGCCGGTGAAGAGACAGACGGGGCGGGGCATGGGCGTGTACGTGGGGCCGACGCGCGAGGATAGGGACCGGGCTCGCTCGGCGCGAGTGGGCAGTGGACGCCCACCGATCCGCCCACGCCGTGCCGCACGACGGCTCAACAGGCTTCAGCGGTTCACTTGACCTCGGACATCCGCACCGCGATGCGCTCCTTGGCCGAGATCGCGGCCGCTTCGAGCACGCGCTGCGTCTCGTACGCGTCGGCGAAGTCGGGCAGCGGCACGATCGGCTCGATCCCGGCGATCGAGCGCACGATGTCGGCGGCCATGTTCGTGAACGTGTGCTCGTACCCGAGGATGTGCGCGTCCGGCCACCAACTCGCGGCGTAGGGGTGCTCCCCCGCCGCCGACGTCGCGATGATCTTGCGCCAGCCGGCGGTGCGCGGTCCGACGGTCGCGTCGTGGAACCACAGGTCGTTCATCGATTCGAGTTCGAAGCGCAGCGCGCCGAGTGTGCGGTTCAGCTCGATACGGTTGCCGTTCAGGTGACCCGTCGCGACGCGCGAGGCCTCGAAGCTGCCGACGGTGCCGTTGCGCATGCTGGCCAGGAAGAGCACCGTATCGTCGACGTCGCTCTTGCCCTTCTTGTCCGTGCCGGGGATGTCGCGCTCCTGCACGAACGTGCGCGAAACCGCGCCATGCACCTCGGTGAACTCGTCGCCGGTGAGGAACCGCGTGAGGTCGATGATGTGCGCATTCAGGTCGCCGTGCGCGCCGGATCCGGCCTGCTTCTTCTGGAAGCGCCACGACAGCGGTGTCTCCGGTCCACCCCAACTCTGCAGGTATTGCGCCCGCACGTGGCGCAGATCGCCCAGCTTGCCTTCCTGAACCAGTTGGCGCGCCAACGCGATCGCCGGGCAGCGGCGGTAGTTGAACCACACGAACGTTTTCGAGTGCTTGGCCTTCTTGGCCGCGTCGCGCAGTTGGCGCGCTTCCGCGAGCGTCGCGGCGAGCGGCTTCTCACAGGCGACGTGCTTGCCCGACTCGAGCGCCGCCAACGCCGGACCGGCGTGCAAGTGGTTGGGCGTCGCGATGTCGACGAGGTCGAGCTTCGGGTCGCTGGCGAGGTCCTCCCAGCGCGTCGTGTGCGTCTTCCAGCCGAACCGCGCGGCGAACGCGGCGAGTTCGTCGCCGTCGCGGCCGCACACGGAGTGCATCTCGACGCGGCGCGGCAGGTCGAAGAAGCGGTTCGCCTGGCCCCACGCATTGCTGTGCGCACGACCCATGAACTTCTGACCGATGAGACCGACGAAGAGTTCGTTCGACATGCAGGGACTCCGTGGGGACGAAGCCCGTGCATTGGAGCCGCGTCGGCGCGCTCGCGCAATGCGTCGGCGAACCCACGCAAAGCACGCGACGGTCAGGGCGGCAGCGACTATGCTCCCTCACGCATGCAAGAGAGCGATTCGAGCTCGGTCGAGCCCCTCCGAATTCTCGTCCTCGTGCACGGATTTCCGCCCGATACCTGGGCCGGGACCGAGGTCTACGCGCTCGAGCTCGCGTCGGCCCTGGCGCGCCGGGGGCACACGCTGACGATCGTCGCCCGGACTCCAGCGAAGGCGGACGAGCCGGATTGGAAGGTCACGCGGGGAACGTTCCAGGAACTCTCCGTCCTGCGGATCACGCGGCGGATCGACGGCTTGCCGGTGCGCGATTCGTACATGCCCGACGGCGTGCGGCCCGTCTTCGAGCGGATCCTCGACGAGGAACGTCCCGACGTCGTGCACGTGCAGCACCTGCTCCACTTGTCGGTCGCGTGGCTCGATGTGCTGCGCGAGCGCGGCATCCCCTGCGTCGTCACGTACAACGACTACTGGACCGTCTGCGCGCGCGTCCAGTTGCAGCGCCTCGACGGCAGCACGTGCGCGAACAACCAGGGTCTGGGCTGCGTCGTCTGTCTCACCAAGCACTCGCCGCGCCTCGTGCCCGCTGCGCGCGTGCTCTTCCCGCTGGCCGACCCGTTCATCAGCGGCATGTTGGGTCGCTTGCACCCGGACCGTCGCGTGGCACGCATGGCGCGCAACTGGATCGAGATCGCGCGTCGTCAGCCCGAGATGCTGAGCCGGTTCGGCGCGGTCGAGCTGGGACTCGCGCCGAGCCGGTTCCTGCGCGACAAGCTGCTCGAGACGGGCCGATTCGACCCCGCGAGACTCGTGCACTCCATGTACGGGATGCGCGCGCCCGTGTCCGTACCGCCGAAGACGCCGCGACCCGCGGGCCTCGCGCTGCGCGTCGGCTACGTCGGGTCCTTGCTGCCGTACAAGGGCGTCGAGACCCTCGTGCGCGCGCTCCGACGCTTGCGTGACGAACCGATCGAGCTCGTGATCCACGGAGACCATCGCCCCACAGAGGACGCCTTCCACGGTCGGCTCGCACGAATCGCGTCCGGCACGCGCACGCGCTTCGCCGGCCGCTTCGACAACGCGCGCATCGGCGAAGTGCACTCAGGTCTCGACGTGCTCGTCGTGCCCAGCACGTGGTACGAGAATTCGCCTCTGACCATCCACGAGGCGTTTCAACACGGGACTCCGGTCGTGACGAGCGACTTCGGCGGCATGCGCGAGACCGTGCGCCACGAAGTGGACGGCCTGCACTTTTGCGTCGGCGACGATCGCGCGCTCTCCGCCGCGCTGAAGCGGCTCGCGCACGACCCCGACCTGCTCGCGCGGCTCGGGCGCGGCGTTCCGGCCGTCAAGACGATCGACGCGGACGCGGCCGAGATGGAACAGCGGTACCGCGCGCTGATTCGCGCGCGCACGAGCACCACGCGCTGATCGACGCGCGCGCGCACACACGGAATCGCTCAGGCACGGCGACCGTCAGGCCCGGCGATCGGATTCGAGGCCTGCCGCGGCCTCGCGCTCACGGGGCGCGTCCACGCCGTACAGCTTGCGCTTCGGCAGGTGGCGCAGGACCGCGTCCGCGGCGACCTGCGGCAGCATGCGCAGGAGACACCACAGCGTGCGCACCTGGATTCGCCGGCGCAGCGGCGCGCGTGGGCCCGCCCGCGCGATCCATCCGTTCGCGGTCGTGACGTCGCGCCGGCGCAGCGCGCGCCAAGCCAAATCGCAGGCGAGGCGCGCCTCCTCCTCCTCGACGACGGCGAGCTGCGCAGCGGTCAACTTCTGATCGGGCGCACGCAGGCGCTCGAGCACGGTGATCCACTCGACGAGCATCGGCTCGCGCTCGTGGCTCAAGTTGTGGTCGTGCACGCGGTAGCGCGCGAGCGGCCCCGGATGGAATCCGACGCGCGCCCGGCGCGCGACGCGCAGGCACAGTTCGTAGTCCTCGAGGTAGCGCAGCCGCTCGTCGCAGCCGCCCAGATCGCGGTAGAGCGCTGTGCGCATCAGCGTCGTCTCGACGGGGATGAAGTTGCCGTGCAGGAGATCGTCGAAGACCTCGCCCTCGTGGTACTGCAAGAAGCGTCCGCGCCGTCCGCGCACGACACCGTTCTTGTCGATGACGTGCGCGTCGCTGTACACGAGACCCAGGCTCTCGTCCTCCAGCAGCATCGGCACGAGCGTCGCCAGCATTTCCGGTTCCCACAGGTCGTCGTGGTCGAGGAAGGCCAGGAACTCGCCGCGCGCCGTCGTCGCCGCCACGTTGCGCGCCGCCGCGACACCGCGATTGGCTTGCTTCACGACGCGCAGACGGTCGCCGTACGACTCGACGATTGCGAGCGTGCCGTCGGTCGAGCCGTCGTCACTGACGACCAGTTCGTAGTCGGTGAACGTCTGGGCGAGCACGCTGTCGAGCGTCGCGCGCACGAACGCTTCGCCCTGGTACGTCGGGACGACGACGGTGACGAGCGGCTTCACGACGTGGGACCTCGCTCGAACCGCGCGCGAGCCAGCGCGAGGTCGGCGCGTGCGTGCTTCGCATCGAACACCGCCCGCGTGAGCAGCCACATGGCCGCGGCGAAGAGGGCGACCACGACCATGAACGCGAGTCCGTGCCAATCGGGCGCGGCGTGATCGACCCACAGCGCGAAGCCCGTGGTGGCCGCGGCCCACAGTACGAACGTCGTGACCGCGCGGTCGATACGCGCCGTGCCGCGGTACGAAGCGAAGTCCATGTGCCGCGCGGCGGCGGCGATCGAGATCGCGGCCGAAACGACACGGCTCGCCAGAACAGCGATGACGACGCTAGAGAGTCCGTGCGGGAGCGCGATCGCGAGCGCGACGACGAGCAGGGCGATGCGCGTCCAGCCGAGGAACACGACCGTCGACCCGCGCCCTTGTGCCTTGAGGGCCGTGACGGCGAGCAGATCGAGACAGCGCGCTCCCGCCGCCAACGCCAGGAAACGAAGGAGCGGCCCCGACTCGGCCCAGGACGGGGGGAAGAACGTCCGGACGAAGGGTTCGGCGACCAAGGCGAGCACGGCGTGCGGGGGCAAGACGAACAGGATCGTCGTACGGAGGGCGCGAAGATAACCCGGCGCGGATCCATCGGCGCGTTCGTCGGCGGCGAGGGTGGGAAACAAGTACCGGTCGGCGATGCTCTGCCCCCAACCGACGAGGACGCCGGACAGGTTCTGCGCGTTCTCGAAGAGCCCCAGGGGCCCGCTGCCGAGCACGAATCCGGTCGCCGCACCGTCCAGGCGCTCGCCGACGTAGCCGAGCGTGGACGCGGTCGTCAGGTGCGCGCCGGTCCGGCGCAGGGCGGGCCAGTCTTTCGCATCGCCGGGGTCGCGCGGAACCAGGTCGCGCGAACGCCACGTCGACAACACGAGCGCCGCCACCGCGTTCGCCCACCAACCCGCGACGAGAGCCCAGGGCCCGAGCCCGACGCTCGCGGCCACGATCGTGACGGCGGCCAGCGTGAGCACGGAACCGAGGTCGACGCAGAAGAGGTCGAAGAAGCGTCGCTCGCGCACCAGTAGCCACGTCGGCAACGTCGCGCGGTTCGCGATGAACAGCATCGGTGCCAGTGCGATCAAGAATCGCCCGAGCAGTTCCTGGCCGGACACGAGCTGCAAGACGAGGCCGGCGGCGACGAGCGCGAGCGCGAGGCCGAGCGCGATGCGGTCCTGCAGCCGACGCATGTGTCGCCACAACGCCCCGTCCAGTCGGCGCGTGCTGACGAGCGCCTCGTCCAGCCCGAACACCGCGACGTGTTGGAGACCGAACACGATCAGGGCTGGCAGGATGGCGTCGCCGTACTCGCGCGCGGTGAAGAACCACGGCAGGGCGAGCTTGGTGGCAAAACGCACTGCCTGCACGGAAGGGTGCGCGAGCAAAGCGAAGCGCATCCCGCGCGTCGGCGCGGGAGGATTGGGAACCTCCAGCATGGAGGCGCGCATTCCACGCTGGCGCGACGCGCGGCGCCAGTACGGAGATGGGATGAGAGGGCCACCCTCCGAGGGGGTGCGGTCGTAGAACGACCGCGTAGCGCACTCGAAGTGCAAACCCCAAGGAGGATGGCTGTGGCGAAGACTAGCGTTTCGACGGAGGTCTCGGCGATTGGTGTG
>JBBQCC010000164.1:0-9977 GCA_038318285.1 Planctomycetota bacterium | reverse complement strand
GCTTGAGAAGTTTCGGTTTGTGCGCGTCGAGTGTGTGCATGCAGAAACGGCGGATGCTGTCGAGGATCTGGTCGGCGCTTTTGAGCCAGACGAAGGGGCGCGGGCTCTTGTTGTTGGCTTCGATGTGCAGGCGGATCGCGTTCTCCAAGGCGATGGTCGAGCGGTGTACTCCGCGCTGGAGCTGGCGACGCGTGAGCTCGGCAAACCATCGCTCCACCTGATTGATCCAAGAGCCGCTCGTGGGCGTGAAGTGAAAGTGGAAACGCGGGTGCTTCTTCCTCCAGGCGCGTATGGACGGCGACTTGTGCGTGCCGTAGTTGTCGAGCACAACGTGAACATCGAGGTTCCGGGGAATCTCGGCATCAACGGTGTTGAGAAACTTCCTGAACTCCACGGAGCGTTGCCTTCGCTGGCACCGACCGATCACCTTCCCGGTCGCGATGTCCAGCGCGGCGAACAGCGTGCTCGTGCCATGGCGCACGTAGTCGTGGGTGCGACGCTCGATTTGCCCAGGACGCATAGGCAGGAGCGGCTGCGTTCGATCTAGAGCTTGAATCTGGCCCTTTTCGTCGATGCACAGCACGACCGCTTTATCTGGCGGATTGAGGTACAGACCGACGATGTCGCGCACCTTCTCAACAAGCAGCGGATCCTTCGAGAGCTTGAAGGTCTCGCTGCGATGCGGCTTGAGGCCGAACGCCTTCCAGATGCGGCTGACGCTCATCCGAGAGATGCCGACGTGCCGCGCCATGTCGCGCGTGCTCCAGTGAGTCGCGCCCTTGGGCTTTGACTCGAGGGTCAGCGTGACAATCTCCTCAACGCGGCGGTCGCTGATCTTGCGCGGCGCACCGGGACGCGGCTCGTCGAACAAACCAGCCACGCGATCGTGTACGAATCGCCGGCGCCATTTGCCCACGACGTTCGGGTGAACGCCCAGATCCAGACCTACAGCCGAGTTGGATTGCCCTGAGGCGCAGGCGAGCACGATGCGAGCACGCATCGCCACCATCTGAGCCGTCGAGTGCCTGCGCGTATAGCCGCGAAGAACCTCTCGTTCCTCCTCGCTCAACACCAGCGCCGCTTTCGGTCGTCCCGTTCGCATCGAGTGCCTCCTTGTAGAGCGATACGAGGCGAGCGGACACTCCGCGTGACTTATCACGCATATATCGGGGACGGGTCACTAGCGTCCGGCCGTCTCGAAGACAGGCGTGCGGGCGACGGTGACGCCGTTCGAGCGCACTTCGAGCATCCGCGTCCACGGCGGTTCGTCGGTCCCCTGCAGCGAGGGCCACGAGACCCGGCGGTCCGCGTCGATCGAGAACCCCCGCTCGAAGCGCACGCGATTCCACTGCGGCTGCACGCCGACGAGGACCCATTCGAAGCTTCCGGTCCATGGGCGCGGCATCGCGGCCTCGATCGTCTCGAAGGGCGGGTGACCGGCGAGCGTCGTGATGCCGGGCACGTCGATGCGCGACAGGATCTCGCCCGTCGCGATGCGCCGCAGCTCGCCCTCGAAGGTCACGCGCCGGATCAGGCCGCCGAGCAACCACTCGACGGATCGTCCGAGGTCGAAGATCGCCTGCGGACCGTCCGCCGTCGCGACCCACACGCCCTCGATGGTCGCGTTCTCGAACGTCGCGTTCGTCGCGCGCCAGCGCATGCGCGGCGGCTCGGCGGTCGAGATCCCCGCCAGCGGCGTCGCGCGCACCATCGTGTACGCCGTCGGATCGAGCTCGACCCAGGGCGACTTGCCGCTGCGCTCCTCGTCGCGCCAAGAAAGAGTCACCGCCTCCGCCGGCCGAGGCGGCAACGAGAACGTCGGTCGTTCCTCGCGCTCGAGCAGCAGCACGGCGAGTCCGTTGCGCCGGGCCTTCTCGACCTCCAAGGAGCGCACGAGATAGGGCAACGCTTCGGCCGTCGTACGGCGCAAGCGCGGGGTCGCGAGCGCATCGGGTGGCCAAGCTCCGGCGACGAGTTCGAGCCTGTGGGGCGCACCGAACCCGCTGCGGCCGAGTTCGTGCCGCAGAGGGTGCACGTCCCCATCGACAGGCGCCCCGACGACGAAGACGACCCCGAGAGGTCCAGCCGTCGCGAGCCCGCGCTCGAGATCGCTGCGCAGCGCGAGGAGCGCACGCGAGTGCTCGGGCCAGATGCGCGCGGTCCGATCGCTGAGGATGCACAGGAGCGCGGCGATCGCCAGCGGGATCACGGTGCGTCGCGATCCTCCGAGCGCGGTCGCCGCCGTCGCGAGCGCCGCGGACACGCACAGCGACGCGGGCAGCAGCGCCGCACCCAGCTCGATGCGACCAGGCGGCACGTCGAGGTCGCGCGTCACGCACAGCGCGGCAGCCATGGCGAGCATCCAGGCCAGAACGAGCCAGCCCCACAGTCGGGGCGCGGCGCGCACGGCGCGCAACACGGGTTCCGCGGCCAGTAGCAGGATCGCGCCGCACGCGAAGTAGAAACCACCCGAACCCGGCGCGGGCGCGGGCACGAACAGCACCCCCAGCGTGTTCAGCAAAGCGATCGGATCGAGTCCGTTCCCGCCCTCGAAGCCGTCACCGTGCAGCACGGCTGCGAGCGGCGAGCCCGCGCGGAAGCCGAACCCATGCGGCCACGCGAATCCGGCTTCGATCGATACCGCCACGGACGCGACGAGCGCGACCACCGCCGCCGCCGCGAGGCGCCGCGGGAACGCGCGCGGTCGGTGCGCTGAAGTGAACTCCAGCGCGGCGCACGCGAACGGAAGCAGCCACGCCGCGCTCGACGCGAAACCGGCCGCGACGGCCAGCACGGCCGAGATCACGAGGAAGCGATCGCGCCGCTGCTGCCGCCCGCGCAGGTAGAACGCCGTGCACCACGTGCCTGCGGCCAGCGCCACGAGATCGCCCAGCGCGCTCGGTCGCGCGACGACCGCGACGGTGGCCGGGTGTGCGACCGCGATGCCGGCGCAGGCCCAACCGGCCGCGCGCGCAGCCGATTCGCCCAGCCAGGGCACGAGCACGCGCCGCAAGGTGACGCCCGCTCCCGCAGCCGCGACGAGCAGCACGAGCAGCGCGAACGCGAAGTACGGCGCCGCGACGGCCGGCTCGAGCGGCGAGAGGCCCTCGTGCAAGTCTGCGTGCGCGCGCAAGATCGCCGCCGGGATCGGGCGCACGTCGCCCTGCGCGAGCCACGCGCTGGCCGCCGGCCCCGGTTCTGTCCTGCCGGCCGCCGCCGCGAGCAGGTCGAGGTCGCCGCCGACGAACCCCGAACCGAACAGCGGCGCATGCGCGAGGAACGCGAGCGCCGCGACGAGGAGGCAGAGGAGCGTGCGGCGCAGCGGTGCGGACATGAGGCCGACGGCGATCCTATCCCCTGCCGCGGGCCAGTTCCCGAGCCTGTTCGCCGAGTTCTCGAGGGGCAGCGCGGCGCGCGAACCGAGTCCGCCCGCTGCTGGGTCGCGCGCGACACGGCGGTCTCGCCCACGACACGGCGATCTCGCCCACGACACAGCGGTCTCGCGCGCGACCCAACGTTCTCGCGCGCGCCGGCGACCTCGGCTTCGTAACCTCGCGCGCCGATGACGAACGAAGCCCTGCGAACGAACACCCGCGCGTGGCTGCCCTGGGCGCTCCTCGCGCTCGTCCCGTGGGCCCTCGGCGCGTGGGCCTTGCGGTTCACGTGCGACGACGCGTTCATCTCGTTCCGCTACGCGGCGAATCTCGTCGCGGGTCACGGGCTCGTCTACAACGTCGGCGAGTCGCCGCCGGTCGAGGGCTACTCGAACCTCTTGTGGACGCTGACGAGCGCGGCGGCGATCGTGTGTCGGCTCGATCCCGCCCTGGTCGCGAACGTGCTGTCCGGCACCTCGGCGGCGGTGCTGCTGCTGCTGGTCGCGCGCTTCGCGTCGCTGCGGTTCGGGCTGAGCGGACCGCGCTGCGGCGTCGTCGCGTTGTTCCTCGGGATCCTGCCCCCGATCACGTGTTGGTCGACCGGCGGACTGGAGACGATGACGTTCGCGCTGGCGGTGTTCCTGGTCTACGAGCGCATCGCATCAGGTCCGTGCGTGCGCGGTTGGCAAGCCGGCATTGCAGCCGCATGCGCGGCACTGCTGCGCGCCGACGGAGCCGGCTGGGCCCTGGTCGCCTTGACGGCGGCGTGGATCGACGTGGGCGCGCGCAGCGAAGTGCGCGCAGCCTGCGTGCGCGCAGCGATGCTGCTCGCGGCGGCGGTCGCGGCCCAGTTCGCGTTCCGCCTGGCCTGGCACGAGGACTGGATCCCGAACACAGCGCGCGTGAAAACCGGGCTCAGCGCGATGCGGTTCGAGCGCGGCCTGAAGTACGTCGCGTCCATGCTCGTCGCCATGCCGGCGCTGGCGCTCGCGCCGCTCCTGGCACTCGTCGCCACGCGCGGAACGGTGAAGTGCCCGCGCCGTGTCACGCTCGCGGGTTCCGTGTTCGTGCTCGTCGCACTTGGCTACGCGGTGTGGGCCGGCGGCGATTTCCTGCCGTTCGCGCGGTTCCTCGTCCCCGCCGTGCCGTTCGTCGCGCTGGCCTTCGCGGCGCTGCTCGCGCGGCCGACGCGCTGGGTGCGCGTCGCCGCCGTGCTGCTGCTCGCGACTGCGCCACTCGCGACGTTCGGCATCCAGGCGCTGCCGGACGCGCTGCACTTCCGTTGGAACGCGCCGGGGCCGGTCAGCGAGCGCCGCATGTGGGCCGAGGTGCGCGGACGTTCGCTGGAGTGGCAGCTGGTCGGTCGTGCGCTGCACGCGCGCTACGCGGAACAGTCCATCGTGTTGGGCGGGATCGGCGCGGTCGGCTACGCGAGCGGCATGCGCGTGTACGACCTGTTCGGCCTCGTCAGCCCCGAGGTCGTGCGCGGCGGCGCGCCGCTCGTGCGCGCATCTCCCGGCCACGACCGCCGCGTCGATCCGGAATTCTTCCTGCCCGAGAAGCCCGACATCCTCGGCGCGTGGATTTCGCCGCGCACGGCTTCGCTCGCCGGCCTGCCGCCTTCGTGGTCGGCGCTGCTCCAGGGCAACCAGGCGCGTGTCGAGCGCGTTCTGCTCGACGACTCCGACGGATATCCGCCCGACGCCGAGCTGCGCGTGCTGCGCATGATCTACGATCCCTGACCGAAGCACGTCCCTCACGCACGCGCACCACCGATCTCGATCCCATGCTGAACACCTTTCGCCCCCTGCTCGACGCCGCGCGCGGCCTCGATCTGACGGACCCCGTTGCGGCGCAGGCCGAATTGACGCGGCGCTTCGATCCGCGCGGCGCAGGCGCGGCGACGCTGAACCGCGATCTCGTTGCGCTGCTCGACGAGCGCAAGATCGCCGATCGCGGGGAACCGCCCGTGCGCTGGAGTCGCGTCGCCAAATCGACGCCCGACACATCGGACTTCTCGATCGATGCCGTGGACATGAACGGTCCCGGCCCGCACCACGCGCATCCCAGCGGCGAGGTGAATTGGTGCATCGCTCTCGACGGCGATCCGCGGTTCGACGGCCGGCCCGCGGGTTGGGTCGTGATGCCGCCCGGTTCGGCGCACGTGCCGACGGTGTCGGGCGGCCGCATGCTGATCGTGTACCTGCTGCCGGGCGGGAAGATCGAGTTCACGAAGACCTGATCGCGGACGACGGGATCGCGCGCGTCTTGATCGCGCACGAATCCGTGCGCGAATGCGCGCGTCTCGGCCCGGGATGCGGCGGTCGAGGTACACTCACGGGATCCACCCTGCGCGTCCACGGCATCCCGACGGGACCGCGCCCGACCCCTCGAGCGACTCCACGACTGTGCGCAACTCCATCCTCAACGCGGCCGCGATCCTGACCGTCCTCTCCTCGTCCGCCGCGGCGTCCACGATCTTCGTGAACGGCGGTCTCGCGTCCGGTGCGAACAACGGTTCGTCCTGGGCGAACGCGTACCGCAGCGCGGACGCGGTGGCCACCGCGCTGAACGCCTCCGTCTCGGGCGACGAGATCTGGGTCGCCGCCGGCACCTACGTACCCACGACGACGGCCACGCGAACGGTTTCGCACCAGCTCAAGGTCGGCGTGGCGCTCTACGGCGGATTCGCCGGGACGGAGACGCTGCTGTCGCAGCGCAACCACGTCGCGAACGTGACGATCCTCTCGGGTGACATCGGGACGCCCGGCCTGAACACGGACAACAGCCACCATGTCGTGATCGGTGCGGGCAACACGACGAACACCTTCCTGGACGGCTTCACGATCACCGAGGGCAACGCGAACGTCGGCAGCTCGAACAACGACAAGGGCGGCGGGATCATCTGCCTCTCCGGCGCGGCGCCGATGGTGAGCAACTGCCGCTTCGTCTCGAACCGCTGCACGTTCGGCGGCGGAGCGGGTTACGTGCTGCAGTCGAGCCCGACGTTCGTGAACACCGTGTTCGAGAACAACGTCGGCGGCAGCTTCGGCGGTGCGTTCGACACGAACACCACCAGCACGACCTGGGATCGCTGCACGTTCATCGGTAACACAGCCGCGCGCGCGGGCGCCGTCGAGGTTTTCTCCAGCGGCACGCCGCGCATCCTGAACTGTCTGTTCCGCGGCAACACGTCCACGGGCTCCGGCGGCGGCGGCGCGATCTGGAGCAGCTCCAGCGCGCAGATCCGCAACTGCACGATCCTGGAGAACAACTCCCTTTCGAACCAGACAGCGGGCATCCTCGTTGCCGGCGGCGCCGCTTCCGTCGCGAATTGCATCGTGTGGGACAACACCGGACCGGGCGGCGCGCAGAACGCCGTGAACCAGGTCGCGGGCACGACGAACGTCACCTACTCGATCGTCAAGGGTGGCTTCGCCGGCACGGGTAACCTGAACGCGAACCCCGGGTTCGTGAACGCGCCCGGGAACGACTACACGCTGACCAGCGCGTCGCCCGCGATCGACGCGGGCAACAGCACGGCGATGCCGGTCGGTTTCGTGCTCGACCTCGCCGGCAAATCGCGCTTCACGGACGAGCCGACGGTCGCCGACACCGGGGCGGGTGTCGCGCCGATCGTCGACATCGGCGCGTACGAATTCCCGGCGCCTGTCATCACGCGCTTCTGCTTCGGCGACGGGACCGGTTTGCCCTGCCCGTGCAGCAACGACGCACCGTTCTTCTCCGAAACGGGCTGCCTGAACTCGCTCGGCATGGGCGCACGGCTCGACTCGACCGGCATCGCGCGCATCCTGAGCGACACGTTCGTGCTGCAGGGTTCGGGCATGCCCAACTCGTCGTGCCTGTACTTCCAGGGCACGACCCAGATCGGCAACGGGTTCGGCGCCAGCTTCGGCGACGGTCTGCGCTGCGCGGGCGGATCGGTGATCCGTCTCGGCACGAAGGCCAACAGCGGCGGCGCGTCGCAGTATCCGAGCGGTGCCGACGCGAGCATCTCCGTACGCGGACTCGTCGTCAGCGCGGGTTCCGTGCGGACCTACCAGTGCTGGTACCGCAACGCGGCCGCGTTCTGCGCGCCCGAGACGTTCAACCTGACGAACGGGATCGCGGTCACCTGGGAACTGTGACGGCCCGGGGAGCTGCCGTACGCTAGGTCGTGCGAACGGCCACATCCGACGGGCAGTCCAGTGGCCGCCCTCCCGCCAGTGGCGGGCCGTCCAGTGGCCGCCCCTTCATGAGTGGCGGGCAGTACAGCCTGTTGCGCGCGACCTTCGGCCTCGCGCTGGGCGTCGCGCTCGCATTGCAAGACGGACCGGCGTGGCTGCGCGTCGTCGGCGCGGCGAGTTCATTCCTATTCGCGATCGGAGCGGTCGCGCCCATCGCCGCCGTCGTCGCTGCAATCGCGTGGACGCTGCTCGTCGGCGCGATCACGTTCCTCGATGCGCCGTGGGCCGCGTTGGTCCCGGTCGTGCTCGTGGTCCACGCACTGCTGCCGCGCGCTCCGTACGGTTCGATCCCTGCGCTCGGCCGAACGGATCCCGGCGGCGGATGGCGCTTCCCGACGTGGTGCCGCTGGCTGGCCTGGGCGGGCGTCCTCGCACTCGCTGTCGCCGCCGAGTTCGCCGTGGACGGCACACTGAGCGACGCGACCCTGCCGCGCGCCCGCATCGTCGCGTGCATCGCCGGACTCTGGCCGCCGCTGCGACCGTTCGCGTTCCTCGTACTCGTCGGCGAAGAGGCTGCGGCACACTTCGACGCGCAGCCCGCGCACGTCCTTGCGGCGCGCATCCTCGCGCTGGGCATCCTCTTCGACCCGGCCTGGATCCCCGCGCGTGTCGCGGCCGTCGAGCGCGTCTACTACGACGGTTCGTGCGGGCTGTGCCACCGCGCGGTGCGCTTCCTGTTGGCCGAGGACGTCGACGGCTCGCGCTTCCGCTTCGCGCCTTTGGGCGGAGACGCGTTCGAGGCACACGTACCGCCCGCGGAGCGGCGGGCCCTGCCCGACTCGGTGATCGTGGGCACAGAGGATGGGCGGCTCTTGGTGCGCTCCGACGCTGCTCTGCACCTCCTCGAACGCCTCGGCGGCGCATGGCGGATCCTCGGGCTCGTCGCCGGAATCGTGCCCCGCGCGGTCCGGGACGCGGCCTACGACGGGGTTGCCAGCGTCCGCAAACGTCTCTTCCGAGCACCGAAAGAGGCCTGTCCGCTGCTGCCCGCGGCGTTGCGCGAACGATTCGAGGCTTGAGCATCCGCGCCGTATCGCGGACCGTAAGAACGGAATGGAATCTCGTCCCGCGCGGCGCGCGCCCGCGTAGACCGACACAGGAAGGACGTTCGACCCATGAAATTCGATTCGATACTCACCGCGAAACTGAGCGCGAAGCGCACCGCTCTGTTCGCCAGCCTGTTCGCTCTCCTGTCACTCACGTCCGCGACGTGTGCGGAGGGCGGCGAAGCCGAGGCCAAGTCCGCGCCGAAGAAATCCATGTACTCGAAGCCCGGTTACGACCTCGCCCCCCTCCCGAAGGAGCGCATCGCCGAGATCGCGAAGACGCTCAGCCCGCTGGCGCGCGAGGTCACGCTCGAGGCCGGTACGGAGCGCGCCGGAACGAGCGAGCTGAACAAGGAGCACCGCAAGGGCGTGTTCGTCTCCGTGATCGGCGGCCTGCCGCTGTTCCGGTCCGAGGACAAGTTCGACAGCGGCACCGGCTGGCCGTCCTTCACGCGCCCGTTCGACCCCGATCACGTCGTCGTCAAGCGCGACAGCACACTCGGCATGGTCCGCGACGAGGTCGTCGACGCGCGCTCTGGCGCGCACCTCGGCCACGTGTTCGACGACGGCCCGGCGCCGACCGGGCTGCGCTATTGCATCAACGGTGTCGCTCTGAAGTTCATCCCCGATGGAGAGCCCATGCCCGCCGAATCGAAGCCTGTCGACATCCAACACGCGTACTTCGCCGCCGGCTGCTTCTGGGGCGTCGAAGACGTCTTCGAGCAGATCCCCGGCGTGATTACGGCCGTGTCGGGGTACATGGGCGGATCGAAGGTCGCGCCCACGTACAAGGAAATCTGCACCGGCACGACGGGCCACGCCGAGACCGTCGACGTCGCGTTCGATCCGAACAAGGTCACGTACGAGAAGCTGCTCGACCTGTTCTTCCTGAACCACGACCCGACCACGGTGAATCGCCAAGGTCCTGACTACGGCGAGCAGTACCGCAGCGCGATCTTCGCGACGGACCCCGTGCAACAGGCAGCGGCGACGAAAAAAATCGAGGAGCTCGCCAAGACTCCGCGCTTCGACAAGCGCAAGATCGTCACGCAAGTCGTCGCTGCCGGCCCCAAGTTCTGGCCGGCCGAGGAGTACCACCAGGACTACCACGCCAAGAACGGGGGTTCTTGCCGCGTGAAGTTCGACTGACGGCGGCTCCTGCCGGGTCAAGTTCTACGGACGGCGATTCCCGAACGAAACCGGGGCGCCCACGCGACCGGGTGATCAAGAGGCGGGGCCCCCAGTATAACTCGCCGCCCCCCCCGCGCATCCCCCAGTGGCACACCCACCTGGTCGGGAAGAGGCGCGGT
>JBBQCC010000163.1:0-10067 GCA_038318285.1 Planctomycetota bacterium | reverse complement strand
GGGTTGCCGGCCTTCACGATCTTGCCGACGACGTTCTTCATGTCCCAGGGCGCGAGAAACTGGCCCTTCTTCACGTGCAGCGCGCGCATCGTCGCCGCGGCGGCCAGCAGGAGGTCCGTCTGGCGACACAGGAACGCCGGGATTTGCAGCACGTCGACGAACTCCGCGGCCGCCGCGCACTGCTCGGGCAGGTGCACGTCCGTGATCGTGGGGCAGCCGTACTGGCGGCGCACTTCGCCGAGCCATTCGATGCTGTCGAAGCCCGGTCCGCGTCCGGCGGTCGCGCTGGAGCGGTTCGCCTTGTCGAAGCTGGCCTTGAACACGAACTGCACGCCGCGCGGTTTGCAGATCGCGTCGAGGCGCCCGGCGATCTCGTGCGTCAGCTCGCGCGATTCGAGCACGCACGGACCGGTGATCAGGAAGAGCTTCCCGCCGCCGAACTTCTGTCCAGCGATCTCGATGGTCGGGCGTTGCTTGGAGTCCGTCTGCGTGCGCGTGGTCGTGCTCATACGTGCGCGTCAGGGTATCAGGATGCGCGCCGGCGTCGACTCGACCACGAGTTCGAAGGGCGCGAAGCCGGCCGAGTCGCCGTCGATCTGCAGGGCGACGGGATGCGCGCAATCCACGCGGAAATGCCGGCCCGAGATGCGGGTCACGCCGCCACCTGGGAAGCGCGCGAGCAGGCCGCGCAGCGCGTGCCGTGTCAGGTCGAAGCGGGAACGCGCGGGAAATAGGTACGCCTCGAAATGGCCGTCGTCGAGCACGCGGTCCGACGCGAGGCTGGGCCAACCCGCGTAGTTCACCACGTTCGCGACGAGCACCATGCCGAACGTGCCCGGCGCGCGCGTGCCGTCGACCTCGATGGACAGCACGGGGGCCGTGTAGTCGCGGAACTCGCGCAGCGCAGCGCGCGTCCACGTCCACTTCGTGATCGGGCCACGCCGTAGCCGCTCCAAGCCGTGCACTACGCGCGCGTCGTAGCCCGCACTGGCGCCCAGGAAACACAGCCGGTCGCCGACGCGTGCCAGGTCGACAGGTTGCACGCGGCCCGCCAGCACGACGCGCGCCAGCCGCGCCGGATCGCGCGGCAAGCGGAGATCCAGCGCGAGGACGTTCGCGGTGCCGAGCGCGAGCTGCGCGACGGGCAGCGCGCGGTCGCGCAGCCCGTTCAATACTTCGCTCAAGGTGCCGTCGCCGCCGACGGAAACGATCGCGGTGACGTCGCGCTCGATGGCGTTCGCGCGCGCTCGTGCGTCGCCGCGGCCGGCGGTCGCGAACACCTCGACTTCGGCGTGCAATGAGCGCAGTTCCGCAGCGAGATATTCCGCCGCACGCGCGCCACGACCGCGCCCGGCGACGGGGTTCGCGATCACGAGCACTCGGTGTGCGGCCATGGAACGCGACAGGATGGTGCCTCGACCGCGGCGGAGTCCAGCGCTAGGTTCCGCAACGTGACGGCCACGATGTGCGTGCTGGGTGGGACGGGCTTTCTGGGCGTGCACGTCGTGGAGGCGGCACGGTCGGTGGGTTTCCACGCCGTGGTGCTCGCGCGCGGTGCGCGAGACCTGGGCGCAGACGAGCGTGCGCTCGACGCACTCGATCTCGACGCACTCGATCTCGACGCGCTCGAGCAAGCCCTCGGCCACTTCGCGCCCTGCGCCGTCGTGAACTGCGCCGCGTTGGCGCGCATCGCCGACTGCGACCGGGATCCCGAGCGCGCGAACGCCCTGAACGCGGACGTGCCGGCCTTTCTGGCGCGGGCCTCTGCCGAACGGGGATTCCGCCTCGTCCATGTCTCGACGGACCTCGTATTCGGCGCGCGTGCAGCACCATCCGCGGGTTTCTGCGAGTCGGACGAGCCCGCGCCGACCTCCGTGTACGGCGCGACGAAGCTGGCCGGCGAGCGCGCAGTCCTGCACGCGAACCCGAACGCCCTCGTCATCCGTCTTCCGCTCCTATGCGGGGATTCGCGCGGTCGCAGCCTCGGCGCGAGCGACTCCGTGATCGCGGCCGTCTCGCGCGACGAGCGGCCGCGGCTTTTCATCGACGAGTGGCGCACGCCGCTCGATGTCCTGGACGCGGCGCGCGCGATCGTCGCGTTGATTGGCGCAGAGGTCGCCGGTGTCCTGCACGTCGCCGGGCCCGAGCGCATGACGCGATACGAGCTGGGGTTGCGCGCGCTGCGCAGCGTGGGTCACACGCGTCCCGAGAAACTCGTCGATGCCGTCGGACGGGCCGGCGATCACGCGCAGCGTCCTGCCGACGTCGCGCTCGACGCCGCGCGTGCCCGAATGCGGATCCGGATGCTGCTGCGTGCTCCGTTCGTCGCATTCGCGACGCAGCCTGCACCCTGATCGAGCCCTGGGTCAGGGCGACAAGGCGTCGAAGGTTGCGCCTCCGACGCGGGCGGGCGAGGATCGGGTCGTGGTGCTCACCATCTCGTCTCTTTGCGCCGGCAGACTTTTGGCGTTGGCCCGTGCGGCGATCGCGACGGGCGCTTCGTGGAACCGAGAACGATGAGAATTCTGCAACGGATCGCCGGCTGCTCCCTGATCGTCGCTGCGTCCGTCGGATCCACCGCGTGCCGTTCGGCCGACGCGGTCCCGCCCGCGCAAGGACCGGGCATCGTGCACCCCGAAGGTTGTGTCGGAGGTCTGCCCGATCGCCCGGCGGACGCGCGGATCGCGCAGTCGTTCCGGTTCGACGTCGAGATGTGGGAGATGCCACTCGAGCGCGCGGCTGAGCTGTACCGCGCCGGCGATCCGATCCACGCCAGCATCGCGTTCGTGATCGACGAGCGTGGCCTCAAGAAGCCGCTGCGCGAACTGGCTGCGATCGACTCGCGCGTGCGTCACGTCGAGCGACCGCCCCTGACGGCGGAATCGGGAGTGCGCGGCCTCGTGCCGCCGCGGATCGGTGCACGCGATCGCGAAACATGGAGCGACGGTCTGCGGCTCGAACTGGGCGGTGGTGCGCCGCGGACGCGCTGGGATGCGTGGACGCTCGATTTCGCCAGCACGTGGACGTCGCCGCAAGGCGAGCGACTCGCGCACGTGCAAGGCAGCACGCCGATGCCCGCCGACCTCGGCATCGTCGTCTGGTGCCTCCCGGGGCAGGCACTCGCGGATTTGCCCGAACCGCGCACAGCACCGGCCGTCGTGGCGCTGGTGCGCGTCGTTCCCGCATTCTGAGCGAGGATTCCGCGCCATTCTGGGCTGCGCTCGTGGCGCCGAGCTTGACCGCTCGCGCGGCCACGGATGAAGTGGCTGGCGAACATGGAATCCACGACCCGATCCGCTGAGCTCTCGACGCGCTACACACCGGCCGAATTCGAGAACGAGGTCTACGAGAAATGGCTCGCGAGCGGCGGCTTCACGCCGACGAAGGAGCCCGTCCCCGGTCGCAAGACGTTCGCGATCATGATCCCGCCGCCGAACGTGACCGGCGTGCTGCACATGGGGCACGCGCTGAACGGCACGATCCAGGACGTGATCATCCGTCACCGGCGCATGCAGGGCTTCGACGCGCTGTGGCTGCCGGGCACGGACCACGCCGGCATCGCGACGCAGGCCGTCGTCGAGAAGAAGCTCTACGAGGAGACGAAGCAGACGCGCAACGATCTCGGGCGCGACGTGTTCCTGGCCAAGGTGTGGGCCTGGAAGGAGGAGCACGGCAGCTACATCCTCCAGCAGTACCGGCGACTCGGCTCGTCGTGCGACTGGTCGCGCACGCGCTTCACGATGGATCCGCACATGTCGCGCGCCGTGCGCGAGAGCTTCGTGCGCCTGTTCGAAAAGGGCCTCGTCTACCGCGGCGCGCGGCTCGTGAACTGGGACTGCGTCCTGCAGACTGCCGTCAGCGACGACGAGATCGAGTACGTACCGAAGAAGGACAAGCTGTATCCGCTGCGCTATCCGGTGAAGGGACGCGAGGGCGAGTTCGTCACCGTCGCGACGACGCGGCCCGAGACGATGCTGGGTGACACCGGCGTCGCCGTGAATCCCAACGATGCGCGCTACACGCACTTGAAGGGCGCGACGCTCCTGCTGCCGATCGTCGACCGCGAGATCCCGATCGTGTTCGACGAAGCGGTCGAGATGGACTTTGGCACGGGCGCCGTGAAGGTCACGCCGGGCCACGATCCGGCCGACTACGCGCGCGGTCAGCGCTTCAACCTGCCCATCATCAACCTGTACGAGAAGGACGGGCGCCTGAACGAGAACGGCGGTCCGTTCGCCGGGCTCTCGCGCGAAAAGGCGCGCGACGCCGTCGTGAAGAAGCTCGACGAGATGGGTCTGCTCGGCAAGGTCGAGGACTACCAGCACAACGTCGCGGTATCCGACCGCAGCAAGAGCATCATCGAGCCGCTCGTCAGCGAGCAGTGGTTCGTGAAGATGAAGCCGCTGGCCGAACCGGCCATTCGCGCCGCGAAATCAGGGCGTTTGCAGTTCCGTCCGGAGCGCTGGCAGAAGGTCTATCTCGACTGGCTCGAGAACGTGCACGACTGGTGCATCAGCCGCCAACTGTGGTGGGGGCACCAGATTCCGGTTTGGTACGACGAGGACAACGTGCCCGTCGCGTCGCGCGAAGACTTGGCGATCGGATCGAAGCACCCGCAGACGGGCAAGCCGATCGTGCGTCAGGATCCCGACGTGCTCGACACGTGGGCCAGTTCGTGGCTGTGGCCGTTCGCGACGATCGGTTGGCCGGACAAGACGCCCGATCTGGCGCGGTTCTATCCGACGCAGTTCCTGTCGACCGCGCGCGAGATCATCTACCTGTGGGTCGCGCGCATGGTCATGGCCGGGTACGAGTTCCTCGATCACCTGCCCGAGGACCAGCGCTGTCCGTTCGACGTCGTCAACGTGCACGCGACCGTGCTCGACGCGAAGGGTCGGCGCATGTCGAAGTCGGCCGGCAACGGCATCGATCCGATCCAGTTGATCGATCAATATGGAGCCGATGCGACGCGCTATTCGTTGATCCTCCTGACCAAGGAGGGTCAGGACGTGAAGCTGGCGCCCGATCGCATCGAGCAGGGCTACCGCTTCACGAACAAACTGTGGAACGCGGCGCGTTTCGCGCTGATGAACGTCGCCGGCAAGGACGCGGCGGACCCGACGGCGAAGGGCGCCGAGCTGCGCGTCGAGGATCGTTGGATCCTCTCGCGGCTCGAACGCGCGCGTCGTGAAACGACGGCTGCGCTCGAGGAATACCGCCTCAATGACGCGGCGACGCTCCTCTACAAGTTCGTCTGGAACGACCTGTGCGACTGGTACCTCGAGATGGCCAAGCCGCGCCTCTCGAACGAGTCGGATCCATCGGGGCCCGTTGCGCGCGGAACGCTGATCCGCGTGTTGTCGGATGCGCTGGCGCTCCTGCACCCGTTCACGCCCTACGTGACCGAGGTGCTGTGGAAGTCCGTGCACGAGACGATCGGGCGCGAGACGACGATGCTGATGAACGCGCCCTGGCCCGACGGCGCCGGCATCGCCGTCGACGAGGCCGCGGAAGCCGAGATGCAAGTCCTGCAGGACCTCGTCGGCGCGGTGCGCCAGGTGCGGAACCTGACCAGCCTGGGCGAACGTCAGCCGCTCGAAGCGCGCATCGCCGCGCAGCGCGCGGAGGAACGCGACGTCTTGCAACGCCACGCCGAAACGGTGCGCCAGTTGGCGCACCTCTCGACGTGCACGGTCTCGGCGACTGTCGAACGCCCGCCGGCCAGCGCCGTCGCGGTCGTCGGCGGCGTGGAAGCCGTCGTGCTGCTGGGCGAGGGCGTGGACCTCGGCAAGCTGAAGGAGGTGCTGGAACGCCGCGCCGAGAAGGTGAAAGGCGGCATCGCCGGCATCGACGCGAAGTTGGCGAACGTCGCGTTCGTCGAGCGCGCCGATCCGGGCATCGTGTCCGAGGAGCGCGCGCGCCGCGAGGAGCTCCTGCTGGAGCTGTCGCTGCTCGAGCGCAACGTCGCGGGATTCTGAGCCCACGATGACCACCGATTCGCCGATCCCGAGTGACAAACCCCGAGCTCCCTCCGCGGCCGTTCGCACGGCTGCGGAGTCGGCGCTCGATGCGATCCGCCGCTACGGGCGCGGCGAAATCGACGGATTGGACGCGTCGCGTTCCATCGTGAACGAAGAGTCCCTGCGCGAGATCGTCCCCGTGCCCTTGCTGCTGGGATTCATCGGCGTCGAGGCGCAATTCCCGGCGGAACTCGACGCGGAGCGCGCGGCGAAGCTCGACCCCGCGGACCTTGCGGCACTGCGGGCAGAGCGTGATGAACTCCTGACCGATGCCGGCGACGAACTCGCGACGGCTTGCGCTGCGCTCACCGCGCACCTCGAGCAGTGGCAGCGCGAGCACCCGCCAGCTCGGACCGAGCTCTGATTCGACCGTCGTAGGTCAGCGCCGCGGCACCGAGCCGAGCGGCAGGTACATCGGGGTGGCGCGTGGCGTCGTCGGTGCACTGCCCGCGACTGCTTCGACGCTGACGAACCCGAGCGCTGCGTAGAAGTCGACTGCGTCTGGTTTTGCGTCGACGAGCATGCCGACGCAGCCGACCTCGTCTCGTTGTCTCTCCGCAAGCTCGATCGCGAAGCGCAATAGCGCGCGTCCCACACCGCGTCCTCTTGCCGCGGTCGCCACGGCCAACCTCGCGACACGCAGAACCGGTAGCGGATAGGGCGGCATGCGCTTCCCGCTCGGCAAGTCGTCCGCATCCAGCATCGCCGGGGAAACGGTGACGAAACCGATCAGCACCGTATCGAGGGTCGCAACACAGGTGACGCCGATGTGATGCCGGAACTGGTTCTGTCCCGCGTAGCGTCGAAAGAAGTCGTCGAGCACCACATGGCCTGAGTCGAACGACTCGCGGTCGTCGTCCTCGCGCAGCATTCGGATCGTGACCGCTGTCTCAGCGGTCATCGAATAGTTGCTTCATCGCCTCCGTCGGCGCCGGCGGTCGTTCGGTCAACTCGCGCACGCGCTCCGCGCTCGCGGCGTCCAGGACGAGGCGCGCGGGGATGATTCCCTCGGTCGGCAGCTCTTCGAGCGCGCGGAGATGGTGGAGCAGGGCCTGCTCGATGAGATGCGTGCGCGTGATCCCGGTCGATCGCACGAAGCGCTCCAAGCGCTCCTTCGTCGCCATCGAGATCTGGGCGGAGATCTGCGTGTGATTCACCATAGACCCTACATTATCGTAGGAATGTGGTCGCTGTAGGCCGGCCTTGTCCAAAATAACCCCGGTAGGGCCCTCCCAGGCCCCCCCAGGCCGGCGCATCCCCTCGGGCGAGCCTCAGCGCCAATCGATGCTCGCGTCCGGCGCGCGCACGGCGAGCCCGAACACGAGCACGGGACCGCGCTTCGACGTCGCGCTCGGGCCGTAGGTCTCGAAGCGCACGCGCCGCACGGCCTCGGTCACTTCGCCCGTCGAAATCGGCTCGACGAACGACACGGTGCCGTCGCGCTCGGCCGACCAGCCGATCGTCGCTGGGATGGCCGCGAGCGGTCGCCCGTCGAGGTCGGTCAGGATCGCGTGGTTCGTCGCGACGTCGAGGTGCAGTACTTCCTCCAGCGGCGCGCCCTCGGGCCGCGCGCCCTCACCGCCCAACTTGCGCAAGCCGGCCGGTCGCCACGCGACGGCGTACGTGCCCGCGGGCAGCTCGGGTTCGAGCATGTCGAGTGTCGTGTGCAAGTATCCGATCACGACCGGCGCGATCTCGAGGCTGTCACGATCGAGAGTCTGCGGATCGCGCACGGGCACGACTTCCAGCGGCGCGAACGCGATGCAGGCGTAGTCACGGATCACCGCGTAACCCTCGGGCGGCGTCCAATCCGCGACGGGTTCTCCCGGCGCCGTGCTCCAGCCGTCGAGCGCCAGCGTGCGCTTTGGATCACAGCGCGGGAGCGCCGCCGCGCCCTTGGGGCGGTTCGCAGGCGCGAGTTCGCCCTCGTTCATCGTGCGGGCCACGTCCGCGCCCGGTCGCGGGCTGGCGGCGCAGCGGAATCCGACGCCAGCGGCGCGCTGGTCGCGGTTCAGGCCGAAGCGGATGCCCGATCGACACAGCGTCAGCGGCATCTGGAACGAGCCGCCGACCGCGACGCGTTGCTCGGGATCGAACACGGCGATGCCCGTCGTGCGCGTGCGCGCGTTGCCGGCACCGTACGTCCACTCGCGCGGTGCGTAGCCGAGGAATGCGACGTACGGATCCGCCACCCACTCCCACACGTTGCCGGCGAGATCGAACACACCGAATCGTCCGCCGGCGTCGCGAAAGCTCGCGACCAGCCGCGGCCGACCGTCGTTCTGTGATTCGGATGTCGCCGCGAAACGCTCGGCCCGCGTGTCCTCGCCCCAGGGCCACGTGCGGTCGAAATCGCCGCGCACCGCGCGCGCGTGCTCGGCCTCGGTCGCGAGCCGCAGGCCGGCCCAGCGCGCGTATGCCCGCGCGTCCTCCCACGACACGGCGACGACCGGACGCGCGCGGTTCTCGGGCGCGAGCTCGAACCCGACTCCCGCACCGTGCGCGAGCCACCACTGGTGTGCGTCGAACGGTTCCGGCTCGGGCGGGGGCAACCCGTGGCGCAGCGCTTCTTCGAGGCGCGCCGATTGGATGCGCGCGTGCTCTTCGCTGGCGGCGCGGATCGCGGCCTCGCACCACGGCTCGGGAGCGCGCGCCCCCGTTGCCACCAGGAATGCAGCGTACTGCTCGCACGTCACTTCGGTCGGCTGCATCCAAAACGGCTCGACGGCGACGTCGTGCGCGGGCGTACCCCCGAGCAACGCGCCGGCATAGGCGCGCGTGTCGGGCTCCTGGGCCAGCATGCGCTCGAGCGCGGGCATCGAGAGGCCGACGCGCGTCGTCCCGCCCGGGATCGGCACGACTCCCGGCGGAGGCGAGGCGCTCGGGACGTTGACCTGCGCGCTGCACGGAATCCCGACGCAGAGGGCCAGGCCGAGGAGGATCGATGCGCGCACGGTGTCTTCTAGTGCGTGAACGCCGGCGGGAAACACATCGATCCGCGTGAACCCTCGACGCGGCTCGCGCTCACGTCGCGACCGGCACGTCCACCCCGGCAGCCTCGCGGTCGCGCTGGGGAGCGCACAACCAGTCCTCGCCGTGATCGCCGAGCAGCACGAGGAACTCGTCGATCACGATCGGGTCGAAGTGCTTGCCGCGCTCGGCCTGCAGGAACTCGATGACGCGCGTCAGCTCCCAACCTTCCTTGTAGCTGCGCTTCGTCGCCAGCGAATCGAAGACCTCGACGACGCCGAGGATGCGGCCGGGCAACGAGATCGCTTCGCCGGCGATCTTCCTCGGGTAGCCGGTTCCGTCCCACTTCTCGTGGTGCTCGCCGACGTAACGGCACACGTCGCGCAGTTGCGTGTGATGTCCGAGCTTGCGCGCACCGAGCTCGGGATGCTTCTGCACCGCGGCGTACTCCTCCGGCGTCAGCGGACCCTTCTTCGTCAGGAAACCCAGGTCGTCGAGGTAGATCTTGCCGTAGTCGTGCGCGATGCCGGCCAGCTCGAGACGCTCGCGCGTCTGCTCGTCGAGGCCGAGACGCGTGCCCATCAAGCGACAGTACTTGCGCGTGCGGGAGCCGTGGCCGGCGGTGTAGGGATCCACGCGCTCGATCGTGTTCGCGACCATCGCGGTCATGATGTCCACGAGGTCCTTGAACGCGAGCGTCGGGCTGGCCATGTCGCGCTCGCGCAACGCGCGGTGCAAGTACGCCGACAGCACGATCGCATCGACGGGCTTCTGCAGGTAGTCCGTCGCTCCGGCCTTCACGGCGGCGACGGCGGCTTCCAACGCGGGATAGCCCGTCATCAAGATCACGACCGCGTCGGGTTGGTGTTCGCGCGCAGCGCCGAGCACCAGCGCACCCTCGGACCAACCGTCGAAGACGACGTCGGTGACCACCGCGTCGAAGCGCGACGCGCGCAGCAGCTCGACGGCGGAGGCGGGGGTGCTCGCGAGGCTGACCTCGAAACCGTTCCGCTCGAGCACGGCTCCGAGAACCTCGAGCATGCGCGGTTCGTCGTCGACCAGGAGGACGGCAGGGCG
>JBBQCC010000162.1:0-10210 GCA_038318285.1 Planctomycetota bacterium | reverse complement strand
CGTGCTGACGGTGCTGCGCCTGGCGAAGGAGTTCGACTTCCGCGTCGTCTTGCATCACGTCAGCGAAGCCTGGAAAGTCGCCGACGAGATCGTGGCCGCGAAGGCGCCCTGTTCGCTGATCGTGATCGACACGCCCGGCGGGAAGTTGGAAGCGATGGACTTCGACGCACGATCCGCGGGCGAGCTGGAGAAGCGCGGTGGTGCCGACCTGGTCGCCTTCCACACCGACGATTGGATCACGGATTCCCGGCTTTTCCTGCGCAGCGCCGCGCTCGCAGTCCGGGCCGGATGCACGCGCGAAACCGCGCTCGCGGGCCTGACGAAGAACGCCGCCTCGATGCTCGACCTGTCGGATCGCATCGGAACGCTCGAGGCCGGCAAGGACGCCGACTTCATCGTGCTCAGCGGTGATCCCCTGTCCGTCTACACGCTCGTCGAGCAAACGTGGGTCGAAGGCGCGAAGGTGTTCGATCGCACGAACGCGGAGGACCGCAAGTACGCGGAGGGCGGCTGGGGCGCGGGACAGCCGCGCATGGGTGACATCTGCTGCCTCGGCGGCCGGGAGGGCAACTGACATGCGCACGTTCCTCGCACTCGTACTTTTGGCCGCCGCTGCCTCCGCACAAGACATCGCCGTGCGCGGCAAGCTGGTGCATACGTCCGCCGGCGCCGACATCAAGGACGGCGTGGTGATCGTGCGCGGCGGCAAGATCGCCGCCGTTGGTCCGGTTGCTTCGACGCCGATTCCGGCGGGGATGCGCACGATCGACGCCGCCGTCGTCACGCCCGGCCTGATCGACGCGCACTCCGTGATCGGACTCGCCGGCTACTTGAATCAACCGACAGACCAAGACGAGCTCGACAAGAGCGGCCCGATCCAACCCGAGCTGCGCGCGATCGACGCGTACAACGCGCGCGAACGCCTCGTCGAATGGGTGCGCGGTTTCGGCGTGACGACGATTCACACGGGCCACGGGCCGAGCTCGCTGATCTCCGGCCAGACTCTCATCGCGAAGACGCGCGGCGACACGGTCGACGAAGCCGTGATCGTTCCGCGCGCGATGATCGCCGCGACGCTGGGCAACGACGCGAAAGGCCAAGGCGACAAATCGCCGGGAACGACGGCCAAACAGGTCGCGATGCTGCGCGAGGCGTTCCTCGGCGCAGCGGAGTACAAGCGCAAGCTCGACGCCGCCGGATCCGACGCGACCAAAGTGCCCGACCGCGACCTGCGCAAGGAAGCGCTCGCCGACGTGCTGGCCGGCAAGGTGCCGCTGATGATCACGGCGCAACGTCACCAAGACATCGAGTCCGCGCTGCGCCTCCAACAAGAGTTCGGCTTCAAGCTCGTTCTCGACGGCGCCGCCGAGGCGTACACCGTGCTCGATCAAATCAAGGCCGCGAAGATCCCTGTGATCGCGCACGCCCCGATGGCACGTTTCGGCGGCGACATGGAGAACGCCAGCCGCGAGACGCCGGTCAAGTTGCGTGATGCCGGTATTCCGTTCACGTTCCAGAGCGGCTTCGAGGACTACGTGCCGAAGACGCGCGTCGTCCTGTACGAAGCCGCGGTTGCAGCGGCGCACGGACTGGGACAAGAAGGCGCGCTGCGCGCGATCACGATCGACGCCGCGAAGATCCTCGGTCTGGATCAGCGCATCGGCAGCATCGCGGTGGGCAAGGACGGCGACCTCGCGCTCTACGACGGCGACCCGTTCGAGTACACGACGCACTGTGTGGGGACGGTGATCGAGGGCGCGGTGGTGTTCGAGGGTCGGCGGTAGTCGGGGAGCTTCAGCCCTTCGGGCTGGAGATGACACACCCCATCGATCGAGCCAGGACTCTTGACGAACACCGGGCACGGCTCGCCACCGATTAAGTCCGAGCTAGTCGCCGGACTAAATTTGGCCAGCGGGCTAACTCGGTCTCACGACGGCGCAAGCCAACCACGGCACGGCCGCTACTCGTTCGCAGTTCCCCTGCTCGGTGGGCTCATTCGCCGGCAGGACACGGCGCCCAGAATTGGTTGATCGGCGGGCGGTGCCCACACGTGAGCGACTGAAGTACGATTCGTAGCCGGATGTCTATTCTCGACACTCGAATCGCATTGCTGGCTGCGGCGGTTCTCGCGATCACGACTGCGCGCGCGTCCGTCATCACGACCGTCGTCGTCGAGGATCCGAGGCCCGCAGTGCGGACGAATGCCGAGCAGCTCGACCTCCTGCGCCGCAAGCTCGCTTCGGACGACCTCGCCACCCGCGCTTGGGGTGCATGGGGCGCATCGGAGGCACAGGTGCGCGAGCTCGCGCCCGATGTACTTGCGGCTCTCCGACGCACGCTGACGGAGCCGCCGAGCGATGAACTGGCGTGCACGACCCGCGCGCTCCTCGACGCGGCGATTCGCCTCGACGTCCAGCTCTCGACAGACGACCTCACGCCGCTCGGGCGCAGCAGGGAATGGGATGCGCAAGTGCTCACACTGGCATCGCGTGAACCAGCCGCGCACGTGAAGCTGCTCCAGGACCTGCACACACTCGGCGAGGAGTTGCCCGAGCGCAGGATCGCCGCCGACAACCTGCTCGCGATCGGTGCGCCGGATCGTGCGGTCGAGTTGCTCCTACCCGACGCGCACGTTCGCTTGCTCGTCGGTGTGCATGACGACGGTTGGCCCGGCCGAACCTTTGGCTCCCGCGTAGGCCGAGCCTGCGGAAACATGGAAGTACCCGAGGGCTTTCCGCCGACGGTCCTCTACACCCTGGTGCGTGGGTCCATGAAAGATGCGGACTCGATTGCTGACGGGCCGCAGCCGATCAGGGCGTACCGACAAGTTCACGAGAAGCGCAAGTTTGGGATCACCCGTGGCGTGCGCCCGCTCGACGTGAATCAACACGCGCTCGACCTTCTGCGATGGATCGCCGGCGATCGCGTACAGGAGAGCTCGCTCGCCGCAGAGATCCGCATTCGCCACGATTGGACGAACCCAGCGGACTACGTCGCCAAAGTCAGTGACGAGATTCGCAAGCGACACGAAGCGTGGCGCAAGCTCGTCGATGCACTCGTCGCACGCGAGCTGCTGCCGGCCGAGCGAGTTCCGAAGGAGGACCCGATCGACATCGAGGTCGAGGACCTGCGCAAGGATCAGCGCGTTCCGTTGCCCGAGCTGCCGCGGTGAATCGGGTCGTTCGGCACCCTTCGCGGCGTCGTAAAACGGTCGCGACCAATTTACGATGCGTCGTAAAACGGTCAGGACCGTTCCAAGCTAGCCAGCGACAATGACTTGCGAAAGCTTCAAAGCGACACCTCCAGCAGCTCGTGCGGCCGGGTCGCCGCGTACTTCAGCACCACGTCGCGTCCGAAGCTGCCCTTCGTCGCCACCGTGATCGCGTCGCGCAGCTTGCGCGCGAGCCCGTTCTCGAGCTGGCCGAAGGCCCCGAAGGCGCGTGAGTCGCGCACCATGCTCGCCACGCGCGGGCGGCGCAGCTTCTGGTAGCGGTCGAGCGCGTTCGCGATCGCCGTGTCGTCGGCGAGGCACCGCGCCAGCACGTACGCGTCCTCGATCGACGCGCATCCGCCCTGACCCAGGTTCGGCGTCATCGCGTGTGCGGCGTCGCCCAGCAGCACGATGCGGCCATCGACCCACGTGTGCAGTCCGGTCAGCTCGCGCACGTCGTCGTGCAAGAGCAGGGCGGGATCTGTCGCGCGGATCAGGTCCTCGACCGGCGCGATCCAGCCGCGGAACACTTCGAGCGCGCGCTCGCGACGTTGCTCGGGTGACAAGACCTCGCCCTCGGGCGCATTCCAGGACGTGAACCAGTAGAGGCGCCCGTCGACGAGCGGGATGTGACCGAACCGTGCGCCGCGGCCCCAGATCTCCTTCGTCGTCGTCACGTTCGGGGGGCACGGGATCACGGCGCGCAGGCCGGCGTAGCCGCAATAGCGAGCGTTCGCGGTGGGGAACACGCATGTGCGCACGGCCGATCGCCAACCGTCGGCGGCGACGAGCAGGTCGCCCTCGGCGTGCACACCGTTCGCGAACGTCGCGTGCACGCGTTCGCCGTGCTGCGAGACGTCCTGCAGTTCGTGACCCAAGTGCAGGGCGTGCAGCAGGCCGTGCGTTCCGAAGTTGTCACGCTGTTCCTCGATGAACGCAGTGCGCAGCACCTCGATCAGCGCAGCTCGGTGCAGCATCAGCACCGGTGCGCCGCTGTGCGTGGCAATCTGGGCCATCGAGATCTGGATCAATGTGCGACCCTGCCAGGTGACAACCGCGCCGTCGCCCTGCGTCGTCCCCAGCGCACGCACGCGGGCACCGACCCCCATCTCGTCCAGGACGTGCAGCGCATTCGGCCAGATCGAGATGCCCGCGCCGACCTCACGGATGGCGGGCGCGCGCTCGAACACCTCGACCTCGAAGCCGGCGCGCCGCAGCGCGATTCCGGTCGTCAGGCCGCCGATGCCGCCGCCGATGACGAGGGCTTTCATGCCGTCAATCTAGGCATTCTGCGAAGCGCGTCGAGGCGTGCGCGTAGCGCCGGGTGCTACTCTCTCATCCCGAGCCATCCGTTCCGCACCTCGGTTCTCCGCACGGACCGCCAGCCCCCAGCTCCGAACATGATCGTCGCGTTGATTCTCTGCCTGACCCCGGCGCACGCAGCCGAGGCGTTCGTCCCGCCCACGGCCGTCCGCACCGTCTCTCAAGACCCCACGTTGCCCGCGAAGATCGCAGCGGCCGGCACCGACGTCGCGAAGCTTCTGGAGCTGGCGGCGAGCTGCACCAACGAGGACGCCGCAAAGCTCGTGTACAAGCGCGTCGTCGAGGTCGATCCCGAGAACGAGGTGGCGCACAAGGCGCTGCGTCACCAGCTCTACGACGGCAAGTGGTTCGAGTCGTTCACCGAGCTGTCCAAGTACAAGCGCGACGAGGACACGCGCATGAAGGCCAAGGGCCTCGCGCGCCACAAGGACGAGTGGGTTCCTCTGGCCGACATCGCGTTCCTCAACATGGGTTGGGTTCGCGATGCGGATCAGACCTTCGTGCATCCGGCCGAGCTCGCGCGCCGCAAGCAGATCGAGGAATGGCAGGCCGCCGGCTACCAATTCCGCCCCGACGACAACAGTTGGATCGCGCCCGCCGACAACGAACGGTGGGCCGCTCTGCAGTGGAAGTGCGGCGACACGTGGCTCGACATGGCGAAAGCCGACGAATACCACTCGAAGCTCGACCATCCCTGGAAAGTGGCGGGCGAGCACTTCGTGACGGAGACCACGTGCGACTGGGCCGGCGCGAACATCGCGCACTGGCACGCGGACCGAATCCAGCCCGACATGGTGCGGCTGTTCGGCATCGCGCCGAAGACGAAGCCGCGCATCGTCGTGCTGAGCTCGCTCGACGAATACAACAAGGCGGCCGGAAACGGCACGCTCGCCGAGACGGAGGGCTACTCCTCGCTGCACGGCGCGTTCTTCGCCGACGCATACTTCGATGCCAGCACGCCGCCCGAGTACTTGGGCTGCGGCGTCAGCTACTGGGATCGCAAGGACCCCAAGCTCGCCGTGTGGGGACCCTACTGGGTGCGCTGGGCCGCGGCGCAGAGCTACGTCGACGCGATCGATCCGTCGTGGAACGCGATCGGTGAGCGCATGCTGGCGGGACCTGGCAGCGACAACGCTGCGTTCGGCCCGCGATTCTGGGCCGAAAAGCGCATCCCGCGTTGGTTGCGTTACGGCGCCGCGGCCTACGCCGAACGATTCCTGAAAGACCCCGAAGCCGCGGAAGGCGCGGATCCGTGGGCTCTGCGCACATTCGCGTTCGGCGAGCTGAAGAAGAACGGCGGCCTGCGCAAGCTCGACGACGTCTTCGCGTTCCGCCTGTCGCTGACCGACCTGCCCGGCTCGACGCGCCTCTACAACGAGGCTGGACTCGTCGTGTCGTTCTTGCTCGACGGCGCGCCGGGCAACAAGGACCTCGCGCAGAAGCACGAGGCCTTCCTCGCCGCGTTGAAGTCGGGCTCCGACGACGAAATGAAGGCGGCGGCGACCGCGCTGCAGAAGTCCCTCGTGAAGAGCGAGCGCGACATCAAGAAGTACGCGGGGCTCTGAATCAGCAGCCCGTGAGAGTCTGCTCGGGCTGCTAACCGGCGAGCGCGGCTTCCGCTTCGCGGCGCCAGCGCATCACGTCGGAATGCTCCCAGGCGTTCGTGTCGCCGCCAGTCAGGTTGGCCCACTCGGCCATGCCGCGCGCGTAGCACTCCTGCGCGGCCTCCTTGTTCCCGAGCTTGCTGTAGATCAGCGACCGCAGGAAGTCGAACGCGTTCGGCGTGACGAGCTGCAGCTTCGACTGGAAGTACTTGCCTTCGAGTGCCGCGAGCGCGGCGTCCCAATCATCCGCTCGCGCATGCGCGATCGCTTCGAGGACGAAGAACCAATCGTCACGGCGCAGCTCGTCGCCTCGCTGGTCGATCATGCGCAAGACGAAGTCGGGATCGCGCTGACCCGGATCCGGATGGTCGATCAAGGGGTACAGGAGGTTCATCAGCTCCAGCCCCGACCCCGTATTCGTCGCGGCAGCCTCGACTTCGTCGCGCTTCGCCTGCCCCAGAATGAACCGCGTACCCAAGATGTCGGCGCGCAGGGCAGGGTTGTCCTCGAGCTCCAGCGCGCGTGTGTAGTTCTGCAACGCGCCCGCGCGATCACCCAACTGCGTCAGGCACACGCCCAGCGACCACAGCGCTTCGACGTTCTTCGGGTTCAGCGCCAAGCAAGCCCTGAATGTGCCCACGGCGTCGGTGAGTCGTCCGAGGAACGACAGCGACTCGCCCATCTTGAACAGCGCGTTGTAGTCGCTCGGACGCAGGCTCAGCGCCGCCGAGCGGCACATCAGCGCCGACTGCACGCGACCCGCCAAATCGTAGATGGTTCCGCCGACCGACTGCAGCACGTAGTCACCCGGGTAGATGTGCAGCGCTTGGTCGTAGATGCGGTACACGTCCGGGCGATGAGCTTCGAACCCGTCCCACAGAGCGGCGCTCAAGACGAAGATCGACCCCGGTTCCAGCTTGGGCAGATTCTCGGGCGCACCGAGTTCGAGCAGCACAGCCAGATCGCTGTCCGAGATCGCTTGCCGCATCCTTTGCCGCGCGGGGTCCGGGTCGAGATCCATCGACAGGAAGAAGAGGTTTTCGGCCTTCTCCGATCGCGGGCCGTGCACCTTGCGGCGCACGCGGCCCCAGTCGTCGAGCGCGAGAGCAACCTCCTCCGCGATCGCACGCTCGCGGATGCGCTTCAGCGCCGGAACGACGTCCGCGCCTTCCAGATCGACGCCGTAGTCGTGGAATGCCGCAGTGAAATCGGCGTCGAGCGCGAGCTCGCGGTCGCGGTTGCCGATGGTCCCGATCTGCGCGATACGCAACTCGACGAGGCGTTCGCGCAGACGTTCGTCCTGCGCACGCAACACGCGCTCACGCTCGGCGGCGCCGAGATCCAGCTCGGCCTGCGCCACGAAAGCGCGCGCGCGTTCCAGCAACGCAGCGTCCGCGTCACCCGTCTCGGCCAGCGTCAATGCGCGACGCGACGCCGCCAGTGCGTTCTCCGGTTTGCCCGCGCGACCGAACTCGATCGCCTCGCCGTGCGCAGCCTCGACAGCCGTGCGCGTCTGTTCCATGCGCTTCGTCCGCTCGCGGTTCACCCACCACGAGCCGCCTCCGCCGATCACGAACAAGGCCGCGATCGCGCCGGCCAACGCCACGGTCAGCTTGCGCCGGCGACGCTCCTCGGCGGCCTTGATGCGCGCTTCGGTCGCGGCCAGTTCGGCCTTCCGCGCACGCTCCTCCACCGTCGACGAGTACGCGTGCACCGCCTTCGCGACCTCGTCCGCGTTCGCAGGCCGCGCCGCGCGCGCCGGCATCAAGCAGTCGAGGCACAGTTGTTTGAGCACCTGGTCCGCGTCGCACGCCTCGATGCGCGCGCGCGCCGGATCGAGCTTCGCGCGCGCCGCGTGCACGACCAGCGACTCGCCGTCGGTCGACTCGTATACCGGGCGACCGGTCAACAGCTCGCACAGGATCGCGCCCAGCGAAAACACGTCGGCGCGCTCGTCCAGCTTCTCGATCTCGCCCTGCGCCTGTTCGGGCGCCATGTACGCCGGCGTGCCCATGACGGAACCGACCATCGAGTCGGACCCTGACGAACCCGGTCCGCTGCGCACGGTCGCGATCACGGTGTGCAGGCTCTGATTCGCGCGCTTCTCGTCCGCGACGCCGCCGCGCGAGAGCACTTTTGCGAGGCCCCAATCGACGACCTGCACCTCACCGAACGCGCCGACCATGATGTTCGCCGGCTTCAAGTCGCGGTGCAGCACGCCCTTGCTGTGCGCGTACGCCATCGTCTGGCACACCGACTCGAAGATCGCCAGCAGGCGACCGCGGTTGTCCGACGGCGACTTGCGTTGCAGGAACAGCGCGGCCAGCGTCCGCCCCTTCACGAGCTTCATCGTGAAGTACGGACGGTCGTCGGCCATCAGGCCCAGCTCGTACACCGGCACGATGCCCGGGTGCTGCAGCTGTCCACCGACCTGCGCTTCCTCGATGAAGCGCTGCACGACCTCAGGGCGCTTCGCCATCTCGGGGTCGAGCACCTTCACGGCGACATCGCGACCCAAGTCGGTGTCATGACCCTTCAGGATCACGCCCATGCCGCCGCGCGCGATCTCGCCCAGCAGTTGGTAGTTCCCGCGACCCTGCGGGATCATCTTCGCGTTCGGCGTCCCGAGGGTGACGACCGGCGACGCGCCGTGCTCCGAGTCGGAGTCGGGCAACAGGACCTTCGGCGCGAGCCCGCTGCGGTCGCCGAGGATTTCGAGGACGGTGCGGGGGGAGTTCGGATCGGAGGCGCCGGGCGCGGCGGGCGTCGGCTTCTCCGCTCGCGGCGCGTTTCCGCTCTGCCCGTCCGGCTCGTGCTCGTGCGGCTTGTGAGGTTCCAGGGGGCGTCTCGCGGTCGGTGGAAGGCGTCGAAGCGGGTCGAGTCTAAGCAGCCGCAGCCGCTGCCGGGACTTCGGTCCCGGTCGAGAAGCGCGCCCGGCTGGCAGGACGGCTCAGGAAACGGCCGAGAATTCGCCTGGAAACGCGCCGAGACCGCGCTCAACCCATGCGCTCAACCGACGCGTTCGCCGTGCACTTCGATGGCCCGGGGCGCGATCGGAGCGTGGGATCCGCCCCCGGGACTGCTGCCCGGACCTGCGCCGGGATTCCCCGGCGGTCGGCGACGCCAGCGGCCGCCGCGACCGAAGCTGACGACGCCCAGGTCCATCGCCAACCCCAGCACGAACAGCGCGACGTACCAACCCGACAACTGCCCGTCGTTCTGGTTCATCGCGACCGCGTAGGCCAGCGTCGTCACCGGGAAGAAGAAGAAGCCCAGGAACGGCCACAGATTCGATTCGTACGCGCGCCCCAGGTAGTCCGAGAACAGGAACACCAGGAGCAGGACGAAGCGCGGCGTGGACAGCGCGAGGCAACCGAGGAGGCAGGGCACGGGCGGAACAGTTTCGCTCGAACTGCGCAGCGCGGCAAGCGCGCGGAATCGATGCGGATCCATGCGTGAATCGGATGCGCGCGAACGGCAGACTCCGGACCTCAACCGGACTCGAAATCATGCGCCAACTGACCACACTCGCCCTCGCGGGCACCCTCGCACTCTTCGCCGCCTGCTCCTCCACCAAGCCCGACTACTCGAAGGAGCTGCCCGAGGGCGCGCCGGCACTCTTGCCGCTCGATCCGGGCGAGGCACGGCCCGACTTCACGGCCGACTTCGTGCGTCGCGACGAGATCCTGCCCGCGCTCGACCAATCGATCGACTGGACGAAGCGCAAGACGTCGGCGAGGCACTTCCCCATCGAGGGCGTGTCGACCGAGCGCGCGCTGGCCAGCCTGGAGCGCTTCCGCGAGATCCTGACCTCGTCGAAGTCCGCCGGCGAATTCGACCAGCGCCTGGATGCCGAATTCACCGTCTACAAGAGCGCCGGTTGGGACGGACGCGGCGGCGGCGTGCTGTTCACGGCGTACTGCACGCCGATCCTGCCCGGTGCGACCGCGCCCGGCGGTGAGTACCGCTATCCGCTGTACGCGCTGCCCCAAGACCTGATGAAGGGCACGGACGGCCAGATCCTCGGCCAAAAGGTCGGCAACGCGACGCAGCCCTATCCGACGCGGCGCGT
>JBBQCC010000161.1:0-10250 GCA_038318285.1 Planctomycetota bacterium | reverse complement strand
GTACGCTTCTTGGGGCTTGACTCCAGCATTAACTCCAAACAACAGCTACCCAGCGGTGATTGGAAAGTAGATCTACTTGATAGTTCAGGGGAGAAGCAGGGCTACCTCACAATTTTTCGCTCGACGCCTAATACCTTTGAGTCATACGAAATCACGTTGACCGGAGCGGTGCACAACATGCCCGTTTCTACCGACGATTTCGTGGAGGCGAGCCAGTCCTTTGCGTTCACTTATGCTGGCGATGCTTTAATGGTGTTTAATGTGTGTATTCAAACGCATCCCCACAGATCGGCCGAGCTTGTGCAAACCATGGAGCGCGTTGGCCCCATTCACACCGGCACAATCCATGAGTTTGTGTCCGGAACGGCTCGTTGGAGGCAGATTACACTCATGGCAACTCATGAGTTAGACGGGATAGGCTGGCAGCAGTCGATGGATGATTGGAGCGCACCTGTAGACCAGTCGCTTGCCGATGCGAAGTTCGAGCACTTGCTGAGCGCGTTCCGAGTGATTCGTGTGCCTTGCGAGGATTCTTGAGTTGGACGTGATGAAAACAACGGTGGAAACACCAGCAGAAGGAGACGATCGAATGCGAAACTTCATCCTGGTTCTCGTGGCAGGTCTGGCTATTCAGAGCCCCTCACCCGCTCGAGTAACGGTGGCTCTCAGCGCTGCTGACTGCGTGATTTGCACGCTTTTCCATAATCCGGAGACGATGCAGCGATACTGGGGCTGCCCGACGTCTGCAACTGGTGCCAATGCGTGCATCATCTCCTCCACCGCTTGCATTAACTCCGGATTCTGTCCCTGAGACGCGGGTCGAGAAGTGAACGGATCTGGTCAGGTTGCGCCGCCGAGTTGTATTTCACGGTGAAGCCTGTCCGGATTCGGCAATTTGATTAGAAGGGTGAAGTACATGACGCTCAAACAATTTGCTGTCGCGCTGCTTGTTGCATTGACGATTGGAGTTGGCATTCGCCTCTGTGTGGCAGAAGGAACCGCCGAAGTTAGACCATTCGTCGGTGGTTCGCGATCCCGGCCGCAGTCTGAGAGCGAGGTGCTCACAAGCCCCACAGTTGAAGCTGTGCCGTCGCAACGCGTTGCACTGCCCAATCGTGGCACCATGCCGCTGACTGTCGCACTCCCAGAAGCGCTGACAGCCTCACCGGAAGATACGTCCACGAGCGCATATGAGGTCTGGAACCGTGTCCAAAGTGTTTCAGGGGCGCTTTTTGACGGAACAGCTCGCGCAGAGGACATTCGGTCCGTTTCAATGGCGCTGCTCTCGAAGGTCGAACCGAATTCCAAAGTGAAACGTGACGATGGATCAGTAGAGTATCGGATCGCAGTCGATCCGGCCTCGGGTAGTGCAAAGCTGATCGTGAATCCTAGCCAATCGGGAGAGCTGAGCGGATTCGTGCTCGAGGTCGAGGGTAGGGAACAGGTGGGAGGTGGCCTAAGTTCACTAGACGTGGATGGTAGCAAGTTGCAGATCTTGTTCAATAGCGATACAGATGGCAACTCGACCTTTCGCGCGCGTATCGAGGATCGCTTGAAGATCCTCGACGAGAGCGTTCACAGCGCGAACGAACATGCTGGCGTCCTGCCAATTGGCGCTTCTCTCACGACGCGAGGCCACGATTTAGTATGGCAACAGAAGACGGCAGTCGCAATACTCCATCCGATCGACAAGTCGCCGGCATGGAATGTGGATTCTGGGGCCACCCAGGCGCGAATCGTGGAGAAGGGTGGTTTTCGGGGTGACGAATTCGCTGGCATTCAATCGCTCATTGCCGCGCTCCAACTGCATTGAGTTCTGCTGCCATGCGATGCGGTGACACGGCAGCTCCCAGGTTGTCGATGCGCCCGGGTCGTTCGCGATGCGACGCGAACGATGGATGATCGACGGCAGATTGGTCTGTGCGACGACTACGATCGACTTGCTACGGGTGAACGCAACGTCCTGCAGGACGTTCTGAAGTCATGTAACGCCTCGACAAGAGTGCTCGCCGTCCTGGGTGGGCACCGCGTGCGGTCTCGGTGGTCCTCGAAGCAGTCGAAGCCTAGCCCGCATCTCTCACCACGTCGCTGACGCGGATTGAATCGGGCACGACGATCACGTCGGCGGCCATGGGTTGGGCGCGGATCGCAGCCGGGCGACCCGGAAGCGGTCGAAATGTGCGCCGAATCAAACTCGGGCCGACTCGTGTCAAGGCTCGGCCACGCTCGTTCCTCGGCGACGGCTACGAAGCCGCCGAGGATCCTTCGATCCCGACCACCGTCCGCATCGCGCGACCAATCAGGTCATCGCGATCGGTGGTCCGCGGAGTCTCGCCAGCACGTCCGCGAAGAGCCGCTGCAGCGGGAAGGCTTGGCCCAGCGACACCCAGACACGCCGCACGCTGATTCGAATCTGCGCGCCGACTTTCAGCAAGCGCACGCGAATCGTGTCGCACTGAGCACGCGCGAGTTCCGTTCCCTCGAGACAGATGCGGCGCAGCGCCTCCATCAGCGTGTAGGCGATCGAAGCGCAGTACAAACGCACTTGGTTCGCGGCCATCGTGTGCGCGCTGACGCGATCAGCGAAGAGCCCGAGCTGCTGTTCCTTGATCCGGTTCTCCATGTCGCCGCGAGCGCAGTAGATCTTCTCGTACAGCTCTTGCGCGCCGACTTGCGCCACAGGGATCGACGTCACGACGTAGCGCGGGTTGTCACCGCGCGCCGAGTGCTCGGCGCGCAGCACCACGCGCCGCGCACGCGACCACGAGTCGACCGTCTCGTACTCGAGTTCGCCGTAGCGGCGCTCGCTCTTCAGCGTCGCGGCGTAGGCGCACTGCGCCATCCCGAGGTGGTACTCGGGCATCGAAAGGAGACGGGAATTCTTGGCCAAACCGATCACGTAGTCGATGTCGTTCGCCTCGCACCACGAGAGCGTCGCGTCGCGGCAGAAGCCCGAGTCCGCGCGGATCACGATCCTCACGTGCGGCCAGCGCGCGCGAATGCGCTCGACGATTGGCGTCAGCTCCTCGACCGACCCCTTGCTCGCGTCGATGTTCGCCGGACGCAGTCGCGCGCACAGCAAATGTTCGCCGGAGAAGATGTAGAGCGGCAGGTAGCAGTAGCTGTCGTAGTACGCGTGGAAGAAGCGGCCTTCCTGGCGGCCGTGAATCGGAAGGTCGGTCGCATCGAGATCGATCACGATCTGCTCGGGAGCTTCGACGTGGCTGTCGAGGAAGACGTCGGTCAGCAGTCGATCGACGGCCGGTGCGTCGATCGAGATGCGCTTGTATCGGTCGTTCGCCGCGTCCGCGGTCGTCGAGAGTTCGAGGCGATTCAGCGTGCTCTTGCCGGCCAAGCGTGCATTCGACCGGGACTTGCCGGCGAGCGTGCAGAGCAGCGGATCGTCACGCAGAGCGTCGTGATCCGAGATGTCCTCGCAGCCGAGACACAGGCCGAGGACGCGCTGATTCACCAACTCGGCCGTGGTGTGCTCGATCCGCGAGGCATCGCGGTGATCACGAAAGCAGGCCGCAAACCGCTCGAGGATCCACGTACGCTTCTCGACCTCGGCCAAGACCAGCGCGCCACCATCGGAGCTGATCGTGCCGCCGTCGAAACGAGCGACGATCTCACGACGACCAGCGGCTTCGAACCGGAACTCGAGCGCGCTACACCCTGTCATCGCCGTCGGTTCTCGCCCGTGAGTTGTAGGGTGTTAGCATATCCCCACTTACGGACGAGACCGCGGCGAGTTGACTCAATGCTCGTGAGAGATCCGGGCTAGCGGAGCCTCTCGGGCGGGGGCCCCCACCGACATTTGGCGGCCTGGAAGCGGCGAAAGTTCCACCCGTGCGGCGAATGCGAGGCATAATTACCGCAGAACATGCGGGGAATGAACTACATCCACCAGCAGGCGGGCTGGCCTGCCTTCACCTGGAGTGATCCGGCGCTCGCCGCGGCGCTGGTCCGAGTGCGGCACGAGCAAGGTCGTCTGCTCGGCCAGATGGAAGGGCTCGGCTTCGAGCTGCGGTCCGAAGCCAGCCTGACCATGCTGACGAGCGACGTCATCAAGTCCTCCTCGATCGAAGGTGAAGAACTCGATTCCGACGAAGTCCGCTCCTCGATCGCTCGTCGTCTGGGGCTGGACGCTGGAGGTGTGCCGAACGCAAGTCGGGATGTCGAAGGGATCGTTGAGATGATGCTCGACGCAACCCGCGGCTTCGAAGAACCCCTCACGCAGGAACGCCTGTTCGCTTGGCATGCGGCGCTGTTCCCGACGGGCCGCAGCGGGATGACCACGATTCGTGTCGGCGCATGGCGGACAGCGGAGTCCGGTCCGATGCAGGTGGTTTCGGGTGCGATCGGAAGCGAGACCGTGCACTTCGAAGCGCCGGAAGCCGGTCGGCTGTCGCGCGAGATGGATCTGTTTCTCGAGTGGTTCAATGCGCCTGCGAGGATCGATCCCGTGCTCAAGGCGGGGCTCACGCACCTGTGGTTCGTCACGATTCACCCCTTCGACGATGGCAACGGGCGCATCGCCCGCGCAATCGCGGACATGGCGCTCGCGCGGGCCGATGGGACCAGGGACCGCTTCTACAGCATGTCCACGCAGATCGAGCGCGAGCGGAAGGTCTACTATCGGAATCTGGAGCTGACGCAACGAGGAACGCTCGACATCACACCGTGGCACTCTTGGTTCTTGGATTGTCTCGGACGCGCGATCCATAGTGCCGCGCACGAGCTCAAATCCGTCTTGCACAAGTCACGCTTCTGGCAGCGAGCGAGCGCGCATTCGCTCAACGCGCGGCAGGGCGCGGTCATCACCCGGATGCTGAGCGGCTTCGATGGATTCATGTCGACGTCCAAGTACGCCAAACTGGCGAAGTGCTCGACGGACACGGCGCTGCGCGACCTGCAGGACCTCGTGCGCCATCGGATCCTCGTGCAGAATCTCAGCGGCGGCCGCAGCACGAGCTATCGCCTGGCGGACATGTCGGATCGCCTCCACGATTAGCGAGGAGTCTCACGGCAGCGATGGATGCGGCCGCGGACTCGGCCACGCGATCTGCAGTCGCGATGTTCTCGCACCGCGACCGAGTTCGCGTTGGTGGGCCCCGAAGGACTCGAACCTTCGACCAAACGATTATGAGTCGTCTGCTCTAACCGACTGAGCTAGGGGCCCGCTGCGGCGGATGGTAGCAGGCGATCCGACGTCGCGCCGCAGGCCGATCCGCGGACGAAGACGAGCGTGACTCGGAGCGACGCGTGGGCGCGAGCTAGACTGCGCAACTCGCCCGGTCCTCGTCCCCCCCCACGAACCATGCACCGCAACGCACTCGTCGCTTTCACCCTCGCCTTGTCCGCCGCGTGTTCGACGAGTCCGACCGCGAACGACGAGCAGCCCGCGCGCCGCGAGTCCGCGCCGATCGCGTTCGAAGCCGTGCAGAGCGCGCCCGCGCTCGTGCCGGCGAAGTCGGTGAAGATTCCCTATGGCGAGAACCCGGTGCGCACCGATCTCGCGCCGTTCTTCGCGGGCACGACGTACGACCCGCGCGTCCCCCATCCGGACACGATCCTGCCCCAGCCGCTGGGCACGTTCACGGCGCACCACGCCGACGTGCTGCGCGTCATGCGCGCCATCGCCGCGAAGAGCGACCGCGTGCGCATCGCACCGTTCGGCAACACGCACGAAGGTCGCGAGCTGGTCCAGGTCGTCATCGCTAGCCCCGAAAACCTCGCGCGGATCGACGACATCCGCGCACGCATCGCCAAGCTCGCAGACCCGCGCGGTGTCGACGCGGGTGAGCTCGACCAGATCGTGAAGGACACGCCGGCCATCGCGTGGCTGGCGTACAGCATCCACGGCGACGAGACGTCGGGCACGGATGCGTCGATGGCGGTCGCTTATCACCTCGCTGCGGGCACGAGCGCGAACGTCACGGACATTTTGCGTGACGTCGTTGTCGTCATCGATCCGTGCCAGAACCCCGACGGGCGTGAGCGCATCATCGGGATGTTCGAGCAGTCCAGCGGCTACGTGCCCGACCTCGACATCGCCAGCATGCGTCGCGGTCGCTGGCCGTACGGCCGCGGCAACCACTACTTGTTCGACATGAACCGCGACTGGTTGTGGGGCACGCAGCCGGAGACACGCGCGCGTTGGAAGGCGATCACGTCGTGGCATCCGCAATTGCTCGTCGACGTGCACGAGATGGGTGCGAACGACACGTATTTGTTCTATCCGGCGACCGATCCGGTCACGCCGTACTTCCCGGCGTTTACGCGCACGTGGTGGCAACGCTACGGCGCCGATCAAGCGGCGGCGTTCGACGCACACGGGTGGAGCTATTACACGCGCGAATGGGCTGATTCGTGGTATCCGGGCTACACGGACGCGTGGGCGACGTTCCAGGGCGCGTGCGGGATCCTGTACGAGCAGGCACGCTATGGCGGCGGGTCCGTGCTGAAAAGCACGGGAGAGGTCGACACGTACCGCGAAGCCGTGCAGCGCCAGGCCGTGGGCAGCTTGTCCAACGTCACGACGCTGGCGCAGAACCGCGCGGAGGTGTTGCGCGACTATTTGGCCGAAAAGCAGCGCAACGTCGCCGCCGACACAGCTGGCAACGATCGTGCGTTCGTGCTGGTGCCGGGTCGGAACGAAGCGCGCGAGCAGGAGTTCATCCGATCGATGGTCGCGCAGGGCGTCGAGGTCTTCACCAACGCGGAGAAGTTCTCCGTCACGGATGCGGACAGCGTCCAAGGCATCACTGTCGCGCGCGATGTTCCGCAGGATTGCTATGTGATCCCGGCGCAACAGCCGCTGGCACCGCTCGTGAAAGCCGCACTCGCTTTCGATCCGCGCTACGACCAGGGCTCGCTCGAGCGCGAGCGGCGCGAGCTCGAGCGCAAGGGTCAATCGAAGGCCTACGACGTGACCGCATGGTCGCCGGCACACGCGTACGGCCTGGATGCGCTATGGTGCGCGATGCCGAGCGTGAACCTCAAGCCCGCGAGCGAGCGCGCCGAGCCGGGCGCTGCGACGACGCCGGACGCGGTGGATCCGAAGGCCTCGGTCTACGGGTGGATCGTGGACGGTCGCGAAGACGGCTCCGTGGCGTTCGCGGCCCGCGCGATGGAAGCCGGACTCACGGTGCACATCACCGACGAGCCGTTCCGCGCTCTGGGCCGCCCGTTCGTCCGCGGATCGTTGCTCGTACGTCGCGTGGGGAACGGCCCGGATGCGCGCGACATCGTGCAGCGCGAATCCAAGGCGGCCGGGGTGAACGCTGTCGCCGTCACGTCGGCGCGCAGCCTCGACGATGGTCCCGACCTCGGCGGCCGTCACTTCGAGTTGCTTGAGCGTCCGCGTGTCGCGCTGCTGTCGAACGCGCCCGTCTCGTCGGACGACTTCGGTCACGCGTGGCACATGCTCGACGCGCTGTACGGCGTGCACGTGTCGCTGATCGACGCGCAGCGCTTCGGCTTCGCCGACCTGCGTCGCTACAACGTGCTCGTCGCGTCGGACGGCTCGGGCGAAGTCCTGCGCGACCACGCCGAGGACCTGCGCACGTGGGTGCGCGCCGGCGGCACCTTGATCGCGCTCGGCGGCAACGCCGCTTCGGCGCTCGCGGACGAGAAGCTCGGCCTGTCAGCCGTGCGTCGACGTTCGGATGTGCTCGACGACCTCGGCCCGTACCAGCGCGCCGTGCAGCGCGAGCGCGAAGCGGGCAAGACGACCATCGATCCGGCCGCGCTGTGGGACGGCAAGGTCGACGCCCCGACGCCGGCCGCGTCGAAGGACGAACCGAAGAAGGTCGAAGGCGACGAAGCCAAGGAACAGGACCGCTGGGCCGCGACGTTCTCGCCACCGGGCGTGATCCTGCGCGGCGAGGTCAACCTGGACTCGTGGATCACCGCGGGTTGTGACGCGGAACTGCCGGTGTTCTTCGAAGGCAGCGGCGTGCTGCTGTCCCAGCCGCCGACACGCACAGCGGTGCGTTTGGCCGCGTCCGAGCGCCTGCGGTTTTCGGGACTGCTATGGCCCGAAGCGCGTCTGCGCATCGCCGACTCGGCCTGGCTGACCGTCGAACGGCAGGGTGCGGGCCAGGTCATCCTGTTCGCGGCGTCACCAGTTTTCCGCGGGTGGTTCCTGGGCACGTCGCGCCTGTTCGCGAATGCCGTCGTGTACGGACCCGGCCTCGGCGCGAGCGCACCGGCACCGCGCTGATCCACGCCTCGAATCCCTCCGCGAATCCGACGCGCGGATCTTCCGCGTGCGGCGACGGACGGCGATCCGTGATCGCCCCGTGATCCCGAAGAATCGTGCCGGATCGCGTCCTTCGCCGCGCGAGGCGAGACGCGCGCGGGATTGATTCGCTACCGTACGCGATTCGGAGAATCGCCATGATCGAACCCCAGCATGCACTCGTCGCGGCTGACTCGGGCCGCCGTTGGTGGCGCGTCGCCGCACTCGCCTCACTCTTCTTCCTGACCTCCACCGCGTCCGCGCAAGTGCACGCAGCGGAGCCGAAAACCGCGGAACCGCCGACTGCGACCGCGACGGAACAAGCGGAGACGCACGAAGAGGTCCCGAAGGATCCTTGGAACCGCGGGACGCCGCGCGGTGCGATGCGCTCGTTCCTCGAGTCCGCGCGCGACGGCAACTGGAGCGACGCCATCGAGGTCCTCGATCTGTCCGCGCTCGCCGCGGAGGGCGGGAAAGAGCGCGGCCCAGAGATGGCGCGCAAGCTGAAGTTCCTGCTCGACCGGGAGGACTGGGTCGACCTGGACAAGATCAGCGACGACGCCGAGGGCAACCTCAAGGATGGCTTGGCCGATGATCTCGAGATCGTCGCTCGTCTCGCGCGCGTGCAGGGCGGGATGAACATCCTGATGCAGCGCGAGCCGCGCGAGGACGGCGAGAAGATCTGGCGCATCTCCGCCTCGACGGTGGAGCGGATCCCCGCGGTCTACGACCAGTTCGGACTGCCTCAGTTCGTGGACGAGTTGCCGCAAGCACTGCGCGACACGCACTTCCTGGAGCTCGCCCTGTGGCAGTGGATCGGAGTGATCCTGCTGGTCGTCGCGTCCTGGCTCGTCGCGTGGCTCGTGTCGGGCCTCGTCGTGCGGATCGTCAAGCCGCTCACAGCGAAGACCGAGACGGACATCGACGATCGGCTGCTGGCCTTGATGGTCGGCCCCGTGCGCCTCTTGATCTCTGTCGGCGTCTTCAACGTTGGCCTGCCCTTTCTCCTGCTCTCCATCCCCGCCAACCTGGTCGCGCACGAGACGAGCAAGTTCCTCGTCATCGCTGGCGTCGCGTGGTTCATCCTGCGGGTGATCGACCTGTTCGCGACGATCAGCAAGGAACGGTTCCTGGCGCGCAGTCAAGCGGGCGCCGCGCACCTCGTGCCGCTCGGCGCGCGCGCGGTGAAGGTCGTCGTCATCATCATCACGATCCTGGCGGCCCTCGAGAACTTCGGCTTCGACGTGACTGCCCTCATCGCCGGCCTCGGCGTCGGCGGTCTGGCCGTCGCGCTGGCCGCGCAGAAGACGGTCGAGAACGTCTTCGGCGGCGTCTCGGTGCTGATCGACCAGCCCGTACGTCCGGGTGATTTCTGCAAGTTCGGCAACACGGTCGGCACGGTCGAGGACATCGGCCTGCGGTCGACGCGGATCCGCACGCTGGACCGCACGGTCGTGGCCGTTCCGAACGCCGAGTTCTCGACGATGCAGCTCGAGAACTTCGCCAAGCGCGACCGCATCCGGCTCATCACGACGCTGGGCCTGCGGTACGAGACGACGCCGGACCAACTGCGCCACGTCATCGTCGCCCTGCGCGAGATCCTGCAGTCGCACCCGAAGGTCCTGCCCGACCCCCTGCGCGTCCGCCTCGTGAACTTCGGCGCGTACTCGATCGATCTCGAGATGTTCGCTTACGTGGACACGCAGGACTTCAACGAATTCCTGGCCGTGCGCGAGGACATCTTCCTGCGCATCATGGACGCCATCGCCCAGAGCGGCACCGGGTTCGCCTTCCCGTCGAGCACGACCTACCTCGCGCGTGACGGCGGCTTGGACAGCGAGAAACAGGCTGCCGCGGAGGCCAAGGTCGCGGAATTGCGTTCCTCCGGACGCCTCCTGTTCCCGAACTCGGACGCCGAGACCGTGCAATCGCTGAACGGGGCCGTTCGATGAAGCCACCGCCCGGAATATCATTCACGGGTATCACGCTTCCGTGAGTTTTATTG
>JBBQCC010000160.1:0-10254 GCA_038318285.1 Planctomycetota bacterium | reverse complement strand
CGTCCTCGATGTGCGTCAAGCGAGTGAGCGCGCGACGAAGCGCATCGCGAAGAGCCTGTTCGTCCCGCTCGACGAGCTGGAAGCCCGCGCGAACGAGATCCCGAAGAATCGTCGCGTCGTGATCCAGTGCGCCGGCGGCTACCGCAGTTCGATCGCCGCGAGCCTCCTGATGCGCGCCGGTCACGCGCGAGTCGAGGACCTCATCGGCGGAATCGGTGCCTGGGAAGCGGCTCACCAGCCGGTCGAAGCGTGAGCGCGGACTCGAAGGCCGCAGCGGCCGACGCGGACGGTCGACCGTCCGGTTCGACCCGATTGCTGCGCATATTCGTCGTGCTCGTGTTCGTGATCGCGGTCGGCTACGTCGTGCAGGCGATGAGCGACGATCCAGACAACAAGCGGTTCGCGCTGCTTTCCGCGGCGATCTTCGCCGGCTCGTCGATCGTGCTGGCAGTCCTGACGAAGCTGGTGTGGGGGATGAGCGTGGCCCTTCCGGTGCGCCTCGTGTTAGCGCTCGTGCTGGCGTACCACGCCCTGTTCGGTCCGGCGATGATGGTGCACCTGATCCGCGCGAAGTCGAACTCGAACGATGACTTCGTGATGCGCGCGTGGCCGCACGTCGTGCGCGCGATCGACGCGCTGGAGTGAGGTCCGCCCCGGCTTCGGGTGCCTAGGTCTGCGCGGGCACAGGTCTCAGCGGCAACTTCGCCTCGTCGATCCGGAACAGGCGTGCGGCCGTGCGCCAGGCGACGTTTTCGAGCTGCTCCTGCTGGAAATTCAGCTCGTTCAAGAGCTTCACGTAGGGCTTCATGCGGACGAGCGGCCAGTCCGAGCCGTACATCAACTGCTTACCCGGGTCGCCCATGTACGTGATCATGTCCTTCAGGCGCATCGCGACGTACCGCTCGAATTCGTACGTGAACTCGCCCAGCGTCAGCCCGGAGATGTCGGCGTACACGTTGTCGTTCTTGTAGAGAACCTCGGCCGCGTCCTGGAACCAGGGGTTGCCCAGGTGGCACATCACGAACTTCACGTCGGGGTAGTCGACCGCGATGTCGTCGACGAGCAGCGGATGGGCCATGCGTACCTTGGCCGTCTTCGAATACGTGTCGCCCGTGTGGATCATCACCGGCACGGCGTACTTCGCGGCGATGCGGAACACGGACTCCAGCGAAGGATCGTTGATCGCGTACTGGTCGTAGCCCGGGTACAGCTTGATGCCCTTGACCAGCCCGTCGCGGATACGCTCCTCCAGGTGGAACAGGTCCGTGCGCGATTCGCCGCGCCAGCGCAGGCCCTCGACCAGCGTGATGCGCTCGTGGTCGGTCAGAACCCCCAGCAGATCCTCGACGCTGGGCCGATCCAGGTCGACCTTGTACGAGGTGATCACGACGGCGTGCGCGACTCCGATCTCGTCCATCTTGGCGAACAATTCGCGCGCCTGTTCGGCCGTCGGCCGTCGCGTGGACTCGTGATAGTTGTTGAGATGGACGTGCGCGTCGATCAGATACTTGTAGGTCAATGCGTGCTCCGCCTGGAAACGCCCAGCATGACGAAACCCACGTGATTCCGCTGCACGTTCTCACCGGCTTTCTGGGCGTCGGCAAGACAACACTCTTGTCGGCGCTGCTGCAAGACCCGCGGGGTGAGCGCATCGCGGTCCTCGTCAACGAGGTCGGCGACTTGGCGCTGGACCACCATCTGATGGAGCGCATCGACGAGGACGTGATCGCACTGCCGTCGGGCTGCGTGTGCTGCACGATCCGCAGCGAACTTGCGGAGGCGCTCGAGCGCGTTCTGGCTCTCCAACCGACGCGCATCGTGTTGGAGACGACCGGCTTGGCGGATCCTGCGCCGATCTTGCACGCGCTGTGCACGGATCTGCGGCTGGCGAACAGCCTCGTCATCGCCGGCGTGATCGCCGTCGTCGACGCGGCGCGCATCGAGACCTTGATCGATGCACAGCCCGAGGTTCGGCGACAACTGGAGCTGGCCGACCGCGTCGTTCTGACGAAGGGCGATCTGGTGCCGGAGCGCGTCAGCGGAGCGCGGGCGCTGCTGGCCGAGGTCGCGCCCGGCTGCGAGGTCCGCGCGGCGCTCGACGGTCGCGTCGACCCGACGTGGCTGCTGGCGAGCGCGCCGCTCGACGGCATCCAGGGTCGCAGCGAGGCGCACGCGTGGCTGCACCACGGGGATCACGACCACGCATCCGATGCCGAGCCGTTCCGCACGCACGCCGTGCAGCTGCCGGAGCCCGCGCGCATCGAGCTCATTCAACTCTGGTTGCGCCTCGTCACGCAGTGGGATGGCCGCAACCTGCTGCGGATCAAGGGCCTCGTCGAGTGCGTGGACACAGGCGACCTGTTCGTGATCCAGAGCGCCGAGCACGCGCTGTCGCCGCCGCGTCGACTCGCACACCGACCCGCGGGCGTGCGCGGCGTGCAGATGGTCGTGATCGAGCGCGGAATGCAGGCCGAAACGATGCAGCGCGTGCTCACGACGCTGCGCGAGGCCGCCGCGGCGACGCCTGCTCGTTGAGGAACGATCCTGGCGAATTCATCCGGCGGAATTCATCACACCGGATCCGTCAGGGCCAACCGCTCCGCCGCCTTGCGCTCGCCATCGCGCGGCGAGAACTCGGCGCCGAACCAACCCGTGTAGCCGAGGTCGCGCGCCGCGCGGAACACGCGCTCGTAGTGCACTTCACCCGTGCCCGGATCGTTGCGCCCGGGATGATCGGCGAACTGGAAGTACCCGATCTGGTCGTAGCCGTCCTTCATGCGACCGCACAGGTCGCCTTCGCTGATCTGCAAGTGATAGAGGTCCCAGCAGATCTTCACGTTCTTGGATCCAACGGCCTTGCAGATGCGCACGGCGTCGGGCGAGTTCGACAGGCAGTAGCCCTTGTGATCGACGCGCGTGTTCAGCGGCTCGAGGATCAGCGTGATGCCAGCCTTCTCGACGATCGGCGCGGCGCGCTTCAGGCCGTCCATGACGTTGAGGTGCATCTGCTCCTTCGTCAGACCGGGGACGTCCTGGCCGGCGATGACGAGCATCATCTTCGTCTCGAGGCGGTGTGCGACCTCGCATCCGGCCTCGATCTCCTTCACGAAGGCGTCGTGGTTCACCGGGTCGTTCAAGCCGGGCGAAAAGCCCCAGCCGAGGAACTGCACGACCTGCAGCTTCGTATCGCGACGCGCCTTGTCGATCGCATCGATGTCCTTGCCGCGCCAGGGCCAGAACTCGACCGCGCGGAAGCCGAGGTCGGCCGCCTTGCGGATGCGTTCGGCGTGGTCGTTCGTGCCGAAGCCCCACATCTCGATGTTGCAGGCGAAGTTCGCCTTCACGCCGTCGAGCGGTCGTGCGCTCGCGTCCGCCGGGGCGTCACCGGGAGCGCGCGTGTTGTCGCGCTGCTTGGACGCAGCGTGCGCGACCGCGGGGACCGCCAGCGCGGCGCCAGCGGCGAGGAACGAACGGCGGGGGATCGTCGTCATGACTACTTCGCTTGTCCTGCGGAAGAAGAGTTGTTCGCGCCCGTGCTCGCCGGTGCGGCAGGCAACGTCGCCAAGTATTCGATCAAATCGCGCATCTCCTCGCGCGAGAGGTGGTCCGTCAAGTTCGCTGGCATCGCCGACAGGCCGGGCTTCGTGCCCTCGACTTCGGCGCGCACGAACTCGACCTGCACGCCGTCGGCCTTGCGCAGCACGATGCGCTCGGGCGTGTCCTCGATGACGAGGCCCTCGACGGGCGCTTCGTCCTTCGGGAACACGACGGTGCCCTGGTACCCCGGCGCGAACGTGCGGTTCGGGTCGCAGATCGACTCGAGCAACGCGAAGCGCGCATTGCGCATCCCGACGCCGTCGAGCGCGGGGCCGACGACGCCGCCTTCGCCGGCGACGGCGTGGCAGCGCAGGCATTCCAGCTCGCCCTTGTTGCGGAATACGTCCCGACCGCGCGCGACATCGCCGCCGTAGGCGCAATCGGCGTACTTCGCCAACTTCGCGTCGGCGGCGCGGCGTGTCGCGCGCGCTTCGAGCAACGACTTCAATGCAGGGACGTCGCGGCGCTCACCGGCGATCACGAGGTCGAGCGCGACTTCGGCCGGCACGAGATCCGCGTCGAGCTTGCCCAGCTCCGCCAGCAGGAGCGCGTCGGCCTTCTCGTCCCCCATGCGCGCCAGCCCGGCATACGCGACGCGCCTTTCGGCGACCGAGGCCGCGAGCGCGCGCTCGAGCAGCGGCAGCGCCTCGTCGGGCGCGACCTGCTGGAACACCTGAATCGTCATGGCGCGCACATCGCTCTGTGCGTCGAACAGGACGGCGCGCAGGGTCTCGACGACGTCCACAGGTCGTAGGACACCGAGCGCATGCAGCGCATCCGCGCGCAACTTCGAGTCGCGCGCAGTGTCGCGCGCGATCGCGGTGAGCCGGGGCGCGAGCTCGGCCGCCTTCGACTTCTCGACGAGGCGCACCCACGCGCGCGCGACGTCACCGGGCGCGTCCGGGAGGCCGCGCGAGCCCAAATCGCGGGCGATATCCGGCACGAAGGACGCATCGCGCGCCGTGTAGGAGCGGTACTCGCCGTCGAATCCGTCTCTGCCGGTCGGGTCGGCCCAGCGTGCGAGCAGCTCGAGTGCCTCGCGCCTCAGGTTCTCGCGCGCGGTCCCGTCCGCGGCGAGCTGCGCCAGCGCGTCCGCGCGATCCCGTCCGCCCGTCCGATATGCAGCGTGCAGCGCGCGTCGCGCGATGGCGTTCGGCGCCTGACCAGACGCGGGCAAGAGGTCGGCGAGTGCCGGGAACGCGGCCTCGACGGGCAGGTCGTACACGGCGCGTGCGGCTTCCGAGCGCACGCGCGGATCGGCGTCGGCCAGGAATCCCGCGACGCTGGCCCGGTTCAGGCGGCGCAGCGTCACGACGGCCGCGACGCGCACGTCCGCATTCGAGTCGGCCGTGAGGGCGCGCAGTCGGTCGGGTCCGGCGACGTTCTGCAGCGCGGAGATCGCCGCGTTCCGCAGCCACGGATCCGACTCGCCCGTCTCGCGCACGAGCTGCAACAGCGCGTCGTAGGCGAGGTGCGCACGGAAGCGGCCGTCGGGCGTCGCAGCGAGCTCGGGATCGAGCGAACGCGCGTTCGCGATGGCGGTGGCCGCAAAACGGCGCACGCGCGCGTTCGGGTCGGCGAGCAGCGGCACGAGCTGCGCGACCTGGGCCTGCGCGCAGTTCCAGTCACCCAGCGTGCGTGCGGCTTGTGCGCGCACTTCGTCGACGGGGTCGGCCAGCAGCGTCGGCAGCAGCGCGCTCGCCCCGTGCGAAGCGCCGAGCGCCCAAATCGCGTGCAAGCGGGCCAGCAGCGACGAACCGGGGTCGCTGGCCGTCGCTTCGAGGACGCGCACAGCGGCCATCTGCTGTTCGTCGGGCACGATCGGGCGACGTGCGGCGCGCGCGGCCAGCTCGAGGTGCGCCTCCTGGCGCACGCGGCGATCGGTGTGCGCGAGCAGGCCTTGCAGCTCGTCCGCGTCGCGCTCGCGCATACCGCGCCGCAGCAGCGCCTTCGTCTCGGCGACGATCGGCGCGGCCGCGCTCGTGGGCTCGAAAAAGCGCCACAAACGGCCCTTGCCCGTCTTGTTCCAGCCGGCGACCCAGTCGCTGACGTACAGGCCGCCGTCGAAGCCGAAGTCACAGTCGGTCGCCAGCGGACGCCACACGAAGCGCTCGACGTTCGCGAGCGCGTAGCCCGAACCCTGCGGTTTCACGGACACGTCGTAGATGCCGCTCCACTCGGGCGCGCCGCTGAAGTTGCACAGGAAGAAGTGGCCCTTGTAGCGCTCGGGCATGCCCGTGCCCGGATAGCACGCCAGCCCCGACGGTCCGTTCGCGACGTCGGCGACAGGCGGCACGATGTACGCGGCCTGGCCGGCGAAGTGCGGCTCCCAGAGCTTCTCGTCGTTCCATGCTCCGCGCAGGTTCGGATCGTTGAGCCACTGGTAGGCCTGACGCCAACCGGTCTCGCCGTGTTGCACGACGAGCACCCAACGCGCGAGGTCGCCGCCGTCCGAGTTGTTGTCGCCGGTCCACAGCTCGCCGAAGTCGTCGAACGCGAGCTCCTGCGGGTTACGCAGACCGGTGGCGAACACCTCGAGGTCCGTGCCGTCCAGGTTGCTGCGGAAAACACCGCCCGTGAAGCGGTTTTCGATGTGCACGCCGCCCTTGCTCTCGACGGAGTACGCGCGGTCGCCGATCGACCAGTACAGGCGTCCGTCGGGGCCGATGCACAGTCCGTGCATGTCGTGGCCGAGCAGCGCGACGCGCAGACCCCAACCGGTCGAGACTTGTTCGCGTTCGTCCGCGACGCCGTCGTGATCGGTGTCGGTCAGGCGCCACAGGTTCGGGATGCAGGTGAACCACACCGACCCGTCGCGCTCGAGCACGCCCGCACCGATGCCGGCCGCCGCGTCGGAGAACTGGTCGGCGAAGACGCGGTCCCAGTCCGCCTTCCCGTCGCCGTCCGTGTCGCGCAGCACGCGAATCCGCTCGTGCTCGGTCTCGTACGTGCTGAATTGGTCGCCCAAGTGCTTGCGGTACATGGCGACGCGATCCGCAACGCTGCGCGCGCGCAGGTCGTCGTCGAGCCAGTCCATGTGGTCGCGGATGTCGGTCACGCCGGCGAAGTGGCGGAACGTCTCGGCGACGTAGACCGCGCCGTCGTGCGCCATCCAGAACGAGACCGGCTGCGCGAGCTGGGGCTCGGCCGCAAAGCATTCGACCTGGAAATCCGTGGGTTTTTCGAAGGTCTTGGCGACGACGGAGGGCTCGTCGCTGGCCGCCTCGATCTTGGGCTGATACGGAGTTTCACTGCCCGACGGATGCTGCGGGGCGAGCAACGCGAGGAACACACCTGTCGAAACGATCATGCGATCTGGCTCCGCACGCGCTCGAGCAAGCGCTTCGTGGCATCGACGCCGTCCTTCTCCGACAGGCGCGAGCCCTCGTACTCGATGCCGAGGTGCCCGTGGTATCCGCCCTGCGTGACGATCTTCATCATGCGCAGGTAGTCGATGGTGGTCTCGTCGCCCTTGTCGTCGAAGTCGTAGCTCTTCGCGCTGACCGCCTTGGCGAACGGTATGAGCTCCTCGACGCCTTTGTAGCGGTCGTACTGTTCCGTGTCCGACACGCGGAAGTTGCCGAAGTCCGGCAATGTCCCGACGCGCGGATGCGCAGCGCGGCGCATGACGCCCGACAACCACTGCCCGTCCGACGACGGCCCGCCGTGGTTCTCGACGATGACGCACAGGTCCATCGGCTCGGCCATGTCGCCCAACTGGTGCAGCGAATCGGCGACGCGCTTCGCGTGATCCTCGCGCGATCCCGTTCCGCCCGCGTTGACGCGAATCGAGTGACACCCGAGGTGCTTCGCCGCTTCGAGCCACTTCACGTGGTTCTGCACGGCTTTCGCGCGCTCAGCGTCGTCCGCGTGACCCAACTCGCCTTCGCCATCGCACATGATCAGCAGGATGCGCACGCCGAAGTCGTCGGCACGGCTGCGCAGGTCCTGCAGGTAGGGGAGGTCCCGCGCCTTGTCCTTGAAGAACGAGTTCACGTACTCGACCGCGTCGATGTGGTGGACCTGCTTGGCGACCTTGGCGAAGTCGCGGTGGTCCAGCGTGCCCGCCTGCAACGCCTGGTGGTACGACCACTCGGCCAGCGAGATGCGGAACGGCAGCGGCTTTGCGGCCGGCGCGTCTTCAGACGCCCGCGACGACGAGGAGAGCGCTGCGAGCGCGCCGAGGCCCACCGCGCTGGTCAGGAATTCACGACGGGAACGGCTCATGGCGTCTCGGGCGGGACTCGGGGGCTCGGCGGGCGCCAGACTGCACGACGATCCTCGCGGATCGTCGCGCGTGCGATGCGCAGCCGCGGGGGGGGAGGGACGGGGCGACCCACGCCTCCAGCGTAGCGATCAGGCCGCCTGGGCGGCTCGCATTCGGAGGCGCGCGTCCAGTCGTGGCCAGCCGAGTATCCTCTCACCCGGCGCGCCGCCGTTCGTCGTGCCGCACCGACGCCTCAACCCCACGAGATCCACCATGCGCATCGTCTCTCTTCTCCCCCTCGCTCTCGTCGTTGCTCCCGCGACGGCCCAGATCGAATTCCAGCAACTCGGCAGCGTCGACCTCTCCTCGACGGCCAGCTCGGCCAACCCCGAGTACATCGGATCGAACCCGTCCGCCGTCGCCTGGAACGGCACCGATCTCTACGTCGCGGGCTACAACGGCGGCGGAGCTACCGGCGTGGGCATCGTGCGGGTGTCGAACGCCTTGACGACGCCGACGATCGGCGCGTCGTTCAACTTCATCGTCGGTACCCCGGCAGCGCGCGGCTTCAGCGGGCTCGACATCGAGGGCGGCCTGGTCGCGGCGTCCTACGACGACGGTGCCGCCGACCCGCAGGGCCTGCAGGTCTTCGACCTCGCCGGCGCGGCCCAGTGGTCCTTCAACATGCGCGGCGGCAGCGGCGTCGGTTTCGACCCCGGCTTCGCGGGCGTCGACCTGGGTGTCGGCTGGACGACCTTCGGCTCGGGCCGGCGCGCGCTCCAGGACTCGGCCTCGGGCGTGTCGATCTACACGACCGCGAACGGGATGATCATCAACCCGGCCGGCGGCACGTTCTGGCGTGACGTCGACTTCGACGCGACGAACGGCGACTTCTACGCACGCAAGGGCAACGACGTCATCAAGGCGGTGCGCACGGCGGGCAACAGCTGCTCGCCGAGCCTGCTCGTCAACTTGACGGACGCCGACTCCGTGGGCGGCCAGAACCTGGCCGTTCTCGACGCCAGCTTCGGCAAGTACGTGATCTACAACGACCGCGCCACGACGGGCGTCGGTCAGAACTTCGCCACCGTCGTCCGGGTCGCGACGGATACCGGCGCCCCCGTCACGGCCAGCTTCGGGGCTTTCGCCCCCCCGACCAGCGCGGGCTACTACGACTTCTCCTGGAACGCGGCTGACCAGACGCTGGCCATCCTCGACTTCACGAACCGCACCGTGACGATCTTCCGCGCCTCCCCGACGCCGAGCGCCACGCCGATCTGCTTCGGCGACGGCTCCGGCCCGGCCTGTCCGTGCGGGAACACTGGGGCCGCCGGCAACGGCTGCGCGAACTCGGTGAATGCGAACGGCGCGAACCTGGCGACGAGCGGGGTCTCCAGCTCGGGTGCCGACACGCTCGTGCTCGCCGGCTCCGGCATGCCGAACAGCTCGGCCCTGTACTACCAGGGCTCGATGACGATCGCCGGGGGCGCCGGTTCGGCCTTCGGTGACGGCCTGCGCTGCGCCGGCGGGAACATCATCCGGCTCGGTACGAAGCAAAACATCGCCGGTGCCTCGCAATACCCCGAAGTGGGTGACCCCTCGGTCTCCGTGCGCGGCATGGTCGCGCAAGGCACGCGTGTCTACCAGGTCTGGTACCGCAACGCCGCCGCGTTCTGCAATCCGGAGACGTTCAACCTGACGAACGGCGTCTTGGTGGTCTGGGGCCTGTAGGCGCGGACGAGAACGAACCGCAGCGGCGGTGTGGGGCCGATGCCCTGCACCGCCGCTCGCGTTCCACGCACGAGCGCCGGGGGAAGGTTCGGATTGCGAGCTCACCGTCCGCTTCGTCGAGGAGGACCTGCTCTGGAGTCCATGTTGCGATGCCGTTCGGCATCCATGGAATGCGTCGCCGACCGTAGTTTCGCGCACGAGCTCCGAACGCGTTCATTGACCGCGTGAAGTGCTCGCCGGCGGGTTCGGCAACACCAGCACGATTCGCGTCGTCTGACAATCGACGAGCGTCACGTCTTGCGCGATGAAACGCCCGCCGGGTATGCGTGCTTCGAGGCGATGGCTTCCCGCGGGGAGCCTTTCCGACGTGATCGCTGCGCCGATCGCCAGAGCCGTGCGCAAGTGCGTGCCGGCTGAGGTCGAGCGGCACCACCGTTCGGTTGCCGTTCCGCCGATTGTGCCCACCCCCGCAGGGCGACGAGCCGTGCGATCCAGGCGGCCTTGCGCATGTCGAGCAGAGGGTCCGTTCGCCGCCGATCCGATACTCGGGTCCCCGGAACGCGTTCCCCGTCCGACGCTCCGTTGCACATCGCGCGCGGCGCCGTACGCTCTGGCCTCGGAACTCACCCCGCATGCTGCTCGAAAGCCTCGTGGCGCCGCTCGCCACATTCCTCGCGCCCGCGAGCCCGCTCGCGCCGCCGCCGGTGCAATTCCACGGC
>JBBQCC010000159.1:0-10269 GCA_038318285.1 Planctomycetota bacterium | reverse complement strand
ACCGGAGCATGGCGGCCGGCGACCTGTTCCAGTTCATCGACCTGACGTTCAAGGTCTTCTGGCCGATCATCGCGGTCGGTTGGATCGCGGGCATGTACCCGCGCGCCGTGGCCAGCGCGCAGCGCATCGACGAGCTGCTCGAGACGCAGTCTGATCTGGTCGAGCCCGCCGCGCCGCGCACCATCGCTCCGGTGAAGGGCGACATCACGCTCGATGACGTGGCGTACACGTACCCGAAGGCGGCGACGCCGTCGATCTCCGGTATCAGCGTCGCGGTTCCGGCCGGAACCGTGCTCGGCATCGTCGGCCCCACGGGCAGCGGCAAGACGACGACGCTGCTCCTCTTGGCGCGCATGATGGATCCGACGCACGGTTCGGTGCGCATCGACGGCGTCGACCTGCGCGACACCACGCTGGCCGACGCACGCAGCGCGATCGGTTACGTGCCGCAGGACAGCTTCCTTTTCACCGACACGTGGCGCGAAAACGTGTGCTTCGGGCTCGACGAGGCGCTGGGCGACGAGCGCATGCGCGAGTTGGCCGACGAAGTGTGCATGACGGACGAACTGGCGCGCTTTCCGGGCGGCATCGACCAGCGCATCGGTGAGCGCGGCGTCACGCTTTCCGGAGGACAACGCCAGCGCACGTGCATCGCGCGCGCGTTGGCGCGCGATCCGCGCATCCTCGTGCTCGACGATGCACTGAGCGCCGTCGACACCGAGACGGAATCGCGACTGATCGGGAACTTGCGCTCCGCCGGCCGCGGGCGCACGGTCGTGATCGCGGCGCACCGGCTCAGCTCCGTCGTCGCCGCGGACCACGTCGTCGTGCTCGGTCGCGACGGGCGCGTCGAAGCGCAGGGGCGCCACCAGGACCTCGCGAACCGGCCCGGCTGGTACCGCGAGACGTGGCAGCGACAACAGGCCCGAGACGAGCTGTCCGTCCTGTGAAGTCGAACAAGAAGAGGGACGCGGACGACGACCTGGACCCGCACGACGAGTTCGTGGCCGGGAAGTCCTGGGACAACCGCCTGATGATGCGGCTGGCGCGCTACGCACGGCCGCACGCGCACCTCTTTGCGTGGAGCTTCGTCGTCCTGGCAGCGCTCTTCGCGCTCGACGTGCTCGGGCCGTGGCTGTGGCGGCACGTGCTGGACGGCCCGGTGCAGTCTGCGCTGGACGCGCGCGCCGCGAACCCGGACGCCGACGTGTCCGGCTACATGCACACGTTCTGGCTGTGGATCGGCGGCTACATCGCGCTCGTGGTCGGCTCGATCGGCCTGCGATACTTCGAGGTCGCGCAGCTGAATCGCACAGGACAGATGGTCATCGCCGACCTGCGCACGCGGCTGTTCCAGCACATTCAGTCGCTGGACCTCGCGTTCTTCGACAAGCGTCCGACCGGTTCGCTCGTGACGCGCGTGACGAGCGATGTCGAGAACCTGAACGAGATGTTCACGTCGGGCATCGTCGTGCTGCTGTTCGACCTCGTGAAGGTCGTCGCACTCCTCGGCCTCCTGTTCTGGCTCGACTGGCACCTCGCGCTCGTCGTGTTGGCCGGCACGCCCGTCCTGATCGGGATCAGCCTCTTCTTCCGCGGCGGAGCGCGCGACGCGCACCGCACGGTCCGCGCGCGCCTATCCCGATTGAACGGATACCTGCAGGAGGTCCTGCAAGGCGTGCGCGTCGTCCAGGTATTCCGCCGCGAGGAACAAGTCTCGCGCCACTTCGCCGATCACCTCGCCAGCTACCTACGGGCGAACCTGCGCACGATCCTGCTGTTCGCGCTGTTCTTCCCGGCGATCGACTTCGCGGTGACCGGCATCCAGGCGTCGACCCTGTGGGTCGGCGGCATCGCGATCGTCGGCCGCGACCTGACCTACGGCGAGTTCGTGCAGTTCTGGTTCTACGTGGCGATGCTCGTGTCCCCCATCCGCGAGCTAGGCGAGCGCTACAACGTGCTGCAGAGCGCGTTCGCGTCCGCCGAACGCGTGTTCGACGTGCTCGACACGCCCGCGCAGGTCGTCGGCGGACCGGTAGTCATCGAACCGTCGGAAGTGCGCGGCCACGTGAGCTTCGACAACGTCTCGTTCCGCTACGACGCGTCGACCGAAGTGTTGTCGAACGTCAGCTTCGAGATCCTCCCGGGCGAGACCGTCGCCATCGTCGGCGCGACCGGCGCGGGGAAATCGACGATCGTGAATCTGCTGCTGCGATTCTACGAACCGTCGAACGGTCGCATCTCGCTCGACGGCGTCGACCTGCGCGAGCTCGACTTGGAACGGCTGCGGTCCGTGTTCGGACTCGTCTTGCAGGAGGACTTCCTGTTCGCCGGCACCGTGCGCGAGAACCTCGTCATGGACCGACCCGAGGTCGACGAGGACGCGTTGGAGATCGCGCTCGACGCCAGTCGAGCGAGCGAACTGGTCGAGCGACTCGAAGGCGGACTCTCCGCGCCGGTCGCCGAGCGCGGCGCGACGTTCTCGACCGGCGAACGCCAACTGCTCGCGATGGCGCGCGCGCTGGCCGGCAAGCCGCGCATCGTGATCCTGGACGAAGCGACCGCGAGCGTGGACTCCAACACCGAATCGCGCATCGAGGCCGCGACCGACCGCCTGCTGGCAGGACGCAGCGCGCTCGTCGTCGCGCACCGACTTTCCACCGTGCGCCGCGCGGACCGCATCCTCGTCATGCACAAGGGCGTGTTGCGCGAGTCGGGAACGCACGACGAATTGATCGCTCAGGACGGCATCTACGCCCGGCTGCACCGATTGCAGTTCGCGGACGCGAACGCCGTTTGAGACCTAGAGGATCTCTCTCGGGCCCTGGAAGACTGCTGCTGCTGAACATCATCCGCTGAGCGGAGGATGTTCAGCCACCAACCCAGACGCAGTTCGGCGAGCTCCGCGGCGCAAGCGTGACGTCAGCGTCCTCGAACCGCCGCCAAAGCGTCGTCGACTCCGCGATCGCGGCGCGTCTTTGCATCGAGCAGGTCGGCGATGCCACGAGCTTCGCGTAGCGCGGAATCCTGCTCGGGGCCCGTCGCCAGCCCGGTCGCGCGCGCGGCCAGCACGAGCGCGAGCCCGACGCGCGCGTCCTCGTCGTCCGCCAGCCCGCGCGCGGCGCGGAAGTGGCGCTCGGCGTTCGGCAGTCGTCCCAGTCCGAACTGGATCCAGCCCGCCGCTCGGCGCGCCGCCGCGCGCAGGACGGCATCTACCGCGCTGTCCTGCGCGACGACCTGCAGGCGGTCGAGCGCGTTCTCGACGACAGTTTCTCCGCGCGCGCGATCGGCGCCACCTGCCGCGAGCAGCGCGCGCGCCTCGTCCATCTCTGCCGCTGCGTGTCCGATCCGCGCGTGCGCTTCGCCGCTGCGCAGATCCGCGGCATCACCGTCGAATGCGCGCGCACGGCCGAAGCGCTCTTCGGCCTCGGCCCACGCGTGCAGGTCGAGCGCGACCCACGCCGCCAGCACGTCGGCGCGGAAGCGCTCCCGCGGGAACACGCGCGGCTCGTCCGCGACCTCGATCGCGCGCCGGAGGACGTCCTCGAGTTGCACGCGGCCCGCAGCGCGCGACGTCTCGTTCGGCTCCGCAAAGAGGCGCACGGCCCGCCGCTGATCGTAGGTCGCGGCGAGCAGGCGCACGCGCGCTGTCTGCGGGTGTTTCGCCAGCAGCTGCTCCGCCAGTCGGCGCCCGTCGGCCGTGTGTTGCGCGTCATCGAGCCACTGCACCGACAGGTTGAAGTCGCGCTCGTCGAAGTCTTCCGCGCGATCCGTCTCGGGCAGCGTCGGCGACCAGACGAACACGAAGGCCGCGAGCATCGCGCTCGCCAGGACGCCCTTCTCGAGCCCGTGACCAGTACGCCTCCAGGCGAACAACTGGACCAACGTGAACCCGGCGAACGGCCCCAGCATCACGAGCAGTGGCAAGCGCGCGCGGTCGCTCGTGACCGTGAGGACGATCGTGCCCAGGTACAGCGCGAACAGCACCGCGAGCTCGGTCGCACCGCCGGCGCACGGCACCGCGGGTCGGCGGCGCGCGACGACCAGGACGGTCCAGGCCAAGATCCCGGCCAAGCCCCACGCCCCGGTGAGGCCGAAGTCGGGCCATGGCGCGCGCGCGATCGGCACGTAGCGCGCATCCCAATCCAACATATGGTTGTCGGGCAATTCGTAGCGACCGAGCGTCAGCCGCAGCTTGTTCCACAGGATGCGCGCGTGCTCGAGCGGGTGCTCGCGCATCGAGTGCAGCGCTTCCCCCATCCAGAACGAGCTGACCTCGCGCGGATCCAGCTCGCGTCCGCTGCGGCGCTCGGCCTCGCGCGCCCAGTCGCCGGCTTCGTGCTCGGGAATGCCGCGCACGAACGAGAACTCGGTCGCGCGGCCGTACGGGTTCTCGAGGTTGTTGCCGCCGTACACGTTCGTTCCGGCACCGCTCGTCGTCAGGACGAAGACGCCGCCGACATGCGCGTTGCGCCATGCGACCGGGACGAGCACGAGCACGACGCCTAGCACGAACGCGGCAGCGTGCGCGAGTCCAGGCACGACGTGTTCGCGGTGCGCGAAACGGCGCGCGAGCGGCCAGGCGGCCAACACGGGCAGCAGCACGAGCACGTTGCCGCGCAGAAGCGCGCCCAGTCCGCCGAGCACACCCAGGACCATCCACGCGATCCGCGCACGATTCCCCGTCAGATCGCGGCTGCGCACGAGCACGAACGCCAGCGCCGCGAGCACCGTCAGGAAGAGGTTCTCCTTCAGGATCAGGCTCGGAAAGAGGAGCCCGGGACCGTGCAACGCGACGAGCGCCGCGGCGACGAATCCAGCCGCGCGGCCGAACACGCGCCGCGCGAGCAATCCGACGAGCACGATCGTGCTCGCCCACAGGCCGCAGTGCGCGAGGCGCGCCGCGAGCAGGCTCGGCCCGGTGATCGAGTACAGCGAGCCCAGTGCGTACGGGTACAGCGGCTCCTGGAAGAACACCTCCTTGCCCAGCCAGTCGCCCGCCGCGATCGCGCGCGCCCAACGGTCGTAGCTCTTCTCGTCGATGACGACCGACGCCGCATTGGGGTGCGCGGCCTGGAATTGGAAGACCGCCGCGATGCGCAGTACGAAGCCGACGAGCGCGATCACCGCGAGCAGCACGAGGTCGCGACGCGCGCTCGGGGGCCTCTCGGCACGTTCGGCGCCCGCACTCACGCGCGCGGCGTCTCCCAGCGTTCCGCGACGGGCGTTGCGCGTTCCGCGCGCGATGCCTGGGCGATCGTACGCACGAGAGCGAACCAACGGCGACCGATCGGCGACAGCGCGAACACGATTCCCGCGGCCAGCACAACCTCGGCCGTGATGCGCGCGCCGAGCGAGAACAAGAGGAGTGTCGTCACGGGAATGGCGATCCACGTCGCGATCGGCGCGACGCGCGGGCCGGCACGGTACGCCCACGCCTGCGCCGTTTCGAGCAGCCCACGTCCCGGGATCGGTCCGCGGCGCACGACTTGGAACCACGCGCGCGCGCGCCGCGCCGCCTGGGCGTCGCGGTCGGGTCCGGGCGGCGTCTTGACCTCGAAGAAGATCGCGCGTTGGACGAGCTCGACACGCCGCGGTTCCTCGCGGCGCGCCTTGACCTGGAAGCGCAGGTCCACATCGTCCGCCGCGACGCCGAACGCTGGCGCCAGCCCGAGCACAGCGCGCCAGGCGGCGAGCTGGCCGTGCACGCTGAACAGAATGCCCGCCCGCGACTCGGCGCGTCGCACGAACGCCGTCCAGCGATCGAACGTGCCGGCGGCCGGGCGGACTGCGCCGCCATCCCGCGCACGACAGGAACCGTCGGCCGCCAGGTCCGCAACGAAACGCTGGGCTCCGCAGGCCAGCGCCAAACGCGGATCGCGCTCGAACGCCGCCGCGAGTTCGACCAGCGCCGCGGGATCGATGACGACGTCCGCGTCCGTCAGCACGACGAGGTCGAACTCCCCCGCGTCTTCGCCCAGGCCGGCGCGCACTGCGCCCGGTTTTCCCGGTCGGACCGCGTTCTCGATCACACACGCCTGGACGTCCGGTCGGTCGGCGAAGCAGACGCCGACTGCCGCGCGCGCAGCATCCATGGTCCCGTCGCGCGAACCGTCGTCGACGATCACGAGCCGGTGCGGAGCGACGCTCACAGGCCACGTGCACGCCGCCAGGTTCGCGATGCGGCGCCGCACGAGGGACGCTTCGTCGCGGCAGGGCACGACGACGAGCAGCCTCATCCGCGCGCAGCCCGCCAAGCGAGTTTGGGCCACGTGCGCGCGTTGAACAGCACGTTGTCGGCCTGCGCGCACTCCCACGTGCACGCGCAGCGCGTCGATTCGATGCGCTCGCGCAGCTCGCGCGCGGCCTTCTCGTTCCACAGCCTCTCCAGGTCCCACTCGACCGCGTTCAAGTTGCCGATCGCGTCGGGCAAGATCTCGCACGCGCGCACCTCGCCGTTCTCGAAGATCACCGCCGACACGGTTCCGGCCGTGCAGGGCAGGTGTTTCGCCGCGTTCTCGCCGCGAGCCACGCGCGCCACGTGCTCGTACATCAGGTCGTCGCGCGCTCGCGCGACGCGCGCCATCGGGATGTCGAAGTAGGGCAAGTCACCGCTCTCCTGCAGGCGCCGTTTGACCGCGACAACCTCCTCGTAGCGCGCGATGTCCACGTCGAGCAGCGTCCGGTCGAGCGCGTCGCCGCGCGCGAGGTTCACGGTCACGTTGTCGGGGTGCAGCTCGCGCACGAGCTCCGTCACGTGATCGGCCAGGACCTCTTGGTTCTCGCGCGTCACGCACACGAGCACGCCGACGCCGAGCCGTGGCAACTCTTCCTGGAGTCTCTTCAGCCGGCGGACGCAGTCCATCGACCGCGCGTGCCCTCCGGCGACGTCGCGGATCGCGTCGTGTACATCCGGCGGACCGTCGAACGAGATCGACAGCGACAGGTGCAGATCGGGATGGCGCGCGAGGAGTGCGCGGGCGAACGCCTCCGCGCGCTCCGGCAACAGGCCGTTCGTGGGGATCGCGAGGTGGCGCAGCCCGTGTCGTGCGAAGGCCGAAGCGACCTCGACGAGGTCCTTGCGCAGGAAGGGCTCGCCGCCGCCCAGCGACACCCACAGGAGCGGACCCATGCGCGCGCTGGAATCCGCGAGCCGCCGTACGTTTTCGAGCGACGGGCCGGCGACGCCCTCGGCCACCTCGCGCCAGTGAAAGCAGTGCCGGCAGCGCAGGTTGCACTGTCCCGTCACGAACACCGTCAGGTGGATCGGCGGGCCGGCCGAGCGCAGGCCGCGGGTCACGAAAGGCAGGTAGCGCAGCACGTCGCGTTCGAGTCTACGCGCTGGGGCGCGGGGAATGTGCCGCCGACGAGTGCGAGGCGCGGGAAAGGATCCGAGCGCGAGCGCCGCGGAAGGAACTGCGGCCGAGGAGGCGCGGCCGAGGAGGCGCGGCCGAGAGAAGTGGCGACGCGGCGCGCCCCGATCGCTCGGGACGCGCCGCGTCTTGGATTCACGTCGGGATCAGGCGCCCCAAACGATCTGGTAGCCGTTCGACAGGTTGAACGTGTCCGGCGAGCAGAACGCCGCGGCGTTGCGGTACCAGACCTGGTAGGTCCGCGTACCTGGCGCGCCGATCGCACCGCGGACGCTGACGGACAGGTCACCGCCGACCGGGTAGGCCGACTGGTTGCCGCTGTTCGTCTTCGTGCCGAGGCGGATCACGGAACCGGCCGCGCAGCGCAGACCGTCACCGAAGACCGTCCCGTTGCCGCCGTTCGCCTGCGTCGTGCCCTGGAAGTACAGGGCCGAGCTGTTCGGCATGCCCGAGCCGGCGAGGACAACCGTGTCTCCGCTGATCGAAGCCGTGCCGCTCGCCGTCAGGTTCGCACCCGCAGCGACGAGCGAGTTCGCGCAACCGTTGCCGGCCGCACCCGTGTTGCCGCACGGGCAAGCCCCGCCGGTGCCGTCGCCGAAGCAGTACGCCATGCCGGTGCCGGCACCCGTAGCCGTGTAGCAACGCTGCACCGAGGTGCCGGTGTTGCCGTACTGGTCCGCGGTGACGAACCTGTAGCAGATCGTCCCGACCAGGTTGCCCGGGATCTCCGCGCGGAACAGGTCGCCCTGCATCGTGCGAGCGGGGTAGCTCGTCACCGGACCGCCGTTCACGGTCACGTCGACGTGCGTCGAGTTGTACCAAGCGTTGTAGTACGCCGCGTTGTCGTGGACCGCCGCGCGGACCACGGTCGGAGCCGCGCCGGCCATGCGGTTCGGAGCCTGCTCGATCGTCGGGATGTTGGCCGGGAACGTGTCGTTCGCCGTCGTCGTGTTCTGCAAGTACCACTCGGCCTGACCGGCGTCGTTCGCCACGAACAGGTCCGGGTCGCCGTCGTTGTCGACGTCGGCCATGTCGGCGTCGAGAGACGTCGTGCCGTCGGTCGGGATGACGACGCCCGTCGCCATCAGGGTGTACGCGCCCGTACCGTCGTTGCGGTACACGCGGTTCTGACCCGAGAAGTTGGCGATGAAGAGGTCGAGGTCCCCGTCGTTGTCGTAGTCGATGTAGTCGCCTTCGTTGTCGTCCGAGCCCGAGCCCGCCAGCGTTACCAGTGAGGAGAACGTGCCGGTGCCCGAGTTCTTCAGCACGATGTCCGTGAAGGCGAACCCGCCGACCTGCCAGTTGAGGCCGTAGATGTCGAGGTCGCCGTCACCGTCCTGGTCGGCCATCTCTTGCTCGTAGTGGCCGTTGCCCGTCGAGTAGCCCGCCGGGAACGAAGCCCCGGTGACGTCGCGGAAGGCGAGCGAGCCCGTCTCGGACAGCAGGTTCTTGAAGAGGCGCGGCTGCTCCTGACGAGCACCGTGCAGGACGTCGAGGTCGAAGTCGCCGTCGATGTCGCCCAGGTCGATGTCGAGCGTGCTCGACGCGATGTCGGCGTTCGCGCCGGTCGCGTTCGTCGTGTTCGCCGACTGCGTGCCCTGGCACCAGAGGGCCAGCGCGCCGTTCGGAATGTCGACGCCGGTCAGCGCCGAACCGCCCGGGTTGAATTCGCTGAAGTGGCCCGCGCCGTCGTTCAGGAAGATCCGCGAGGGTGCGTTGCCGTTGAACGCGCCGCCGTAGCTGGAGTGGAACAGGTCCAGGTCGCCGTCGTTGTCGACGTCACCGAAGTCGCAGTCGCAGGAGAAGTCGACGAAGCCGCCGCCGATCTGGAGGCTGGCCGGGATCGAGGAGCCGGGGCCGGCGATGCCGATCCAGCGCGTGGTCGTCTGATCCTGGTAGAAGCCGATCGTGCCGGCTTGCGACCCCATGTTGTTCCACCAGCGGTTCGTCTGGTTCGACTGCTGCGACGTGTTCGACACGTAGAGGTCGTCGTCACCGTCGTTGTCGTAGTCCACGAACTCGATGTCGCGGCTGTCGTCGAGGACCGCCGGGAACTGGGTCGAGGTGCGCAGCGTGAACTTGCCCACCGGGTCGGCGCCGAAGGCGTTGATCCAAATCTCGTTCTGGTCGTTGCCCGCGTCGCCACCGTTCGCGAACACGGCATCCCAGTCGCCGTCCTTGTCCACGTCGGCGAAGTCGACGTTCTCCGTGGAGCTCGAGCTCCCGGGCACGTCCGCCGTGTTGTGGATGAACTGCTGGGCGCCGGCGATCGAGCCCATGCCGATCACGGCGAGGCCGAGCACGGGAAGCCCGACGTGGGCCGGTTTGCAGACGAATCGGAGTCGTGCCATGTCGGAATTTCTTCTGAGGGAGGGCACGGGAACCTGGACCATGGCCGGAGCGACCTGGGTCGGGGCAACCGCGCGGTGTGCTGACGAGAGAGTGATCACGCCCTGCCCGAACACGGTCCCCACCGTGCCCTTCAGGTCGTCCTAGGAGCGTAACTGTACCCCGACCTTGCAGTTGTCGGGAGGGCCGCGGAATTCGTTTCCCTGTAAGTTCGTCCTTCGCCGGAGGGCACGGTCCGCAGATTTCGCCGAGACCGCGTGCGAGTCGCGCACGAAAGCGCGCACCGACACCACGCGCATTCACGACTGCGCACCTCTGCGTACCGAATCCACGAAAATGGACGGAACAAACGGGGGCTACAGGATTTCGTGTGGGCCGCCCGCACCGGCGCGGGGTTGGGGTACTCGCCACCGAAGTTCGCCCCCGCTGCTTGCAGCGGGGCCGATTTTCGAAGTCCGTGCGACGTCGTGGGCGGCACTGCAAACCGACGCTCGAGTCGTGAACCGGGATGGACGGAGGAGGGACCGGCATCGGGCCGCCGACCGCC
>JBBQCC010000158.1:0-10281 GCA_038318285.1 Planctomycetota bacterium | reverse complement strand
GGCCGACGTCGCACGGCGAAGTCGAGGAGTTCGGCCAGTTTGACCGGCGCGTCGTGGTGCGCGCCTCCGGTTTCGCCGTGGTCGCGGACCAACTCGATCGACGCGTCGATGTCCCACCCCAAGATGAACACGGTCTCGCGTGCTGCCAAGATCGCCTCGCGCACGAGGCGGAAGTACTCCTCGCCGTCCTGCACGCAGCGAAATCGTCGCGCGCGCTCGACCCGCCAACAGTTCTCACCGGGGCGCAGCGTCGATTCCATGCGACCAACAGTCCCAGCTCGCGCAGATGCACCGCTCTCGTCGTCCACCTTCTCACGTATGCCGGACATCACGCCGTGCTCTCCGCCGTCTTGCGGTTGATCCAGTGCTGCACGCCCAAGGCGACGACCAGGGGTGCGAACAGGAGCGCCAGCGTGCTCGCGATGCTGGACAAGCTCGGGTCGTCGAACAGGTCGAGGATGCGCGCGCCGAGCACCGTCAGCACGATCACACCCGTGCCCATACCCAGCAGCGTTCCGAGCACGAAATCTCGCAGCGAAACCGGGGAAGCGCCGCAGACGAGGTTCACCAGCGTGTACGGGGCTGGCACCTTGCGCACGAGGAAGATGGCGATGATCCCGCGCTCTTCGAGCGACTTCGAGAGGCGGCGGACGATCTTGCCGCCCATGCGTTCGACGCGCGCGCGTCCGAGTTTGCGTCCGACGAAGAACGGCGGCAGCGCGCTCGCCATCGAGCCGATGAGGGCGTAGACGGGTCCGACCACAGGCCCGAACGCGATGCCGCACACGACGACGAGCACCAGTACGGGGAACAGCACGAGCTCGGCGACCACGAACACCGCGATCACGACCGGCAGTCCGTACCAAGCGGTCCGCAGCGGCTCGAACCAAGACGCCACGCGCTCGGGATCCGCCCACTCGGAGAGCGGAGTCCACTTCCAAGCAGCGGCGAACAGCGCCAACACGAGGACGACGGTCGCAGCGACCGTCCAGTTGCGCGCGATTCCCTTCATCGATCGAGGAAGGCAAGCCGTGTGCCCGTTTCTCGCGTCACGTGAGACGCATCGTACGGTGATTCGCCCTCGGCGTTCGTGTCAGTTGTAGAACCCACAATGCATGCGGTTCGCCGCGTCCAACGTCGGAATGCCGCGGCTCACCCGGGTCGTCTACAGCGATCGCATGCCGTTCCACAGATTGAACGTACTCAGCGAGCAGAAGCTCGCCGCGTTGCGATCCCAAGTCTGATCGAAGCGCAACTCACCCGCCGTGGGAACGCCATGGCCGCGAAGTGATGGTCCGTGAACTCGAAGTTGTTGGACAACGTGGTCTGGGAAAGCACCGCGCCACTCGTGAGGTTCAGCTCGACGATGACGTTCGTCGACTTCAGCAGGCAGTCGAGCTTGCCCGTGGACGAGTCGAAGTCCATGTCGACGACGTCGTCACCGAGACCGTTGAGATCTACGGTGCTGGGAGTGGCTCCCGAACCCGGGTCGATCTCGCACAGCACGCGGTTGGCTTTGTTCTTCCCGACCATGTAGAGCTGCACCGAGTTCGAGAACGAGGCCCCCGTGACCGCCAGCGTCGTGTTGAAACCTGGAACCAACACGCCGCTCGACGTGACGCGCCCGGCGATCACGGGATTCACCACCACGCGGCAGGGAGTGAACGCCCGCGGGGGATGTCCGGCTGCCGGCCGGATCATTTTAGGCCTTGCCGAAATTCTTCGCGGCCGAATCGGGCTCGCGCGCCCTACGCCTTGCGCAGCAGCGCGCAGTAGGTCACCGAACAGTTTTCGCCGCGACGCAGCGCGACCGTCCAGTTCCGGATCGTCGAACGCAGGGCGATCGACTCGCCCTGGATGTGCACGAGGGCGAGCCCATGCGCGCGTCCCCAGCGTTCTACTTCCTCGGGCGTCACGAACATGTCGGCGTCGTGCGTCCCGCGCGGTACGAGCCCGAGCCCCTCCGCGATCCACACGCCGAGCACGCGCGCGCGATGCGTTCGGTTCAGCGTGCTGAGGAACAGCGATCCGCCCCGTCGCAGGATGCGCGCGGCCTCGGCCATGGCTGCAGCGGGACTGGCGACGTGCTCGACGACGTCCGACAGCAGCACGATGTCCGCCGTCGCATCGGCGAATGGCGTGCGCTGCGCATCGCCTTGCGCAAAGTGCGCATCGACGCGATCGCGGGCCACGACGAGGCTCTTGCGGCTGACGTCGATCCCCGCGACGCGCGCGCCCGCGTCTACGAAGAACTTGGAGAGCAGGCCCCCACCGCAGCCCAGGTCGACGACGGTGCGGCCGTCGTGGCGGTCACCGAGCCAGCGCGTCAGCACGCCCTTGCGGAATTCGTTGACCGCATGCAGAGACCGGAAGGCGTGCGAACAGGAGTTCCACCACTCGTGCGCTTCGCGTTCGTACAAATCGAGGTCGTTCGGGATGCGCATCGTTTGGAACAGGGCGTTTGGAACAGGGCGTGTGGAGCCGGGCATTGGGAGCCGGGCGTTGGGTGGGCAGAGATCGGCCTCGATCGAGGGTCGAATCTTCGCACACGTTCTGGCGACTCTTGTGCCGCGCCGCGGCCCGAGGAGCAGCGAAGCAGATCTGCGTGCTGCGCGCTCGCGACTCATGTGGTTTTATGGAGTGCCCTGTCTTCGATTCTCCCGCGCGAGTGCCATCCTCCATGCGAAACGAAGTGCTGCTGTGCCTCCTCGTCGTCGGCCCGATCGCGACTCCGACGTTCGCCCAGGCGACTCGCGAGAAGCAGGTCGTCTACTGGGACTCGCTCGACGACCAAGGCCAGCTCTTTGGCGGCATGACCACGTTGGACGCCGTCGATCCGCTCACCCTGGCCGGCACGTTGCCCGCGACGGCGGAGACGTTGACGCACACCGCCGCGCCCGTGAACCCCCTGAACCGCATCGACCTCGTGTTCGTGGGAGACGGGTACACGACGGCGCAACTCCCGACGTACGCCGCTCACGTGAACAACATCGTCGGCCAGTTCTTCACCAAGGAACCGTACCTGCGCTACGAGCCGTACTTCACGGTGCACCGCGTCGACGTCGCATCGGTCGATTCTGGTGTCGACAACGATCCGACGCAGGGCATCTTGCGAAACACCGCGTTGGACATGTCCTACTGGTGCAACGGGACCGAGCGGCTCCTGTGCGTCAGCGTCAGCAAGGCGTACCAGTTCGCGAACAACGCGCCCGACGTCGACCTCGTGTGCGCGATCGCCAACTCGACGAAGTATGGCGGCGCAGGCTACCCGTCCAGCGACCTCGGGACCGCGGCGGGAAACAACAATGCCGCTCTCGAGATCGTGCGGCACGAGTTCGGCCATGCGCTCGGCAACCTCGGTGACGAGTACGACTACGGCGGTCCGACGACGTACACCGGGAACGAACCGTCCGCGTTCGACTTGTCCAAGCTCGCCGCGGCCCAGATGACGGCGCAGCAACAGAAGTGGTGGCGCTGGCTGGGTGACAACAATGCCGCTTTCGACGGCCTGGTCTCGACCTTCGAGGGCGCGGGTTACAGCCAATTCGGCCTGTACCGACCGTCGAACAACTCGCTGATGCGAAATCTGAATCGGCCGTTCAACCTGCCGAGCTGCGAGTCGATGGTCGTCGAGATCTACAAGATCGTGCGTCCGATCGACGACGCTTCGAGCACCGCGGTCACATACACAGGCACCGAAACGCTCTTCGTCGACCCGCTTCAGCCCGTCGGGCAAGCACTCAGCGTGCAGTGGTTCCTCGACGGCGTAGCGATCCCCGGTGCGACGGGATCGACGCTCGACCTCACGACGTTGAGCCTCGGCGGTTGCCCCGCGATGGTCTCGGTGCGCGTCACGGACGACACGTTCCTCGTCCGCGATCCCGCTTCACGCGCGCAGTGGCTGACGCAGACGCTCGACTTCAGCGTGCAGCCCGCGGCATCCGCGCCGTTCGCGAACTTCTGCGCAACGTCGCCGAATTCGGTGGGGCCGGGCGCGGTCCTGTCCCACCAGGGCTCGAGCAGCATCGCGACGAACGACCTGCGGCTCGTCGCCACGGGATGTCCGCCGCACACCTTTGGCCTCTTCTACTTCGGCGGCACGCAGACGCAGGCGCCGTTCGGAAACGGCTTCCGCTGCGTCGGTGGTTCCGTCACACGCTTCGGCGTGCAGGGCACCAACGAATTCGGCGACGCGGACCGCCTGATCGACTACGCGGCGCTTCCCGGAAGCGCGGGCGTCGCGGTCGGCGCGACGAGGTACTTCCAGTTCTGGTACCGCAACCCGGCAGCCGGTGGCGCAGGCTTCAACTTGAGCGACGGACTGTCGGTGCGCTTCTGCCCCTGACCGAAACAATCCGCGTCGGATTCGGCCGCGCGGCCGCAGGCGTCCCCCGTCGGCGTCACGGGTCGGCGCGACTTCCGCCCCAACGCTCGCTGCGTCCGACCTCAAGGATCGCGCTGGCGAACAGCGCCGTGAACCCAGCGAAGATCGCCGTGCCGAACAGCATGGCCAGCATCGCGACGATCCGCCCCGACTGCGTGATCGGCGCGATGTCGCCGTAGCCGACACCCGTCATCGTCGTCACCGCCAGGTAGAGCGCGTCGAACCACGTCGCGACGAGCGGATTCGCGCCGTGCTCCGCCCCCAGGAAGCCCGCTGTCGTGACCGCGATCCCGGTCACCGTCGCCGTCGCGAGGAAGATCGCTACGGGGCCGGTCAGGCGCGCGCCGATCGCACGCCAGAAGTCGTTCATGAACCGGTAGTGGCCGTGGATGCGCTGAAACACGTACGGATGACGCCGAATCGAAGTGCCCCAGTCCAGAAGTGCATCCGTCCTGGAGTTTCAGGCCTCGTTCGGCGCGCAGCCCGACGTTTGTCGGCGTCGACCAATTCGGAGTGGACGCGACCCCGGCCGCGAGAGGACCACCGGCGCCCGTCCGAGAGACTTTTCGGCGCATCGTTGTCCACGGCCAACGCGCTCGGGTCATTGGGCTTTGGAGGCCAACGCCTCCTCGACCCCTCTCACCCCCGAGCCCGCCATGTCCACGCTCCGAATTGCCCTCCGCACCGCACCCTTCGCACTGGCACCCCTCGCCCTGGCTCCCTTCGCCGCTGGGCAGAGCGCCGGACTCCCCGTGTTCACCGTCGATTGGCGCAGCCCGACCGTGTCGGCCATCGACTCCTTCACGGGCACGCCGATCACGGAAGGCGACCTGCTCATGCCGCAGACGCTCGTGCCCGCGCTCGGCCCGTTGGCGACGCCCGGCATCGTCGAGACGGCGGGTTCCGTCGCACCGGTCGGACTCGGACTGCCCGGCTATCTGCCGTGCGTCGGACATCCGGGAGGAACACCCTGCGCCGTCGAGGTCGACGCGCTGAGCCACGGCATGGATCGCATGGTGAATTGCAGCTCGCTGCCCGGCACGCCGCCGCCGACGTGGGTCTTCTCCGTCGCGTACCGCGGACAAGGATTCCCGGGTGTCGCGCCCGACGTCTCGAGCGAGGGCGCGTGCGCCGACGACATCGCCGACATTTTCGGCGGCGTCTTCGTGAACTGCGGTCCTCTGCCGCCCGGCGCGCCGATCGGCAACTTCGGCTACATCGACGGTGACGGACTCGTGAACGCGTGCGGAACGAGCGTCTACCCGGGCCTCGGCCTGATCGAGCCCTCGCCGTTCGGCGACAACCTGGATGCGTTCGACGACGACGTGCCCGACCAGTGGTTGCCGCGCTCGACGTGCACGTACTTCTCGCTCGACTCGGCGTTCCCCGACCCGATCTTCACGACACCGAACTCGGGCAGCGCGGTGGCGTCCGGCTTCGTCGGCGGCGATGTGCTCGTGTCGTGCCCGAACTGCACGCCGAGCGTGTACGCGAGCGCGATTCAACTCGGCCTCGACATGTTCGGCGCCGACTCGGACGATCTCGACGCACTCGTCCTGCGCGAGAACGGCATCCCCGGCTACCAGCGCTCGATGACGCCCTACGACTGGGCGAGCGGCGCGTCGGACATGCTGTTCTTCTCGGTTCGCCGCGGTTCGGCGCTGCTCGGGACGCCCGATGCGTTCTTCGGCGCGCCGATCGCGCCGGGCGACATCCTCGTCCCCACCGGCCCGCTCGGATCGCCCCCGGGGATCTGGGTCGCGGCCGAGATCCTCGGCCTCGTCACCAGCCGTTCCGTGCCGGGCGTCATCGGCGACGACATCGACGCGCTCGACGTGCTGCAGGACCGTGAACCCGGCGCGCGCTTCTGCTTCGGTGACGGCACCGGCACGGCCTGCCCGTGCGGCAACTTCGGCGCGCCCGGTCGCGGATGCGCGAACAGCGTGAACCCTGATGGCGGCCTCTTGTGGGGCAACGGCTTCGCATCGATCTCGAACGACACCGTGCACCTGACGACTTCGGGCCTGCCGAACAACACGACCGCGCTGCTCTACCAGGGCACGCTGCCGGTCGCGGGCGGCCTGGGTGCGCCGTTCGGCGACGGTCTGCGCTGCGCCGGTGGCAACGTGGTCCGCCTGTTGAAGCGCACGACGCTGTGCGGGAACCGCGAGTTCGGCAAGGACGTCCCGGGCGATCCGCTGCTCAGCGTCGTGGGCAACGTGACGACGCCGGGATCGCGCATCTACCAGGTCTGGTACCGCAACGCGGCGGTCTTCTGCACGGCGGCCACGTTCAACCTGACGAACTCGTACCGCATCGCATGGGCGCCGTGATCGACCGCTGCGGGCACCAGCACGAGACCCGGCCGCGAGACACGTGTCGCGCGGCCGTTTCTCTGCGTGAAGTGCCCCGCTGCGGGATCACTCGAGCGGAACCGGGCGCCCGGGCCAGAGCTCGAACGCGTCCGATCCCAGCGGGAGGATGAGCTCGTGCGTTTCACTGCGCACCGGTTCGCTGCCGACCTCATCGATCACCCGAGCGTCGAGGCGCGACGACCCCGCATGCAAGGACCGCCGAGGCGCCTGTCGATGGAGCTCACTGGGCAGACGCGCTGCACTCGTCTCGACCGCACCGCCGTCGCGCTCGTCCGTCGGCTCGAGGGCTTCGGGCACCTTCGCGTTGGCCTCGTCGACGGCGGCGCGGTCGCTCAGGCCGCGCGCGATCGCGTCCTGCAGCGCACGGAACCAGCGCCAATTGGCGCGTGCTTGCGCCGAGTGCTTCGGGGGCGGTCCGGGAACAAAAGGATGTTGGAGCTCGATCGCGCGTCGCATGCGAAAGGTCGGTCGGGGAGGGCGGAGTCGGGCAGCCCGTGGGTGTGTCGCGGCTTCGAACGCGGTGCGAAATCGCCCGGTGGAAACGAAGGCGAGACGACATGGGGATCGTCTCGAGTGCGCGATCGCCCGATCCTTGGACCGGGCACGAGTCGCGATCAGCCGAAGACGCGCTGCATACGAAGGCGAAATGAGTGCTTTTCGTGCGCGCGATCAGTCCGCGTCGAGTCCGCCCAGGCCCGGTCGCCACTGCAGCGTCATCCGGTCCTCGAACTCGCGTGTCGAACGCTGCAGCGCGCGCATCGTGGCGCCGTCCGCGCACCAGACCGCGGGCACGATGAGGACGTTCGTGCGGTTCTTCGCCACCAGTTCGGCCAGCACGGTGGACAACGTGCGCTCGCCGGTCGTCTCGGCGACGACGAAACGGTGGAAGCGGCTCGCCTTCGACAGCGGGTCGGCCTTTTCGAGCGCACGCCAGGCCTCGGCCTCCTCGGGCGAGAGATCCGCAGGCAGCACGACGATCGTCGTCCCGCCGAACGATCCCGGGCACTGCGGCAGGCGGCCCGGTTGCTCGAAGTCCGCGGCGCGAACCGCGAGCGCGATCTCGCTCGAGCCGCTCGCGTCGGGAGAATCCGCCGTGGCGACGCCGAGCAGAGCGACATGCGTGCCCTCCGATCGCGTCTTCGCGTCTGCCATGCGCCGCGCCCAACCGCGCGCACGCGTGCCGTCGACGCGCACGTGAGCGCGCGCTGCGTTCACGGGAACGCTGCGCGCGTCGATGCCGAGCACCGCACGCACCGCGTTCTCGCGATCCAACTCGGTCGTCCAAGGGTCGTCGCCGAGTTCGGTCGCGTCGGCGTCGAGTCCGATGCCGCGATACTGCGCCAACTCGCCCTTCCACCAATCCCCGTCGGCTGCGCGCGCCGCAACGCGTAACGAACGCGCGGGCGCAGGCTCGTTCCCGCGGAACTCGGGCAATGGCAGCGGAAAATCAGCGATCTTCGTGAACTGGCGCGGCGCGAACGCCAGCACGCGCTCGGCTCCGCCTTCGTCCAGCAGCGCGATGGCCGCCGCGACGGTCGCGCCCGTGCCCTCACCGGCGACGACCACGCGCGTCGGATCGACCGGCTGGTGGCGCAGGACGAACTCGCGTGCGCGCGCGACGCCGGTCCGCAGTGCGTACACGTCCTCCGCGAACGAGTCGGGCCAGAACCAGCGGCCGCCCGGCACCAAGTCGTCTTGCAGCTCGCGGTACGGCGGCTCGACGACGAGCACCGCACACTGCGCACCGACGCGATCTTTCCACAGCGCGAAGACATCGTCGACGCTCTCGCCGTCGTCGGCCAGCCACACCAGCAACGGAACTTGGCCCGCGTCGCTCGCGTCGGCCGGGACGTGCAGCGCGTACTCGAGCTTGCGCGGCACGAACACCGCGTATTTGCCTTCGTTCACGTCCTGCGCGCGCTCTTCGACGTACACGACGAAATCCGCGACCGGCGCGCCGGAAACCTCGTCGGCGAACGGGTTCGCGCTGGGAACGACCGCCACGGTGGCGATGCGCGCATCGGGCGCGCGCAAGCGCAGCTGCCGCGCCGTGCCATCCCAGTACTCGCTGTGGAATCCGCCGTTGACGTGCATCACGCTCCAACCCGGATGACGTTGCAGCGCGAGCGCGCACGACTCCCCCATCGCGTTGTCCCACAGCGACTGCACCGACGTCAGCCGCGGGTCGTCCGCCGCCGGCGCCGGCCCCATCATCCCGGCGTGCCCGCGGATCGCGTTGTCGACGCGACGCCAGTACGCGGGCGTGTTCGCGAGCAACTCGGCTGGCGTGTTCGCGCGCTCCTCGGGCTTCAGCGTGTCGAGCCCTTCCGTGCCGACATGTCTCCGCAACGGTGCGGGGAAGTTCGATGCGACGACCGGATGTCCGCCGCTCTTCGCCAGCTCGATCAGCGGCGCGTACGCCGTCCGGTAGTTCGACCAGGGCCGCGAGCGTGCCAGGAACGTCCGCTCGTCGATCGCGCCGCTGAGGTACGCGTCGAGCGCGGGCTGCACGTCGCGCTCGAACATCTCCATCGCCAGGACGACCTCGCCGTGATGGCGCGCAAGCAACCCGGCATAGGTCTCGCGCTCGACCCGGTGCGTCGTCTCGTCCGTGTGCGACTCGCCCAGGAACACGGCGTCGGCGCGCGCCAATTCGTCCAGCATCGCGCCGAAATCGAGCCGCTCCCCCGTGCGACCGTCGCGGACCGAGACGACGTGGTCGATCGCGGACTCGTCCACCCAGGGAGAACGCGCGTCCTCCGCGCGCGCTCGGCCGGAGTCGTGGGCGCAGGCCGCGAGCAGGATCGCGATCAGTGGCGCGAGGCCGAGCCAGACACAGTGCATTCGTCGCATGAGCTTCGATCCTTGGGTTTCGGAGCGCGCAGCCTAGCTCGCGCGCCCCGACCCCGGGTCGTTCGCCCCTGCGAACCCGTTCAGTCGCGCATCACTTCGGCTCGCCGCCACCGCTCGGAGGGCGCGGAGCGTCGTGGTCGTCTTCTTCGCCGCCGAACTGCTTGTGACCCGCGTCGCGTTGCGGCGCGACCTTGGCTTGGAACATCGCCGCCGCCTCAGCCGTCTTGTCGTCGATCACGAGCAGCTCGACCTCGGCGATGTCGCGCGCCAGCACAACGAGCGCGCGCCGGAACGCCAACTTGTGCGCCGCCTGACCGTCGGCCGGGATCTCGGCCAGGTTGTGCGGCTCGCCGCCCTGCGACGCGCCCACGCCGGCGAGCATGCGACCGAGGCTCTGCAGCACGGCGTCCTTCTTGGTCGGATCGGCGATGGACGCGGAGACGGCGTCCATCTCGCGCCCCAGCTGTTCCATTGCGTTGTGCAGGTTCGGCCCACCGCCAGGGCGACCACCGCGACGACCTTCGCCGCGCTGGCCCTCACCACGCGGACCCTCCCCGCGCTGACCGGGACGTTCGCCGTCGCGCGGATCGCCGCGACCCTCGGGCGCGGGCGCCGGCTTGGGATCCTGCGTCGGCGGCGTCATCGAGGACGCGACGAACCAACCGGAGA
>JBBQCC010000157.1:0-10308 GCA_038318285.1 Planctomycetota bacterium | reverse complement strand
CAACTCCTCTCGGATTCTGCGCGCTACCTGTGCCCTCAATCGGGTGTGGCAGGGATGACCGTCGATGAGGACGACCAAGTCATCGGCGTAGCGCACGTACTCGACGTGCGTGTATCCGCCCCAAGTACTGACCGCCTTCGCCTTCTCCAGCATCCTGTCGACCTTGGTGAGGTACAGGTTGCTGAGCAGCGGAGAGATCACTCCTCCTTGGGGCACGCCTTTCTTGCCACTGACCTTCAAGATCAAGTTCAAGAGCCGCATCACGCGACCGTCGTCGATCCGTTCGGCAACCTGCGCCAACAAGAGGTCGTGCCTCACGTTGTCGAAGTAAGCCTTCAGGTCGATGTCGATGATGTGCGTCTTGCGGAAAGCGATCTCGCGGGCCACCCGAGTCACTGCTTGATGCGCAGTGCGCTTGGGTCGATAGCCGTACGATCCGGGTTGGAAGTCAGCCTCGAAGATCGGTTCCAGGATGAGCTTGAGCGCACCCTGGACGACGCGGTCTCGGATCGTGGGGATTCCAAGAGTGCGAAACTTGCCGCCATCTTTGGGGATCTCCTTGCGCCGATTCCGTTGCGGCCGATACGCGCCGGAGACTAGTTCGTCTCGAATCTGCCCGAGGAATTGCTCCGTGCCGCTCGCTTCGATGACGTCGAACGTGACCCCGTCGATACCCGGGGCACCGTTGTTCTTCTTCGCCAAGTCGTAAGCGGCCCGCAGCGTCTCCAACTTGCAGACGTGGACGTACAGCCCCCAGAAACGCCAAGACGATTCAGCCTTCGCCTTGGCATAGATCTTCCTCCTCAGGTCATGCAGATCGATGGGCGGCTTTGTCATCCCGCCCCTGCCTCGCGTGTTGGAGGAAGCGTTGCAAAACAGCAGGGCTCCTTCGCTCCGCGGTCATTACTCCGCATCGACGCTACTACGAGCCCCTCCGACTCCCTCTCGTCTTCGCCCGACTTCCCGGTTGCGCCGGTTATACGAGCGACATGCTTCCGGCGCTTGCGCGTCGGGACGAGGAGGGCCTCTCCAGTTGCTTCGACGTGTCCTTGTCTTCGTGCCGTCGCTTCCACCCCGCCGAAGTGGATCGTCGCATCAGCCAGATCGCGACGAGCCATGCTGCCTTCGAGGCAAACCAACCCTCTCGGCCTTCGGGGACATACAATTTCGAGGCTACTCATGCGTTCACGCGGTTACGGCCCGAACACTCGCTCACCTTCCTTGCGAAGGCTTCGTCGATGGGCTTCGAACCGACGATCTCGCGTCGGTTCGCCATCCGAGCTACGGGGTGGTGGCTCTTACCCCGGTAGGTCTGTCTCCTACTGAACACGTCTGCCTTTCTGGACGCACTAGTTCGTCCGGATCGAGTACTCGACGAGACGGAATCCGAAACGGTCCGCGTCGGCGGCGAGCGCGTCGCGCAACAGGACGAGCGTGCGTTCGCGCCGCAGGTTCGGCAGCCCGGCGAGGAGTCGTGTCGTGACGAGCACGGGATCGTGGGCCGTCAAGCGCGACCGCGTGGCGCTCGTGACGAGCGCGCGCTCGCCAGTGGGTTTGCGACCCGCCCCGACGCGCGCGCCACCGCGCGGAAAGATCGTGAGCTGCCCGACACGCGATGACAGAACCTGTTTGCGCTTCCTTGCTCGAGTCACGTCCGACTCCTCCACTCCTTGGACGAACGGTGTGTGCGCGGGTCGCGAGATTTCTGCGGCATATTGTGCGCCTTTTCGTCGCTCTCGGAGAGCCGATCGATTCGGCACAGGTTCGCAGGACGTCGGTGAGCAGCACTCGGGACGGTACCTCGCGGCAGTCGGCTCCACCCCCGCGCGAAGACATGAGCCGTTACGCGGATCCTCCGGCGAAGCATCTCACCCGACAGCGCCACTCGAAGAGCACCGCTCGAAGAGCGCCATGCCGAGCGAGCGCACGCATTGCGCTCGTGTCGAGTTGGACTCGCCACCCTCCCCCACCGTTCGCGTCGGCACAGATCCGCCCCCCTGCGCACGCCGCACCGCTCACGCCAGCCTCACGGTCGCGCCACGCACAGCACGGACACGCTCCGCGCGCCAAGGCGTCGCAGGGCGCGCGCGCACTCGCTCGCCGTCGAGCCCGACGTCAGCACGTCGTCCACGAGCCACACGTCGGCGCCCGCGACGGTGCGTGGCAGCGCGCGCGGCGACAAGTGCGGGAAGACGCCGCGTTGGGACCATCGGCGTGCGAATCGTGCGTGCCAGCGCGGCGCAAAGGCGCCGCGCACGTTCGCGGAGCGACTTGAGGTGTCGATTGCGCCTTGCACGGAGGTTGCGCGTGTGCGGCGCAGCACGCGCAGGACGGGAAGGCCGGCGGTTTCGCCGCACGCGCGCGCGAGCAGCCAAGCCTGGTCGTAGCCGCGCTCGATGCGGCGTGCGAGGTGCAGCGGCACGGGGACGAGCACGGTCGGTGCCGCGCTGCGTGTGTCGCGCGGCTCGAGGGACAGGCGCGTCGCGAGCAACGCGCCCAGCGGCGTGGCGAGTTCCGCTCGACCGCCGTACTTCAGCGCCAGCAGCCACTGCGCGTTGGCAGCGGCGCGATACGCCCCCAGTGCGGCGACGCGCGCGAAGCTCGGTGCCCGCGCTCGACACGTCGAGCACTTCTCGCCGTCGGCCAGCGCGGATGCGATCGCGGCGGCACAACGGCCGCAGCGCGGGCCCTCGAGTCCCGTCTCGAAGCGATGCTCGGCGCAGCCCAGGCCGTCGCCGGCGTCGGCGGCGCTGCACAGGGCGCAACGCGCGGGCCACACGGCGTCGATGCAGGCGGCAGCACATTCCGTGGCCAGGGATGGGGCCAGGGACGGAGGAGGGACGTGTTCGAGGTGTCGCATGCCCAAGCGACGATCGGCGCGCGCGCCGGTCGCAGAGCGCGTGAAGAATTCACGGGCGCTGGCGATGCGAAGCGACGCCACGAGCCTCGGACAGCGCGTCCGCTCGATGTGCGCACACGCTGTCAGCTCGCGGGCTGTTCGGACCGAATCCTGACCGACCGCACGCGGCGCGTGGAGACCTCGACGGCCTCGAGCGTCACCGCGCCGGCTGCCAGCACGTCGCCCGGTTTCGGCAGTCGGCCGCCGGCGAGCCTCACGCACAGGCCGCTGAGCGTCGTGACGTCGTCGGGTTCCTCCAGGTCGATGTCGAGCGCGCGGTTCACGTCGCGGATCGGCGCCGTCCCCTGCACGACGAACGCGCCGCTCGGTTCGCGCACGAACCAGTCCCCGACGGTGTCGTGCTCGCTCTCGATCTCGCCGACGAGTTCCTCCAAAAGGTCCTCCAGCGTCACGATGCCCGCCGTGCCGCCGTGTTCGTCGACGACGATCGCCATGTGCGCACGGCGCTTCTGCATCTCACGCAGGAGGTCCATCGCGCTCGTCGAGTCGGGCACGAACCAGCACGGACGCAGGATCGACGCGACGTCGATCGGCGCGCCGCTCCACAGGCGTTCGAGCACGTCGCGCCACGACACGTAGCCCTTCACGTCGTCGATGTTCTGTCCGTAAATCGGCACGCGGCGGTGGCCGTCGTCGAGCAGCGCCTTGCGCAGCTGTTCCACCGTCGAGTCCTCGGGCAGCGCCACGACCAGCCGGCGGTGCACCATGACGTCCTGCGCCGTCAGCTCGGACAGGTCGAGCGCGCGCGACGCGATCTCGCCAGCTTCCGGATCCACGCCGGCGCGCTCGGTCGCGTCGTCGACGATGGCACTCAGTTCCTCGCGGGAAATGCGGCCTTCCACGAACGATGTGTGGTCGCCGATGACGCGCAACACCGAGTTCGACGAGCGCATCAGGAACCACACCGCCGGGCGCGCCAGCACGGCCAGCCACTCGATCGGCCGCGCCGCCAGCAGCGCGTAGCGGTCGGCGCCGCGCAGCGCGATCGATTTGGGAACGAGTTCGCCGAGGACGAGCGACAGGTACGCGATGACGGCGACGACGAGCACGAGCGCGATCTCGTGCGACGCGCCGGCGAGCGGCTCGTAGCGCGCGAGGAGCGGCGCGAGGTCGGACGCGAACGCAGCGCCGCCGAACGCGCCCGCGCCGGCGGAGACGAGGCTGATCGCGACTTGAACCGTGGCCAGCAACCGCTCGGGATCGGCCTTCAGACGCAGAGCCGCGGCTGCGCCGCCGCTGCCCGCATCGGCCAACTCGGCGAGGCGTGTCGGCCGCACGGACACGAGCGCGATCTCCGCGCCGGCGAACACGCCGTTCAGGAGGATCAGGCCCAGGAGGACCGCGAATTCGCTGCCGAAGCCCATCCGCTCAAGGCTCCGTGTCGGGATCGGGATCCGGATCGTGCTGGGGATCCACGCGACGTCCGCGCGTCGCGATCGGACCCGTGCGCGGCACGACGGGCAGTCCCGTTGCGCGGCGCACGCGCTCGGCGTAGGACGCGACCGAATCCTCGGGCGCGGCCTCGACGCCGAACAGCTCGCCGACCTCGCGCGCCAAGGACGCGTCGGATTCGAGGCGCGCAGGTGTCGCCGCCAGCCGCTCGCGCACATACCGACGGAACGCACGCGACGTCCACAGCCAGCCGACCGACAGCAGGACGACCGTCGCCAGCGCGACCATCGCGACCCAGAACACCGGGAACGACGGTACCGCATCGCTCGGCGGCGGGTGCAGGCGACCGAGCAGTTGCAGGCCGAATCCGGCCAAGAGGTACAGGAAGCCGATGCCGACCTGCAGGCGCTGGAAGATGTGCTCGCGGATGGCGACGAGCGGCGCACCGCGTCCGCCGAAGCGCTCGGCGACGAGGTCGCGCGGATGCCGGAAGAGCAGCGCGTTGCCCAGGAGGAACGTGCCGCCCAGCAGCAGCACGAGGCCCACCGCGCTCCAGTCGGTCGTCGGGACCTCGGCCAACAAGCTCGCCGCGGGCTGCCGAACTGCCGTCGGAAGGAGTGCCGTCAGTGGGAGGGCCATCACACGAAGATCGCCACGAGCAGCAGGCCCCACAGGATCACGCCGATGGTGACGAGGCTGGCCTGCGCGACGCGGTCGCCGCTCAGCTTCGCGTCGTTGCTGGAGAACGCGAGGAGCTCGGTGATCTGTGCCAACGGGAGCGAGCGGTTCGGCAGGATCTTGTCCGGCCCTTCGCCGCGCCATTCCAGGACGGGTCGACCCTCGGGCTGGTACAGCGGCCGCTCGACTTCGAACGAAGCGCCGCTCGTCGGCACCACGCGGATGCGGCGCTGCACGTCCACGACCTGGCTCGTCCAAGGACGCGGGATCGGCCTCCAGGCGGGCGCGGTGCTGCACGCGGCGCACAGGAGGAGCGCGAAGAGGCTCGTGAGGATGCGCAACATGTGCGGAGAGACTAGCGACGGGAGGTGCCGCGCCGAAACAGGCGCCCGGGATTCGCGAACCGACCGGCCGCCGCGGATCGATTGCATCGTCGACCGGATGGTCGAGCGCCGACCCCGGTCTGCGTACACTCCCCGGACTCCGATGAGCACGCCCAGCCGAACGCAAGCCCACGACACGGACACGGTGCTGCACGTCGCCGCCCTGGCGCGCCTCGACATCGGGCCCGAGGAAGCAGCCGCCTTCGGGCCACAGCTCGCCGCGACCCTGGCGCAGTTCCAAGCCCTGACCGCCGTCGACGTCGAGGGTGTCGAACCGATGACGTGCGCCTCGGCCGGCCTCGACGTCGTGCGCACGGACGAGCCGGCGCCGTCCTTGCCCGTGGACGCCGCGCTGGCGAACGCGCCGGCGCGCGTGGACGATTTCTACCGCGTTCCGAAGACCGTGGGCGGCGACGAGTGAGTCCGGCGACGATGGAGAACGGCCGCGAGGACGCGATTTCGCTCGCCGCACGCATCGCGCACGGCGAACTCACGGCGCGCCGCGCGGCGGAGCAGGCGTTCGAGCGCCTCGACCGCGTCGAGCCCGAGCTGCACGCGTTCCTGGCCGTCGATCGTGAGGGCGCGCTGCGGCGCGCGGATGAACTCGACGCACGGCGCTCGCGCGGAGATTCCGTCGGCCCGCTGCACGGCGTGCCGATCGCGCTGAAGGCGAACATGTGCTTCGCCGGCGTCGAGTCGAACTGCGCGTCGAAGATCCTCGCCGGATATCGCGCGCCGTACACCGCGACATTCGTCGAGCGGCTGGTCGATGCGGGCGCGAACCCGATCGGCATGACGAACATGGACGAGTTCGCCATGGGCAGCTCGTCGGAGAACTCGGCGTTCGGCCCGTCGCGCAACCCTTGGGATGCGGCGCGCACGCCGGGCGGTTCGAGCTCGGGCTCGGCCGTCGCCGTCGCGTCCGGCGTCGTGCCGATCGCGCTCGGTTCGGACACGGGCGGCAGCGTGCGCCAACCGGCCGCGCTGTGCGGCATCCACGGGTTCAAACCGACGTACGGGCGCATCTCGCGCTACGGACTGATCGCATTCGGCAGCTCGCTCGACCAAGTGTCGCCCTTCGCGCGCAGCGTGCGCGACCTCGAACTCGTCACGCACCTCATGTCCGGCGCCGACGCGCGCGATTCGACGTGCCTGGAGGAAGCGGCGCTGAATCTGGAGAGCGGCGACGTGCGCGGATTGCGCGTGGGCGTGCCGAACGAACACTTCACGGACACCTTGCCCGGGCCGATCCGCGCGGCTTGCGAAGCGGCTCTCGCGACGTTGGAGAAGCTCGGCGCGACGCTCGTTCCCGTTTCGCTGCCGCACAGCCACCTGGCGATCCCGACGTACTACGTCGTGGCGACCGCCGAGGCGTCGAGCAACCTCGGTCGCTTCGACGGTGTGCGCTACGGCACGCGCGTCGAGGGCAGCGGATCGCTGCAGAGCATGTACGCGGCGACGCGCGAGGCCGGCTTCGGTCCCGAGGTGAAACGCCGCATTCTGCTGGGCACGTACGTGTTGTCGGCCGGGTACTACGACGCTTGGTACGGACGCGCGCTGAAGGTGCGCGGTTTGCTGCGGCGCGATTTCGAGACCGCGTTCGAGGACGTGGACGTTCTCGTCGGTCCGACGACGCCCGAGGTCGCATTCCGCTTGGGCGAGAAGTCCGCCGATCCGGTCGCGATGTACCTCTCCGACGTGTTGACGGTCCCCGTGAACTTGGCGGGAATTCCCGCGGTGAGCGTGCCCTGCGGGTTCGCCGAAGTGGAGGGCAAACGCCTGCCGATCGGACTGCAGATCGTCGGGCCGAATCGCGCCGATGCGCGCGTGTTGCGCGTCGCGCGCGCGTTCGAGGCCGCGACCGAGTTTGCAGCGGCCGTGCCGCCGATCCACGCCGGAGGTGCCGCGTGAGCGCCGCCAACACCACGCAGACCACGCACGTCTCGCCGACGTATGTCTCCCCCACAACCGGGGTGCGCTGGGTCGCCGTCATCGGCCTCGAGTGCCACGTTCAGCTCGCGACGCGCACCAAGCTGTTCTGCGGCTGCGCCTACCAATTCGCCGCGCCGCCGAACTCGCTGACGTGTCCGGTGTGCACCGCGCAACCGGGCGTGCTGCCCGTGCTGAACAAGGAAGCGCTGGCGCTGGCGGTACGCGTCGCGCTGGCGCTGGGCGCGAACGTGCCCGCGCGCAGCAAGTTCGACCGCAAGCACTACTTCTACTGCGATCTGCCCAAGGGCTACCAGATCAGCCAGTACGACCAGCCGTTCTGCAACGGCGGCGGCATCACGCTCGCCTCGGGCCGAACGATCCGCCTGACGCGCATCCACCTCGAGGAGGACGCCGGCAAGGCGATCCACGACCGCGGCGACATGACGCTGGTCGACTTGAATCGCGCCGGCGTGCCGCTGATCGAGTCGGTGACCGAAGCGGACATCGAGAGCGCCGAAGAAGCGCACGAGTACCTGACCGCGCTCAAGGAGATCCTGCAGTTCACCGGCGCGTCCGACTGCGACATGGAGAAGGGCGAGCTGCGCTGCGACGTGAACATCTCCGTCCACGAACTCGGCGGACCGTGGCGCACGAAGGTCGAGATCAAGAACCTGAACTCGTTCCGTCACGTCGCTGCCGCGATCGAGCACGAGATCCCGCGCCAGGTCGAGGTGTACGAGTCCGGCGGCGCGATCCGTCAGGAGACGCGCCTGTGGGATCCCGACCGCGGCGAGACACGGCCGATGCGCTCGAAGGAGTCCGCGCACGACTACCGCTACTTCGCCGAACCCGACTTGCCCGCGTTCCGCATCGACGCGGCGTTCCAGGAACGCCAGCGCGGCGCGATCCCCGAGTTGCCGGCGTCGCGCCGTGAACGCTACGTGCGCGAGTTCGGCATCAACACGAAGGACGCCGCTGCTCTCACCGGCCAGCGCGTCGTGTCGGACTTCTTCGAGGCTGCCGCGCGGCTGTCCGAGCGCCCCAAGGACGCCGCGAACTGGATCCTGAACGAGCTGAACCGCATGGTCGGCGACGCGGAGCTGGGGTACGCCGACTTCGGCGAGATCGCGCTGAAGCCGCACGATCTGGCGCAGGTCATCGCGCTGGTGTCGGACGGCACGATCCAGACGGCCGGCGGGCGCACGTTGCTACGCGCGATCGCGCGCACGGGGAAGTCGGCCAAGGCGCTGGTGCAAGAACTCGGGCTGCAGCAAGTGCAGGACGCGGGCGCGATCGAAGCCTGGTGCCGCGACGCGCTCGTGGGCAAAGAACGCGTGATCGCCGACGTGCGCGCCGGCAAGTCGGCGGCGCTGAACGCGCTGCTCGGCCCGGTCATGAAGGCGTCGGGCGGCAAGGCCAACGCCGAGATCGTGCGCGCGACGCTGCAGCGACTCATCGACGAGCTGCCGCCCGCCTAGGCCCGCGTCCGCTTGACGCGGAGCGACACGGGGTGCGGACTGGACGCACTCCCCGCGGTTCCGGGCGGCCTGTGCGTAACGCCGGGCGCGTCCGCGCGGAGAGATCGCATGGCCCAGCCCGCCGAATCCCAGCCCGCCGAATCCCGGCCCGCCGAGTCCTCGCTCGAGCACCTCTTCCGCCAGTGGCGCGACACGGGTGACGGCGAGGCGCTGGCCGAAGTGCTGGCCCGCGCCGAGCCGGAACTCTTCGCGCTCGCTCGCCGCGCCACGCGCGACGAAGCCGAGGCCTGGGACATCGTCCAGCAGTGCTGGTTCACCGTCGTCCGCGACGCGCAACGGTTCGACGCGACGCAGCGACTCATGCCCTGGCTCGTCGGCATCGTGCAGATCGAGGTGCGCCGCGCGCGACGCGAGGCCGTGCGCACGCCGGATGCCGCGCGCGTGCACCAGCCGGCAGCCGAGCCCGCGGACCGCGAGGCGCCGGCGGCGGAAGCGCGATCGCTCGTCGCCCAGGCGCTCGCGCGGTTGCCGGATATGTACCGCCAGGTCGTGACGCTGCACCTCTTCGAGCAACTCACGCACGGCGAGATCGCCGAGCGCACCGGCCGCGAGGCGGGCACGGTGCGCGTGCAGGTGTTCCGCGGACTCGAACAACTCCGCAAGCACCTGCCGTCGGGTCTCGCGCTGGGCACCGCGATCGCGCTCGTCGCGCGCGACGGCTCGGCAGCACAGATGTCTCCGGTACTGGCCTCCGCCACGAGCATGGCCCGAGTACTCGACGCGGCCGCGCACAGCGGACCGGCCTTCGCGCCGTCGCCGCGACCGGAGCACAGACCGCCCCTCGAAGCCGCGGCGGTCGGCGCGTCGTCGGCCGTGACGCGCTGGCTCCTCCTCGCCGGCGCGTTCGCGGTCGTATCGGTCAGCGCATGGTTCGCGACACGCGACCGCGACGCCCGCGACGAGCTCGCGGCGAGTTCCCCGCGAAGCAGCGCGGTCGCGTCCGATGCCAAAACTGCTGCGGGCGCGCTGAGCGATGCACCCGCCGTCCCGCTGCGGGCGCCTGCGGAGATTCCTGCGACGTCCGTGACACCCGCGAACGGCGTGTGGCTCGTCGCGCGCGTCAGCGGCTTGGCGGGTCTCGAGCCGGGCGAACCGACGCTCGTCGTGCGCGCGGCGGACGCCAAGGTCCCGCACGTGATCGTCCCTGTCGAAGCCGCGGATTCGTTCGCCGTCGATCTCTCCGCCTGGTACGCCGAGGACGGCCCCGCGCCGCGCGAGTTCATCGCCACCCTCGATCACCCGAACGCGCTGCCGACGCGCGTGCCGGTGTTCCTCGAAGCGCGCGACTTGGCCGCGTGCCGCGCAGCGGTCGCCGCGGGCGCGCGTCGCGAGATCGGGGTCGCCTTCGATCTCGTGCGTCCCGCGGCGCGCGTGCACGGCCGCATCGAACTCCCGCTCGGATCGCAGGGTGTCGAACGGATCGTCGCCGGACTCTTCGAGCTCGCTGCGTCGCGGGCTCCGGCCC
>JBBQCC010000156.1:0-10342 GCA_038318285.1 Planctomycetota bacterium | reverse complement strand
AGTATTCGTGGCTCGAGGTGAAGCGGCTCTCGCTCGACAACTTGTTCGTCGCACAGCGTCCCGACCTGCAAGTGACGTGGGGGATGATCGTGCTCGCGATCCCCGGGGCGCTGTGGATGCGTCGCGCGGATCGCACGGCGTTCCGCTGGCTCGCGGCGAACCTCGTCGCGGGCCCCGTCCTGCTCCTCTTGCTGTTCGGCGACGCGTGGCTCTTGCGCGCGTACTTGCCGAGCGTCGTCCTGCTGCTGGTCTTCTCCGCGTGCGGGATCGCCTGGATCGCTGGGCGCTTCGGACACGTGGCCGGTGCGCTCGTCGGTTCGCTCGTGCTCGCGCTGACGGCGGGATCGACGTGGCAGTCGCTGTTCGGTGCACACGGTGGCGCGCTGTTCGTGCAGAAGCTCTACGACCAGCAGAACGATCTCGATCACAGGCACGTCGACGAGCCGCTGTACGACTTGCTCGTGCGCGAACGCAAGCCCGACGAACTCGTCGGCGTGTTCGGCGACAAGGCCTGCATCTACAAGCTGCAGGACCGCGGCATCGTCGCGCGCGAAGACTACATGCAGGATCGCCCGGTCGAGACGTGGCCCGTCTGGATCGTGGCGGCCGCGAACGTGTTCGAGAAGTCGCCGTTCCTCGCCGCGAACGGCGGCGTCTATGTGCTGCGCGCGAAGGACGCTGTCGGGCGGCACGGGCTCTACGAACGCCGCTGAATCTGCGGCGCGCGGGCAGGTGCTCACCCGGCTCCAGGGCCGGCCCTGAACCCGTCCAGCGTTCGCCGTGGACCGTCCCACGCCTCGAGGTCCGCCCAGAGGGGGTAGACTCGACGGGAACTCGGATCGACGCCGCGTCGGCGCCGAACCCCTGCCTGCCCAGGCACCACCCGAGTCGCCGTGCCCGCCCCCCGAGGTTCGTTCCGTGATCGCCCCGTTTGCCCGCCTCAGCCTCGTCCTGCTCCTACTCGCCGCACCCGCGCTCGCGCAGACCCCCGGCCAGGCTGTCCTGCTGAACCGCGTGGGCAACCATGTGGACGGCAACAGCTTCGCGCGCAAGGACGCGGCCTATCTCTCGGCGGGGCCGACGGTCTGCGGTGCGGCCGGGCTCGCGGATGGCGACTACTACTTTCAGATCACCGACCCCGCGGCGACCGTCCTCCTCTCGCGCGATCCGGTCGGCGAGCGCGCGGTGCGAGTCAGCGGCGGCATCCTTTCGGCCTACCTCGGCAGCACGCGACCGGCCGCGAACAACGGCCCGTGCGGCGGACTGAACGTGCGCCTCGCGCCCTTCGCGACGACGCCCTACCCGAGCGGCGAGTACCGCTTGTGGCTGACGCGCATCCAGGACTACGACCCGCTCGGTTCGTACCTCTTCGGGTTCGACCCCAAGCGCAGCAAGAGCGAGGGGTTCCGCGTCTACGCCAGGGGTCCGCAGACGATCGTGCGCGGGCACAAGTTCTTCGACCACGACGGCGACGGTGTGTGGAACCCCGCCCTGGATCCGCTCGAGGTTCCGGTCGGCGGTTGGCGCATCGACGTCCTGCGCAACGGCGTCCCGAGCGGGACCACGTTCACCGATCAGGACGGCATGTACGTCTTCGTCCGCGACCGCGACGCGTCGGTCTACGAGTTTCGCGAGATCTCGCCCGACGGCTTCATCAACGACGCCACGCCCGGCGCGACGTGGCTCGCGACGACGGCGCGTGAGGGTTTCGCCACGACCGCCGCCGAGTACGCCGTGGGGCCCGAGTTCGGCAACGTCAGCTACATCGTCGAGCTCGTCGCCGGTCGCACGCCCACGTACTGGGGCAATCGCGACTGCAACTGCGAGAACCCCTCCGTGGGCACCGGTCCGGATTCCGTCTGCGGGCTAGCGATCCTGCGGGAACACGACCCGGCTTGGCGCACGGCGCTCAACACACGCAACGGGATGCCGGTGAACCTGCGCAACCCCGTCTCGAACGACAACCCGAGCGCGTCGATCTTCCAACTTAACTGGCCGCCGCAGTCGTTCTGCGGTGCCTACGCGAACTGGCGTGGGTACGTGAACAAGCAGGACCACGACCATGCCGGCTTCCTGCTGTCGCGCGAGGTCGCCGCGGCGATCCTGAACAACACGTTCGGGTTCATGCAGGGCGACGTCTACATCGACCGGTTCCAGGACGGCGTGCTCGTGTCGCTCGCCGACATGCTGACCGGCGCCATCGGCCTGCTCTCGGAGCCGGGCGCGGGCCTGACGGGACCGAACGATCCCTACCAGGACCTGCGGATGCGGATGCTGGGATGCATCAACGAGTTCGGCACGATCAACAACACGGGCGACCCGTCGTCGCCGCAGGTCGTGTTCACGCGCGGCAACGAGCCGATGTCGTTCGCGTCGCCCTACTGATCCTGCGCGAGCGCAATCGCTGCGCGTGCATCTCGCTGGAGCTCGATCGTTACCCGTGGATCTCGCTTGCGCGAGATCAGGGGCGTCGCGCAACGAGTCGCAGACCTTGGCTGGCTGCGAATCTCTCCGGGGCCGTCTCGCCGCGGCTCGCGCTGCGGAAGAGGGCCTCGACGGACGAACTCCAGTGTCCGCCGCGCTTGCGACGGCGCGGCGGATCGCTGCCTTCGACAAGGTCGCTCAGCCATTCCTCGCGCGAGCCGGCCATGTCGAGCACGCCGTAGGGTGACTCATCGCACGGCTCGAATCCGCCCGGCGCGTCCAGGAGGAATCCGGACTTGCGCACCGCGCAAACCGTGAGCGAGGGGTCGAAGCGATCACCCCAGGGAAATGCGCGCGCATCGACGCCGCGCGCGGCCTTTTCCCACTCGACTTCCGACGGCAGGTCGTAGCGCCACAGTTCGCCGCGTTCGGCGGCGCGCTCGTTGCGCCACACCAGGTAATCGCGCGCGTCGTTCCAGGTGAGGCCGAGGACGGGCGTCTCCGCGCTCGTCGCCGCCCACACGTCGAACGTGAAACCTACGCCCGATGCGTCCCGTTTCGCCAGCACGCGATCGTCCTGTGGCAGGTAGAGGTGCTCGCCCGGCTTCGTCGCGGCGATGAGCTCGAGCGTCCGCGGATCGTTCACGAACTCGTACCAGTCCGCGTTCGTCAGCTCCTTGCGCGCCAAGAAGAAGCCCGGGACATCGACGACGTGCGCGGCGACAGGCTTGAACGCCTCGCGATCGCCGCCGGCTTCGAACAGGCCGGGAGGCACGTAAACGAATCCCGCGGGAACGTCCTCCGTGCGCAGCAGTTCGATCTGGGCCGCGACTTCCGTGCGCCGCGGGATGCGGACGTTGACGCGTTGCTGCGCATATCCGGGGCTGTCCGCCAGGACGAGGTAGGAACCCGGATCCAGCGTGCGCGTCGTGCTCGCGTCGATGCGGTTCTCGCCGGACAGCACGAGCGGGTAGGCCGTGATCTCGCAGTCGAGCCCCGCGCTCGAACCGACGGGCACGTCGATCGCGACGGGCTCGCCCGCGTGCAGGCAATCGAGGCGCAGCGGGCCGGGCACGGGATCGCGCGCGAGCTCGGTCGCGCGGATCACCGACACCTGACGCGGGTCGCATTGGACGGGCGTGTCGACGCCGGCAAACCGTACGCGCTTCGTCGCGGACTGCTTCGCCGACGCATCCGCCTTCGTCGCGACGCCGTGCGTCACCCAGTCGAACATGGACTGGACGGATTCGCCGTCGACGTCGCGGATGCGTGCGAGCTGCGTGACACCCGCGGCGGCGAGCGGGCCGTCCGCCGCGACCGCGCGCACGAAGAGGGATTCCGCAGCGGGCTCGCCCGCGCAGCGCAGCACGAGGTCGCCGGGCACGAGTCCGGCGCGCGCCGCGAGCGAATCCGGTTCGACGGCACGGACGACGAGGCACGGATCGCCGGGGAAGAAGTCTCCACTCCACGCGCCCGTGTGCGCTCGACCGACGCCGGTCGTCGGCACGGGCACGAGGCGCGGGATCACGTCGCCAGTGCGAAGCGAACCGTAGTCCTCCCAGCGGAACAGGTGCAGTTCGGCCGCCACTGGCACGACCGCGAGGGTGAGCAAGCCACGTCCGAGCAACTCCTCGGTCTGTTCGCCGCGCGGGTCGTGCGCTTCGGCCGCGGCGCGCATCGCTCCCGCGCGCACACTGTCGCCCACGCGCAGCGCCTCGCGCCAACGCTCCATGTAGAACGCGGCCAGCGCGCGTTGCGTGTCCATGCTGGCGCCACCCCAGGGGCTCTCGAATCGCGAGGCGCGTTCGAGAGCTTCCGATCGCGCGACCAACATGCGTTCGGCGTCGCTCTCGAGCGAGCGCTTGTCCAGTTGGCGGCGTGCGAACGCGCCGCGTACGGAGAGCGGCGCGTACTGGCCCAGCACGCCCGATTGTTCCTTCATCAGCTCCGCACCGAGTTCCTCGATGCGCGTCCGGGCAGCTGCGTATTTGGTGCGCAGCCCGTCCGCCTCCGTGCGCGCGGCCACCGCCTCGGCCAGGTCGTGTCGGCGCTGTTCCTGGCGTTCCGCGTCCGACTTCGCGCGCTCGACACGCGCGGCGAGCTCCACGACCTCCACGGAATCGGGGTCCAGCTCCTGCGCCTTGGCCACTGCGATCGCAGCGGTGACGTAGTCGGCGGCGACGAGCGCGTCGGAGGCTTGGCGCAAGTTCGCGCTCAAATCGCGCGCGCGTTCGATGGCGCGGAACGTCGCAAACCCCGCGAGCAGCAGCACGAACAGGATCGCCGCCGCGGCGCCGACGGCGCTCCCGGTGTTGCGCCGCGCCCACTTGATCGTGCGCTCGACCGGTCCCGCCGCCTTGGCCTGGATCGGCTCGAACGAGCGCACGCGCCGCAGGTCCTCGGCCAGCGCCTCGGCCGTCGCGTAACGGCGCGCGGGCTCGCGCTCCATCGCCACTTCGATCACGGTCGCGAGGTCGACGGGGATGCGCGGGTTCAGCTTGCGCGGATTGCGCGACGCGCCCTCGAGGATCTCGTGGAACAGTTGGTCCCACGAGGAACCCTCGAACGGCCGCTGCAACGTCAGGCACTCGAACAGCGTGACGCCCAGCGCATACACGTCCGTGCGCCGATCGACGACGCCGCGCGATGCGACGATCTGTTCGGGCGCGAGGTACGCGGGCGTGCCCAGGATCTGGCCGGATTGCGTCAGCCCCTGGCCTTCGCTCTCCAGGTCGCGCGCCAGGCCGAAGTCGAGCAGCACCGGGTGCCCCTCGAGCGTGACCATGATGTTCGCCGGTTTGATGTCGCGGTGCACCAAACCGGCTTCGTGCGCGACGTGGAGTGCGCGCGCTGCGCGTTCGACGAGGCGCAGCACATCCTCGAGGCCGCCCTTGTTGCCGCCACCGCCGATGGTGATCGTGTCGCTGCCTTCGCTCGGCCCCTCGCCCTTGGAATCGGCGCGACCCTTCTCGACCAGCGCAGCCAGCGTGGTGCCGCGCACGTACTGCATCGCGATGAACGGCAGGCCGTCTACCTCGCCGAAATCGTGCACGCCGCAGATGCCCGGGTGCTCGAACTTCGACGTCAGCTCGGCCTCGCGCCGAAACCGATCGCGCACGAGCTGCGACTGCGCGCCCGCGCCGGTGAGCATCTTGAGCGCGACCTTGCGTCGCAGCCCGGAGTGCTCGGCCAGGAAGACGACGCCCTGCGCGCCGCGCCCGAGCTCCTTGATCAGGAAGTAGCTGCCGAAACGCTTGGGTTCCTGGCCACCGGATTCCTCGACCGGGCCTGGCGGCGGCGGATCGGGGGGAGCCTGGCTCGACATCGCGCGCGAGGATAGCTGCACCGCGTCGAGCGACCACGACTTTCGTCCTTCAGGTCGGTGGTCGGACGGACCGGGAGCGCCGGAGGCGGAACTCGGGATGTCGCTCGCGCGGGACACGTCGGAGGGCCGGAACGCTCGCACGAGCGCGCGCTGCTGCGCCCGCTCGTCCCGCGGCGCTCAGCGCGCGCCCGCCTTGCCCCAGCGCACGAGCTCCTTCAGCAGGAAAGTCGCGTCGTCCCAGCGGTCGCCGCCGATGCGCGACCAGCGCTCGCAGCCTTCGCGGTCGATCAGCACGGTGCCGTGCAGAGCGATCTCCTCGAAGTCGTCCCAGGCGAGAAAGCGCCGCGCGCTGGCGTGGCCCTGGTCCGAAAGCAGCGGACTTCGAGCTCAAAGAGTCGTGTCGTCTTCGACAGGTCCTCGGGTGCATCGGCGCTGACCGCCACGATCGTCGCGTCGAGCGCGGCGAACTCCTCGGCCTTCGATGCCATCGCCGCCAGCTCCTCGACGCAGCGCACGCACCCGCCGCCCAGGTGGAAGACGAGCACCATGTTGCGCCCGCGCAGATCCGCGAGCTGCACGCGCCGGCCATCCGCGTCGACGGCGTCCAGCTCGGGCGCCGCGAACGGTTGCCAGTCGATCGGCCCTGCGGCCGCGAGCGCGGCGGACTCGTACTCGCGCTGCGGCTCGGGCGACTCGTCGATCGGCTCGGACTCGAGTCCGAGCGCACGCGCCGAATCCATCCAGCGTTGACCCGCGTCGGTGTGCGCCCACACCGACTGCAGTCGGCCCCAGGCGTGCGTCGCTTCGGCGTTGCGGCCCAGCGCGGCTTCCGAGCGCGCGAGGCCCGAGAGCGCGAAGCCGTCGTTCCGCACCAGCTCGAGCTGCTTCTCGAAGCACGCGCGCGCCATCACGGGATTCTTCAGCTCGAGGTGCAGCTCGCCCAGGATCCCGTACAGCACGGCGCCGCCCTCCTCGGAGTCGTCCCCATTGTGGATGCGGTCGTGGTGCGCGCCCGGTTGCTCGGGCGCCTGCTCGAGGACCTGCTGGATCAGCGCCTGCTTCGCGATGCGACTGCCCGTCCAGATCGACGCCAGCAGGTCGAAGGCCTTGGCCTCCAGGTCGTCCGGGTCGCGCAGGACGATGTGCTCCAGGCGCTCGATCCACCCAGTCCTCGATCCAGACCCCTCGCCGTCGGCAGCAACGCCCGCGCTGGGGGCTCCGGATCGCGCGGACCTGCGCCGCCCGCGTTGTGCGCTAAGGTGGCCGGCATGACGCGCAGCCCGACCCTCGCCGTGTGCCTGCTCGCGATCGGCGTCTCGTGCGGGGAGGCCCCGAGTCCCGCGCGCCCGAAAAAGCCCGGCGTGACGGCGCCGGGCGTTCGCATCCCGATCGAACGGCTGGTGCCTGACGCGGTCTTCGAGATCGGCGGCTCGCCCGATTGGCTGGCGATCGACGAGCAGACCTGGGTCTCGAACTCGCCGTCGAACAGCGTCTCGCGCCTCGATCCCCGGACCGACACGGTCGCGGCGACGATCGCGGTCGGCAAGGAACCCGGCTCGGGCCTCGCGGCCGGGTTCGGCAGCCTGTGGGTGCCCAACTGCGGCGACTCGACGCTCTCGCGCATCGACCTCACGAGCGGCGACGTGACCGCCACGTTTCCGATGACCTTCGCCGACTCCGAGGGCGGCATCGCCGCCGGCGCAGGCAGCGTGTGGGTGCTCACCGATGCGCGCGGCACACTGGCGCGCATCGACCCGGCGACCAACGCCGTGTCGGCCGAGATCCGGGTCGCGACCGGCTCGTGCACCGTCGCGTACGGCGCGGAGTTCGTGTTCGTCACCAGCACGAAAGAGAGCCTGCTGACGCGTGTCGATCCGCGCACGAACGACGTCGTGGGGACCGTGAAGGTCGGACCCTCGCCGCGCTTCCTCGCGATCGGCGAAGGCTCGGTGTGGACGCTGAATCAGGGCGACGGCTCGATCTCGCGCGTCGACCTGGCGACGAACACCGTGGTCGCGACGATCGAGGCTGGCATCCCCGGCGGCGGGGGAGAGATCGCGGTCGGCGAAGGCTCGGTCTGGGCCACCTCGTTCGGCTACCCGATCACGCGCATCGATCCGCGAACGAATACGGTCGTGCAGCAGTTCTTCGGTCCCGGCGGCGACGCGATCCGCGTGGGGCTGGGTTCGGTGTGGCTGTCGAACCTGAGCGCCGGGAACGTGTGGCGCATCGACCCGCGGCGGATCGAAGCGACGCGGGCGAACTGAGCGCGGCTCCGCCGGCAGCGGCGTCCCTCTCCCACGAGCACACCTCGGGCGGCGCGCTGGAATGCGACGGTTCGTGCTCCGATCCGACCTCGGGTTCCCGAGGGCGCTCAGCGCGGGCTCGATGCGGAACCGCGTGCCCTCGATCCCGTGACGGCTGGCGGCTGCCGCGAGCTACAGTGCGGAGATGTTCGATCCGCAGTTCTCGCTCCTGAGTCGCTTCCTGATGACCCGCGCCACCGAACTCGCGCGCGACCCCAGTCTGGAGGCGTTCTGGGGCGAGATGAGCGCGGCGCTCGGTGGCACGCGCGAGAAAGAACCCGACCTGGCGGCGGCCGTCGATGCGAAGGATCTGGCCAAGGTGCGCGCGATCGGCGAGCTGTGGGCCTCGGGCAAGCGCCACCTGCCGGAACACGACCGCGAGGTACTGAAGCGCGCGATGAAGGCCTACCGCAAGAGTCTGAAGATCACGCAGCTCGACGCGGAGTCGGGCCTGGGCGGCGGACCGATGAGCGGCGGTCGGCCGTCGGGCATCCTGGGCATCACGCCGCCGGTGCGCTATCCGCACGAGGTTTGGTACGAACTCGCGCGACAGGGGCGGCTCGTCGACGCGCGGCAGGGGATCTTCGAGTTGCCGCCGGGCGAGTGAGCGCGCGCGCACACTGGAGCAATCTGGTTCGACACGCATGAACGCCGCCTCGCACACGATCGAATCGCTGCGCACACCCGTCGGAGATGCAGAAGTTCGCGCGCTCGCGATGCTGCTCGTCGATGCCGTCGAATCGGGCGCGGCCGTCAGCTTCCTTCAGCCGATCTCGCAGGAACGCGCCGAGCAGTGGTGGCGACAGACGCTCGGCAGCGCGAACGCGATCGTCCTCGTTGCGCGTGCCGGCGACGACATCGTCGGCACGGTCCAGATCCAACGTGCGTGGGCGCCGAACCAGCCGCACCGCGGCGAGGTCGTGAAGATGATCGTGCGCCGCGACCACCAAGGCGCGGGTCTGGGCGCGCGCATGATGCAGGCGGTCGAGGACGCCGGGCGGGCGGCGGGACTCACGCTGCTCACGCTGGACGCGAAACGCGGCGGCGCGGCCGACCGCCTCTACCGGCGGATGGGTTGGACGTTCGTCGGCATCATCCCGGATTTTGCGATCGACCCCGACGGGCAGGCGCTGCACGACACAGTGATCTTCTACAAGCGGCTCGACGCGGCGCGAAGCGAACCCTCGACGTAGGACGGTTCGCTCGTGCGCGGTCGACTGCGATCACGCGCCCCAGAGCACGCACAGTCCGTTCGACAGGTTGAACGTCGGCGGTGTGCAGAACGCTGCCGCGTTGCGATACCAGACTTGGTAGAAGCGGACGCCTGTCCGCCCTCGATCGCCGTCTTTCAAGGTGAGCGGAAAACCCTAAGTGTCCTCGGCCGAACGGCCCGTCGGCGAGGACAGACCCACGCGCCCCCGCCCCATGGAACCCACCCGCGACGTGTTCATGCTGGACGTCGGCATCGCCGTCGCGCTCGCGCTGCTCCTGCCGTTCGCGCGTGCGTGCGCGGGCGCGAGACTGGGGGAATCGTCCGAACGGCGGCGCCACGCGAGCGTGATGACGGCAGTCGGAGTCGGAGCGTGGCTCGCCGCGACCGGCTGGTTGGCCGCCTCGGGCGCGTTGGAACATTGGGAGCGCACACCGCCGCCCATGTTTCTGGTGATGATCGTCGCGGTGACGTTCGTCGTCGTGCTCGCGGGGTCGCGCTTCGGACGCACGCTAGCGGAGGGATTGCCGTTCACGGCGCTGGTCGGTTATCAGGCGTTTCGCATCGCGGTCGAGTTCATGCTGCACCGCGCGTACGAGGGCGGAGTCATCGGCGTGCAGATGACGTGGTCGGGACGCAACTTCGACGTCGTGACGGGCGTGAGCGCGCTGGTCCTCGGCGCGTGGCTCGCCCTGCGCAGCGGGGGAGTCGAGCGCGGCAAGTCGACGCGCATCGTGATTTGGGTCTGGAATAGCGTGGGTTTCGCGCTGCTCGTGAACATCGTCGTCGTGGCGATGTTGTCGATGCCGACGCGCATGCTCGCCTTTGACGGGCCGCCGAACGCGTGGGTCGCAACGTTCCCGTACGTGTGGCTACCGACGGTGATGGTGACGGCGGCGCTGTTCGGACACCTGATCGTGCTGCGACGGCTCCTGCTTCGGCAGGAACGCGTGTAGCGTCCACGCAAGCGCAGGGCTCGCGCCCTGCGCCAGTCCAACCCTAGGGTAGGATCGAATCGAGATGATCCGCACTTCGCTTGCCGTCCTCGTCCTGCTCGTCGGTTGCTCCGATTCGTCC
>JBBQCC010000155.1:0-10416 GCA_038318285.1 Planctomycetota bacterium | reverse complement strand
GGCCGACGCCATGAAGTTGGCCGAGCGCGGTGACGCGTCGATCCCCGACATCGACACGGCGATGAAGCTCGGCTGCGGCTACCCAATGGGTCCGTTCGAGCTGACGGACTACGTCGGTCTCGACACGACCCTGTCGATCCTGCGGGGCTGGATGAAGCGCTTCCCGACCGCGCCCGCGTTCCAGATCCCCAAAGTGCTCGAGGCGAAGGTCAAGGAAGGCAAGCGCGGCCGCAAGTCGGGCGAAGGCTTCTACACGTGGCAGGGCGACAAGCGCGCCTGATGCGAGCGCTGTCCCTATTGGCCCTCGTCGTTGCGCTCGCGCCGTTCGCGGCCGCGAAGGTGCAGGCGCAGGTCGAGGTACCTTCGACGTTCATCGTCGGCGATCGCCTGTCCGTGCGCGTCGAGCTGACTGCCGATGCGCAGGGCGACAAGATGCCGAGCTGGATGCTGACCGCGTCCGCGTTCGCTGTGGACGGCAAACCGCTGGGCGAACGCGGTACGGGCGAGATCAAGCTCGCGCCGAACCAGAAGCTCACGATCGAGATCGACCTTGGACCGGCGCTCGAAGGCAACAAGGCGACCTCGGGCAAGAGCTTCAAGTTGGCCTACGCCAACGAGAAGGCGACCGAGGTCGCGTGCAAGTCGCTCGCGAAGAAGGGGCTCGATTACCTGAACATGCCGGTCGAGGAATTGGCGAACTACCAAGTCCTGCTGCGCACGAGCCAGGGATCGATGCTCCTGGACCTGTGGCCGGACGTCGCGCCCAACCACGTGCGCAACTTCCTCGACCTCGCCGCGAGCGGCTTCTACGACGGCACGCTGTTCCACCGCGTGTCGCCGACGTTCATGATCCAGGGCGGCGACCCGAACACGAAGACCTCGAACGAGGCTTCGTGGGGGAGCGGGAATGGACCGCGCACGCTGAAGCGCGAGTTCAGCTCGAAGCCGCACGCGCGCGGCGTGCTGTCCATGGCACGCGGTCCGAGCGAGGACTCGGCCTCGTCGCAGTTCTTCATCATCACGGCGCCGTCGCCGTTCCTCGACGGCAAGTACTCGGCCTTCGGCGCGCTCGTCGAAGGTCTCCCCGCGCTCGACGCGATCGCGAAAGCGCCCGGTCAAGCGGGGCCGGACGGCACGGTCCGTCCGGCAAAACCTCAGAGAATCGAATCGGCCGTCGTCCTCGTGAAGGGCGCCAAATAAGGAGCACACATGACGCAAGCAGTCGAAAAAGGCCTGAATTTCATGAAGATGGACGCTGCGGACCTCGCGCAGTACCGCGTCGTCCTGCAGACGAACCAAGGCGACATCGAGTGCGAGATGTGGCCGGACGTCGCACCGAACCACGTGCGCAACTTCCTCGATCTTGCCTACACCGGCTTCTACGACGGCAAGGGTTTCCACCGCGTGATCCCGGGCTTCATGATCCAGGGCGGATGCCCGCAAGGCACCGGCACCGGCAACGGCCCGCGCCGCCTGAAGGCCGAGTTCAATGCGCGCAAGCACGAGAAGGGCGTCCTCTCGATGGCGCGCTCGTCCGACCCCGATTCCGCTTCGTGCCAGTTCTTCGTCATGCACGAGCGCTCGCCGCACTTGGACAACCAGTACTCGGCGTTCGGCAAGGCCGTGAAGGGCATCGAGATCGTCGACAAGATCGCGGCGACGAAGACGATGCCGGGCGACAAGCCCGTCACGCCGCAGGTGATCAACAAGGCCGTCGTCGTCCGCACGACGCCCGCCTGAGCACCGCGATGACTTTCGAAAACCTGCTGGTCGAGACCACGCCCGAGGGCGTCGCCTTCGTGACGGTCAACCGTCCGAAGGCGATGAACGCGCTCAATCACCAGACGCTCACCGAACTGGCGGTCGCGTTCGACGCGATCGAAGCCGATCCGGCCGCGCGCGCGTTGGTGATCACCGGAGCCGCCGTGGATGGCAAGCCGCCCGAAAAGCAGGCTTTCGTCGCGGGCGCCGACATCGGCGAGCTCAAGGCGATGGAGACGGCGCTCGACGCGAAGCGCCTCGCGTTCTTCGGCCAAACGGTGTTCGAGCGCCTCGAATGGATGTCGAAGCCGTCGATCGCGATGATCAACGGTTTCGCGCTCGGCGGTGGTTGTGAGCTGGCGCTGGCCTGCACCCTGCGGACCGCCGCCAAGACGGCGCGCATGGGTCTGCCCGAAGTCTCGCTGGGCATCATCCCCGGCTACGGCGGCACGCAGCGCCTAGCGCGCATCGCGGGGCCCGGCGTGGCGCGCGAATGGGTGCTGACCGGTGACATGTTCGGCGCCGAGGAAGCGCACCGCGTCGGCGTCGTCAACCGCGTGTTCGAAGCGGCGGATCTGCGCGAGGGCACGCTCAAGATGGTGCACACGATCCTGTCCCGTGCGCCGCTCGCGGTGCGTATGGCGATGGAGACCATCCGTCGCGGGCAGAACATGTCGCAGCAGGAAGGCGCGCAGATCGAGGTCGACATGTTCGGCCTCGCGTCGACGACGTCCGACATGCGCGAAGGCATGGCCGCGTTCCTCGAGAAGCGACCGGCCAAATTCACAGGTCGCTGAGCTTTCGTTGCGCGTTTGGACACGCGCGGCGCTGAGTTTCCGACGGTTCCGGTCCAGAAGAGCACACAGGAGATTGCACCCATGACCCAAGAGATCGTGATCGTCGGCGGGGCACGGACCCCGATGGCCGAATATGTCGGCACGCCCGGATTCGGCAAGCTCAAGGACCTGTCCGCGATCGATCTCGGCGTACACGCGGCGAAAGCCGCGATGGCGCGTGCCAAGGTCTCGCCCGACTCCGTCGAGCACGTCGTCATGGGCAACGCGCTGCAGACGTCGGTCGACGCACTGTACGGCGCTCGTCACGTCGGCTTGAAGTCCGGCGTGCGGCAGGAATCGGGCGGGCTGACCGTGAACCGCCTGTGCGGGTCGGGCATCCAATCGATCGTCAACGCGTCGCAGATGATCGCGCTGGGCGAGTGCGGGACCGTGCTCGCAGGCGGCATGGAGAGCATGTCGCAGGCGCCGTTCTCGGTGTACGGCACGCGCGCCGGCATCCCGTTCGGCGTGCAACCCGTCATGCAGGACAGCCTGTTCGCCGCGCTGATGGACCCGGTCGCGGGCCTCTTCATGGCGCAGACGGCCGAGAAGGTCGCCAAGCGCCTCGGCATCACGCGCGAGCAGCAGGACGAGTACGCGCTGCGCAGTCACCAACTCGGTGCGAAGGCCGTCGCCGAAGGTCGCTTCGCCGCCGAGATCGAACCGATCACGATCAAGACCCGTAAGGGCGAAGAGATCGTCGCGACCGACGACCACATCAAGCCCAACACGAGCCTCGAAGCGCTGTCGAAGCTGCGCGCCGCATTCGGCAAGGACGGCACGGTCACGGCCGGCAACGCGAGCGGCGTCGTCGACGGTGCGGCCGCGGTCGTGCTGACGACCGACAAGCGCGCGAAGGCCGACGGCCTCGATGTGTGGGGCACGATCCGCGCCTGGGCCTACGTCGGCGTCGATCCGACCGAGATGGGCATCGGCCCGGTTCCGGCGATCCGCGCGTGTGTCGCGAAGGCCGGCCTCAGCGTGCAGCAGATCGACCGCATCGAGATCAACGAAGCCTTCGCGGGGCAGTACCTGGGCTGTGAGAAGGAGCTCGAGCTCGACCGCAGCAAGGTCAACGTGAACGGTGGCGCCATTGCATTGGGCCACCCGCTGGGCGCGACGGGCACGCGCCTCGTCCTGACGCTCATGCACGAACTGCGCCGCTCGAAGCTGCGCTACGGCGTCGCGTCGGCGTGCATCGGCGGCGGACAGGGCATCGCCATCCTCGTGGAGAACACGCGCCTCTGAGCGCGCGGAGCCAGCCTTGAATCCGCTCATCCACGAGAAGCCCGACGGTCGGCGTGTCGTCCGACTGACGCCGGGCAAACGCGTCCTGTTCCTGTTCAAGGACCACGAGCGTACGGAGTCCCAGTTGCGTCGCGAAGGCGACCTGCTGATGCAGGGCGTCGTGCCCGCAGACCTGCTGGACGATGTGAACACGGACGCGATGACGCCGGCCTGGGTGTGCTTCCGACACCGTCCCGAGGACATCGCGCTCGACGCGTATGCGGGCCTGGTTCACCGTGCTTCTTCCGGAAGTGGTGGCGCGAAGGACGGCCAACGCGTGTTCCCGACGCGCGCGCTGCTCGACGGCGGATTCGAGGTCATCGTCTCCGGCGCGCGCAAGGGCACCGGCAGCTCGCGCGAGACCGCGCCGCAGTGCGAGAAGTGGTCGGGCATCCACCTCGTGATCGCGCACTCGTTCGCGCCGATCCACGAGCGCAACAACATCAACCTGGGCCAGTTGATGGGCACGTACGAGCAACTGGAACGGCTGCAAAAGGGCGAGGAAATCGCGCTCGAAGAGTTCACGGGTCGCTACGACCCGGTGACGCGCGCGATCCTCGAAGCTGGCGGACTGTTCCCGTTCTCGAGCCTCTACAAGGTCGGCAAGGTTTCGGTGCCCGCGCCCACCACGGCTCAGCGACCGATGACGATGGCCGAGAAGATCATCGCGAGCCACCTGATCGACGCCGAGGGCAAACAGTCCTTCGTGAAGCCCGGCGATCTGTGCCTGGCAAAAGTCGACGGCGGCTACAGCCACGAGTTCACGACGGCGCAGGTGCACTACTTCCTCGGGCAGGAGTACGGCGCGGACTACACGCTGCCGAACCCGGCGAAGTTCGCCGTGTTCGAAGACCACCTGCTGTACGCCGACGGCGTCGCGAAGATGGCCCCGTTTTCGCCGCAGATCCAGACGCTGCGCGACCTGCAGAAGGAGTTTCAACGCCACACCGGTGTGCGCGACTACTCCGCGAAGAACGGCATCTCGCCCGGCATCTGTCACCAAGTCGCGCGCGAGCAGTTCGTCGACCCGGGCGACTTCATCCAGGCGACGGACAGCCACACCTGCATGGGCGGCGGCAACAACGCGCTGACGTGGGGCGTCGGCGCGACGGAGTACGCGGGCCTCGTGCACGCGGGCTTCACATTCGTGTCCGTGCCGGAGTCGATCCGCTTCGAGCTGCATGGGCGGCTGGGCGTCGGCGTGACGGCGAAGGACTTGATCCTCTTCATCCTGGCCACGTTCGCCGTTCGCGAGGACACGCTCGACCGCGTCATGGAATTCGGCGGCCCCGGGCTCGCGTCCATCTCGATGGACGAGCGCGCGACGCTGTGCAACATGGCCACCGAGTGCAGCGCGAAGTCGGGCATCTGCGAAGCCGATGACGTCGCGCTCGAATGGCTCGCCGCGCGCCGACCAGGGGTGTCGCGTGAATCGCTCCGCGCACGTTTCGTCGCGCCCGACGCGGGCGCGCACTACGACGGTGGCGTGCACGCGATCGACCTCGCGTCGGTGCAGCCGATGGTGGCCGAACCGGGCGATCCGACGTACGGCAAGAACATCGCGACGCTGGCCGAAGTGCCGATCGACATCGCCTACGCCGGCTCGTGCACGGCCGGCAAGGAACACGACCTCGACTTCTACGCGCAGGTCCTCTCCGAGGCTGTCGATTCAGGCCGTCGCGTCGCTCCGACGGTGAAGATGTTCATCCAGTTCGGCAGCGAATCCGTGCGTGAGTACGCGCGCGGCAAGGGCTACCTGGACGTCTTCGAGAAGGCCGGAGTCACCGTGATCGAACCCGGCTGCGGTGCGTGCATCGGCTGCGGTCCGGGCGTGTCCGACACGAAGGACCAAGTCACCGTCAGCGCGATCAACCGCAACTTCGCAGGTCGCAGCGGCCCCGGTCGCCTGTACCTCGCATCACCTCTCACCGTCGCGGCCAGCGCCGTCGAAGGTCGCATCGTCCGCTACGCGCCCGGGATGTTCCGGCGCGCACCCGCTACCGCTTCGCCGAGCAGGAAATCATGACCGAGTACGACATCGCAGTGATCGCCGGCGACGGCATCGGGCCGGAAGTCACGCGCGAGGCCATGAAGGTGCTCGACACGACGGCGTCCATCTTTGGCTTCAAGACGCGTCGCACGGCCTATCCGTTCGGCACGGAGCACTGGCTGAAGACGAACGAGATCTTTCCCGAGGCCGCGTTCAGCGAGGTGAAGGGCAAGCAGGCGATCTACTTGGGCGCGATTGGCGACCCGCGCGCACCGGTCGGCCTGATCGAGTACGGGATCATCGCCAAGATGCGTTTCGAGCTCGATTTGTACGTCAATCTGCGCCCCGTGCGCTGCTACGACGACCGCATGTCACCGCTCAAGGGCAAGGGCTCCGAGGAGATCGACATGGTCTTCGTGCGCGAGAACACCGAGGGCGCCTACACGGGCTCCTACGGCTTCGCGCACAAGGGCCTGCCGATCGAAGTGGCCACACAGGTCATGGTCTACACCCGGGTCGGGACCGAGCGCGTGATCCGCTACGCCTTCGAGTTGGCGCGCAGCCGCAACAAGAAGAAGAAGGTCACGATGATCGACAAGGCCAACGCGCTCCGCGCGCAGGACTTGTGGACGCGCGTCTTCGCCGAGGTCGCGCTGGAGTACCCCGACATCGAGACCGACCACGCCTACATCGACGCGGCGTGCATGTGGATGATCAAGAATCCCGAGTGGTTCGACGTCGCCGTCACGACGAATCTGTTCGGCGACATCATCACGGACCTCGGTGCGATGATCCAAGGCGGTATGGGCATCGCCGCTTCGGGCAACATCCACCCGGGCAAGATCTCGCTGTTCGAGCCGATCCACGGATCCGCGCCCAAGTACGCGAACCAGAACAAGGCCTGTCCCGTCGCCGCGATCCTCGCAGTCGGCATGATGTGCGACTACCTGGGCGAAAAGGCCGCGGGCAGCGCGATCGAGAACACGGTGATCCAGCTCGTGCGCTCCGGTCGCATCAAGGGCGTGAACACCGGCGACCACCCGACGGATCAAGTCGGCGACATGGTCGTGGCCGAGCTGAAGAAGGAACTGGCGAAGGTCTGATCGAGGGTCCGTGCGGTGTGCCTTGCACCGCACGGAGTGGGCTGCGGGACGGCGGAACCACCTCGCTCCGGGCGGGTACGCGGACAGCGTGTCGCAGGTCTTCGGTCCGCAGCTTCTTGCGCGCCAGCACGAGGATCCCGACGATCCGCGCCGGATGACCGGTACGGCGAACTCGATCGATGCGTACCGCGCCGGTCCGATCGTGCGCAACGCGCGACGAGGATGGCGGCTCGCGCGGGGACTCTTCGCGACGGTCTGGCGGTCCACGGCGTGGATGGCGGGCGTGCCCTTCCACTCGGGAGCGGAGAGTTCGCGATCGTGGCGCGTGCGCTGCTTCCAAGGCTGGGCGCGAGCGATCTGTCGCATCGGTGCCGTGCACGTGCGCGTCGTCGGGGATCCGCCGCGCGAGCCGTGCGTGCTCGTCACGAACCATGTCGGGTACGCGGACATCTTGACGCTCGCGGCCGTTCTCGAAGGGCCCGCATTCGTGTCGATGCACGAGATCCGCAGTTGGCCGCTCGTCGGCTTCATGGCCGAGCGCATGGGCACGATCTTCATCGACCGCTCGAAGAAGCGCGATCTGCCGGCCGTGAATGCACAGATCGAGCGCGCGCTGCAGCTTGGTCACGTTGTCGTGCTGTTCGCGGAAGGCGCGAACTCGGACGGCAGTCAGGTGCGTCCGTTCCGTCCGTCTCTGCTGGACCCGGCGGCGCGGATCGGTGCATCGTGCGCGTGGGGGGCCACGCACTACGAGACGTTGCCCGGCGACCCGCCGGCGTCGCGATCGGTGTGCTGGCAGGACGATCCGATCTGGGTACAGGCGCCGCGGTTCCTCGCGCTGGAGCGCATCGACGCGCTCATCACGTTCGGCGCGGATCGCGTGCGCGACGACGATCGCAAGCAGCTCGCGGCGCAATTGCACGAGCGCGTGTCCTCGGGATTCGTGCCCATGGAATGAGAACAGCGCGCGTGGGACGTGGTCCCGCGCGCGCCGTTCCGTGGAGGAGACCGTAACTACGGTCTCGCGTAGGCGACGGCTCAGCCATACGCCCTCGCGTTGTCGATCGCGACGGGCTTACCCGCGCGAACGTCCTCGATCGCGGCCTCGACGTAGTTGACGATCTTGGCGTCGCCGTCCACGCGACCCATCGGCGCGTTGTCGAGCCCACCGGCGTAGACCAGCACGCCCTTCGCGTCGATGACGAAACAGTGCGGCGTCGTCTTCGCGCCGTACGCACGCCCGACGACGCCGTCGGGGTCCATGAGCATCGGCGCTTCCATGTGGTGCGCCTTCACGAACGCCTTGTTCTTCTGGACGTCGGCGCCGGGGTGCTTCGGGTTCTGCGAGTTCACCGAGAGCCACACGACGCCTTGCTTGCGCAGGCGCTCGGGCAGTTCCGTCAGCGAACCGTCCGAGTACGCGTACACACAGTACGGGCAGGCCGGGCTGAACCACTCGAGAACGATCGGCTTGCCGCGGTAGTCGGACAGCTTGTGTGTCTTGCCGTCGAGATCCGTCAGCGTGAAGTTCGGCGCAGCTTGGCCGAGCTCGGCCTTCTTCGGCGCCGGCATCGCCGTCTCCGACTTGGCCGCGACCGGTTGCGACTGCGTCGAGTCGTTCCGACTGCTGGAGCAGCCGGCGAATCCGACGAGCGCGAGAACGGCGGCAAACCGCCACGTCTTGCATTTCATAAGGGAATCCTCCTTGGTTGTGTGGGTTCACTCCCCAGACTTTTGGGGGCCCGACTTCGGGGGCGTGAACAGATGGTCGAGCGCGTAGCACGCCTCACCCGAGGCTGTACGCACGCGCAGGACCCCGCGGATGCGCGGTTCGTCCTTGTCCTTCTTGCGCTGGAAAGAGAACGTCGCGCGCAGCGTTCCGCCGCTCTGGCCGATGTCGATCGAACGGCTCTCCAGACGGACCGGCTTGATGTCGAGCGGGAAGTAGTCGAGCTCGGTCGCGCCCGGGACGATCAGCGTCCAGCGCGGCTCGCTCTCGTCGCCGGTCCAGCTCATGCGCGCTTGTGCGAGCTCGGACATCGGCTTCGGCATGCGCGCATGTGCAGCGGTGAACACGGCACCGTTCGCGGGTTGGTCGGCGTCCGCGACGTCGATCTCGATGGACGCTTTGCCTTCACCAGGCACGCACAGATCGGTGCACACGAGCCAACTGCCCTCGACGCTGAGCGTCACCTTCGATCCCGGCTTCGCGTTGGCGGGCACGGTCAGGTCGGCCAGCAGCACCAGCTCGTTCTCGAACACGAACGTCGTGATGTCGCCCGGGTCCTCGCGCCGCATCGGCGCCGGGAACTGCACCGCTCCGACCTTCCAGCCTTCCGGTGCTTCGATCTTCGCTCGCGTCGCCAGGCCCGAATCGCCGGGGTTCTGCCAGTAGATGTGCCACTTGGGTTCGATTGCGTAGCGCACCGCGAGCGTCGCGGTTCCGCCCGGCTTCACTGCGGCGTGGTCGGCCAGCAGCGACACATGGACCAACTTGTTGCCGTCCGGGAACTCGTCCTCTTGCGCAAAGAAGATCGGTGCGGCAGCGATCAGAAGAGGCAAGAGCATCATGTTCGTGGATTCCGTCGTTGGAGCGACTGCGACACCGCGCCTGGACGCGCGACCCTGGGCAGATCGTAGCAGTGACCTGCTGCACCGACGCGGCTGCGCAGGCCGTCTGGCCCCCTTCGAACAGGCTTCGTACCCCCGAGTCGTGTATCGGCGTCGAAACGGGTCCGGACTGTCGCCGATCTCGACCACTTGCGATCCTCGAACCATGGAGAGGCCGCAGCGATGAAGGATCCGTTCGTGGACGAGGTGCTGGCTCAGCTCGCGCCCACGGGCGACGTCCGCGCGCGCGGGATGTTCGGTGGCGCGGGTCTGTACATCGATGGAATGTTCTTCGGCCTCGTCGCCAACGGATGTCTCTACTTCCGCGTGGACGATGCGAGTCGTACCGAGTTCGAGGCGGCGGGCTGTCACGCATTCCAACCTTTCCCCGACAAGCCGGCGATGAGCACGTACTGGAGCGTGCCCGATCGCGTGCGCAACGATCGCGCGCTCGTCATTGCGTGGACGCACAGAGCGCTCGAGGCCGCACGCGTACGCGACGCGAAGAAGCGCGCGAAGTCGTCCGCGAACTCGATGTCCAAGGGGAGTACGTCGCATCGAAGCGCGTCCAAGAAGGTCTCGCCACGCACCTCCGCGATTCCGAACGTCGGTCCGGTGTCGCGGCGCTGGTTGGCCGAGGTCGGCGTCACGGATCTCGCCGGCCTCCAAACCCGCGGCTCCGTCGCGACGTTTCTGGCCGTGCGCGCGACGGGGCGTCGTGCCAGCGTGAACCTGCTCTACGCGCTCGAAGGCGCGCTGCTCGGCCTGCGCTGGGACCGCCTGCCCGACGTGGTCCGGGCGAACTTGCGCGAGCGCGCCGGTCTTTGAC
>JBBQCC010000154.1:0-10497 GCA_038318285.1 Planctomycetota bacterium | reverse complement strand
CGACCTGCGCGGCGACATCGAGCGGCAATTGCAGGAAGCGCTGGACCGACACGGGATCACGGGACGTACGCGCGTCGCCGACGGCTCGCCGATCCGCGCGCTGCTCGACGCCGCGAAGGAACTCGACGCGGATCTGCTCGTCGTCGGAACGCAGGGTCGCACGGGGATCTCGCGCGCGCTGATCGGCAGCGTGGCCGAGGAGGTCGCCGTGCAGGCGCACTGCAGCGTGCTCGTCGTGCGGCTCGCGCACGGCTGAGCCCGGATGTTCGTGAATCATCCGGGTCAAGACCCCGATGGGACTCGCGTGTCAGGCCATGGCGACACGCTCGTGTTACCGCGCCTGCCTGAACTCGCTTGGATCCGACGCGTACGGGTCTCTCGGGGCTCGGCTACACGGCTTTCGCCCTCGCCGTCCAAGCTTCGAGGCGTGCAGTCACCCGCACGCCTCGCAAGACTCGCTTTCGGTGGAGGTCCAGTTCTTGCCGAGCGGGGTCCGAATCCCGCCCGGTTTCCTGTGCGGTTTCACGTCACGTCATGACGCTTCTCCGCGCTCCGGCTGCTTGACGCAATCAGGGCGCCCATGTCACCTGACGACCGTTCGTCAGGTTGAACGTGTCCACCGTGCAGAAGACGGCCGCGTTGCGGTACCAGCATTGGTACGTGCGCACGTTGCCAGCCGCGTTCGCGCCGCGGATCGAGATCGACTGGTCGGCGCCCACGGGGTACTGCGACGCGCCACCCGCGTTCGTCTTCGTGCCGAGTCGGATCGTCGTTCCGCCCGCGCAGCGCTTGCCGTCGCCGAACACCGTACCCGCGCCGCCTGCGGCCTGCGACGTGCCTTGGAAGTACAGCGCAGAGCTGTTCGGCATGCCCGTCCCGACGAGGGCGAACGTGTCGCCCGAGATGCTCGCCGTGCCCGTCGCGGCGAGGTTCGCGCCGTTCGCGTTCACCGAGCTCGCGCAGCCGTTGCCCGCGCTGCCGTTGTTGCCGCACGGGCAGGCCGCGCCCGTTCCATCGCCAAAGCAGAACGCCAGGCTCGTCGCACCGCCCGGAACGTCGACGGCGGCGTTCACCGCGGCCGGAACGCCCGTGCGCCACAGGCCGAGCGACGCCAAGCCGGAGACCGGCGCCACGTCCGCGTCGAAGCGGAAGTTGTACGTCGTGCCCCAACGCAGCGCGTTCGCGTTCGCGTTCGCACCTTCCGTCTCGGTCGACCACGTCAGGACGCCGCCGACGTTCGACGAAGTCCAATCCGCTGCCGAGTAGCTCACGTTGCCTTCGCCATCGCCGTTGCGGTAGGCCACGTCGTGGAAGTCCACGTTCGTGATCGTCGCCGCGCCGACCGGGATCGAGAACGTGCCGCCCGAGCGGTGGCTGTTCAGGTTGTGGACCGCGTACTCGTAGTGGTACTGGCCGCCGCCGAGGTTCGTCACCTTGAAACCCACGTGGAAGAGCCCGTCACCGGCGACCTGCACGTTCACGAGCGAAACGCCGCTCTCGCAGTTCGACCAAGCTTCGATCGCGGAGAGCTGGCGCTGCGTCGGACCGACGAAGCTGAAGTCCGCCCCCGTCGTGATCAATTCGCGGTAGCTGGCGTTGTTGTTCTGGTTCCCCGCCGCGGCGTCATCCGGGGTCACGTACTGCGCTTCGCCGAAGTAGCGCACGCCCGCCGACGTGTCGACGTCGGTGTTCAGGAACTCGATACGACGCGCGGTGCTGCCGGACCACGCCGGGTTGGCGGGCGGATAGGTGAAGGAGCCCGTCGAAGGGTTCACTTGGCGACGCGGACCCAGACTGCCCTGACCGCCGTTACGTTCCGCCGAGTACGGGTCGGAGCATCCGACGCCGAGGTGCGTGCCGTCCGTGGCGTTGCACACGGGGCAGCACAGGTTGCCGCTCAGCGCGTAGAAGCCGTGCTTCAGCCAGCTCTGGCCGATCTGCTCGAAGCGTCCGGCGCCGTTCTGCACGCGATAGCGGTACAGGTTCCCACCGATCACCGGGTGTTGGTTGATGTTCGCGAACCAGTTCAGCCACGTGTCGCCGACGTTGCACGACGTCGTACCGAGCGAGATCGCGTCGAGCCCGCCCGCGGACGCGTAGTTGGCCGGACCCGTCAGGTCCCCGACGATCACGTCCGGCCCGGTCGTCATCGTGCACGGGGTCCCCACGGTCAGCGAAAACGTCCCCGAGCCGCTCGCGTTCTGGTAGCCGCCGATCTGGAACACGTAGCTCGCGCCGGCGGTGGCGCTGAAGATGGCCGTGCTCTGCAAACCGCAGGCGTCGTCGTTGCAGGCGAGCGGACCTCCGCCCGGGCACGTGTTGCCCGCGTACACCGCGGCGACGGTGTCGAAGCTCGCCTGCCCACAGGTGCTGAGCTCGTAGATCGCCGTGTTCGGCGCGATCCATTGGAACCAGACGTCGCGGCCGATCTGGCCGCAGTTCGCGTTCTGACTGCCGGTCGCGGCGCCGGAGTTGTTGAACGCATGGGGCCCGAGCCCCATCACGACGGTCGGCGACGTGCACGAGTCCGTGCCTTGGGCCAAGGCAGGGGTGGATAGACACGTCAGGACGAAAATGGCCAGTGTGCGCATGAAATAGGTTCGCTGGTGGGGACCGAGGTGAGGAACCGAACTCATCGAAGGCTACCAGAGAACTGCGCGCGTGCGCAGTGGGCTGCCGCAGCGTGTGTGGAGTGCGTCTGAATGCGCCGTCTACTGGGGATCGTCCGACAATGCGGGTGGATCGGGCTCCCCGCCGAGTCGGCGATGCCTGCGTGCGATGGTGGCCGCGAAATCACTGCGGAATCAAACAGTGGCACCTGACGGCGCCGATCCGAACTGGCCAAGCGTGCCATGGAATTTAAAACCAGCGCAGCGGCACCGGGCTTCGAAGACCAACGCGGTGCCATCGCGAACAGACTGGTCCGCAGTTGCGCGAGCAGTGGTCACGGCGAACGCTCAGAACGTCGTCTGGAATCCGAGCACCACGGTGAAGTCGGGCCCGGACGCCGAGATCAGGTCCTCGACGAATCCAGCCGTCCAGCGCGAACGCCCCGCGCCGTCGACTGCGACGCCGAAGTCGAGATCGAGCACATGACCGCCAAGTTCTTCGATGCCGAGATCGGCGGACACCGCGTTCTCGAAGCGCAGGCCGAGCAGCAGCGAACTCGTCGGCAACCAGCGCCACTCGACGTCGCCCTGCGCGTGGATCCCGTCCTGGACTTCCAGCCCGGTGGCTGCGAACGAGCTCGGCCTTTCGCGATCGCTCCAACCAACTCCGCCGCCGACGCTCCAATCGCCCAGCGTGGACTCCAACCCGACACCGAGCGCCCACTCGAACGCGCCGTTGCCGAATCCGCGCGACTCGCTGCCCGTCGGGATCTCCACTGCGCCCTGCACGAACACCGCCGGCGCCGATCCGCGTGCGTCGACGATGCGCTGCGTGATCGTGATCGGCACGTCACCGAAGCCCAGTTCGTTGCCCTCGAGGTGGTACGCCTCCTGGCCGTTCGCGGACACGTGCATGTCGTAGTCGAAGTGCGGGCGCGTCTCCCGACCCGAGTCGGGGAGGCCGAACACGTCGTGCCACGACTCGATGAACACGTCGAGGAAGCCGCTCGTCGCGTAGACGAGCGGAATCTCGACCTCCACGTCCGTCCGCTCGGTGACGCCGGTGCGCACCATCGCGCTCGTACGCCAGATCTCGCCGTCGAAGTTGACGGACCCGGCCTGACCCGCGCCGACCTCGAAAATGCTCGAATACGTGCTGAGCACGGTCAGATCGACGCTGCCGGGAGCCGTCGTGGCCGCTCCGCGCGGCCGGATCGTCGCGAACGTCTGCGACAGCGGGCCGTTCGAGCGCTCCCGGATCGGACCGCGACGCGGCGCCGTCTCTCGCGCGTCCGCGGACGGATCCGCCGCGGGATCCAACGGTACGCCGGCGCAAGCCGCGAGCGAGACCGCCGCGAGTGCGCAGGCTAGAAGTGACCTGATGCGCGCCATCCCGAGCCGCACATCGTGCTCGACGCGGATGCCGCGAACCAGAGCGCATCACATGGCACGCCCCCGTTCGCAGGGATAGACTTCCCGCGTATGCGCGACGACAGCGTCTCGGGACCCCCCGCCCGGAGATCGACGGTCGTGCGCGGCGCGGCGCTCGTCCTCCTGGGCTTCGCGGCGTTCGAAGGCACCGCCGCTGTACTGCGCGCCGTGACGCCCTGGCCGGAGGAGTACGGCCTGCGCCCGAAACACGACTGGTTCGTCGCCCACCAGGACGAGTACGACGTCCTCTTCGTCGGGACCAGTCGCACGTTTCGCGGCATCGACCCGCGCATCGTGGACGCCGAGCTGGCGCGCTTGGGCGTGACGGGCGAGCAAGGGCCCATCCGTACGTTCAATTTCGGCATCGGCGGGATGCTGCGCTTCGAGGGCGACTATGTGCTGGACGAACTCCTCGCCGACAACCCGGCGCGCCTGCGCGTCGTCGTCGTCGAGGGCGAGCCTTGGGACCCGGCGCCCGCGTTCCTGAAGAACACATGGTCGACGCGCAGCGTGTTCTGGCACGACTTCGAGCGCACGCGCATGGCGCTGCGCTCCGTCGCGCTGCGTAGGGATTCGCGCCGCGAGCAGTGGGACGAATCCTGGACGCACCTGCAGCTCGCCGGCATGAAGCTGCACGACATGGGTCAGGGCAGTCGGATCGCGCTCGAGCTACTGGGCGAGAACAGCGACCCGTTCCAACGCAGCCTGACGCTCGAGCAAGTCGCCGAAGCGGACGGATACCAGGCCTACGAGGACTTCATCCCGCCCGGGCCGACGACCTGGCAGGCGATGCAGGCGGACGACCCCAGTCGTGCGCAGGCGATCCGGGATCGCGTCGTGGCCGGCAACGCACGTGCGCCCGACCTGGAGCACTACGACGTCGAGGCCACGCGGGAACAGAAGGCGCGTGTCGAACGATCCGGCATGACCTACGTCGTCCTGCTGAATCCCGGGGACCAGGGCGCACCCGAGGAGCGCGCGCTGTACGAGCGCGGCATCATCGACCACCTGCTGGACTTCAACCGTCCCGACCTCGACCCGAGCTATTGGGACGACGACGCGCGGATCGACGACCTGCACCTCTCGCGAACCGGCGCCGAGCGTCTGTCGAAGGCCGTGGCGGCCGAACTCGCGCAGATCCTGCGGTCGGGCGGCTGAACGATGCTCTTCACCGAGGGTCGCTTCTTCCTGCTCTTCGCGGTCGCGTTCGGCCTGTACTGGTCGCTGCGCTCGAACCGCTTGCGCAAGCTGTGGCTGCTGGCGTGTTCGTGCGCGTTCTATGGCGCGTGGGACTGGCGGTTCCTCGGCCTGATGTTCGCCTCGATCGTGATCGACTACGTGGCCGGCCGCGTCTTGGGCTTCGTGCAGGGCCAGCGCACGCGGCGCGCATGGCTCACGGTGTCGATCGTCGCGAACCTCGGGATCCTCGGGTTCTTCAAGTACTACGGCTTCTTCGTCGACTCTGCGGTTGCCGTGCTGCACGCCGCCGGCTTCGACGTCGGCGTGCGCACCCTCGAAGTGGTCCTGCCGGTCGGGATCAGCTTCTACACGTTCCAGTCGATGAGCTACACGATCGACGTCTACCGTCGAGAGCTCGCCGCGGTGCGCAACTTCGCGGACTTCGCGATGTACGTCGCGTTCTTCCCTCAGCTCGTCGCCGGACCGATCGTCCGCGCCGTCGACTTCCTGCCGCAACTCGACCGCGCGCGCAGCTTTCGGGACGACGTGAACGTGCGCGCCGCGCTGGGCCTCTTCTTGATGGGTTTCATCAAGAAGGCCTGTGTGGCCGACGGCATCGCCGCCGCGATCGACCCGGTGTACGTCTCACCACCGGCGTGGGACGCGGCGTCGCACTGGATCGCGACAGCGCTGTACACGATCCAGGTCTACTGCGACTTCTCGGGCTACTCCGACATGGCCATCGCGACGGCGAGCCTGCTCGGCTACCAGCTGACGAAGAACTTCGACTGGCCGCTGCTCGCGACGGACACCACCGATTGGTGGCGGCGCTGGCACATCTCGCTGTCCACGTGGTTCCGCGACTACCTGTACTACCCGCTCGGCGGCAACCGCCTTGGCCCCGTGCGCACGTACGTGAACCTGTGGATCGTGTTCTTCCTGTGCGGCCTGTGGCACGGCGCGCAGTGGAAGTACGTGATCTGGGGCGTGATGTGCGGCACGTACCTCATCGTGCACCGCTTCTGGAGTCGATCCGATTTGGGTTCGCGGCCCAGCGGGCCCGCGCGCAACCTGATCGGCTGGGTGGTCACCACGTTTGGCGTGATGATGTGGTGGCCGGTGTTCCGCTCACTCGACTTCACGCGCACCGGACAGCAACTCGAGATCCTGTACGGCGCCGAACCCGGCGGACCGCGTTCGCTGGGTTCGTGGTGGTACGCGGGGATCGTCGCGATGCTGCTCGTCCACCTCGGCACCCGTCACCAGATCGGCAAGGCGTGGGTCGAGCGCCTGCCCCACTGGGCCTGGGCCGTGGGATTCGGCGCGTGCGCCGCCGTCGCGGCCGCGTTCACGGCCAGCGGATACCAGCCGTTCGTCTACTTCCAGTTCTGACCACCCTCCCCGCGAACGAGGTGTTTCGGACACGCCGTGTTGCTTCCGCGAAAAATCGCGAAGGGCGTGTGGCAGTCCAACTACTGCGGTAGTAGAAGGGTCTCGGAGCCGGTGGCGGCCGTCGTCCTGGGAGAGGGGGATGCGCCGCTGCCGGTGTCCGCTCGAACCGCGTTCCACATCGGAGTCCTGCCATGGGTGGTCAGCACAACCTCGGAGACCTGCAGTACGCGATCATGCGCGTTCTCTGGGAGGAAACGGAGGCGACCGTCGCGCGCGTCCAGGAGCGACTCGCCGAGAGCGAGCGTCACGAACGCGCACTGACGACGATCGCGACGATGCTCACGAAGATGGAGAAGAAGGGGGTGGTCGCGCACCGCTCCGAGGGACGCATCTTCGTGTACCGCGCCATCGTGCAAGAGGACGCGGTGCGGCGCTCGATGGTCACGGAGTTGACCGATCGCCTCTTCCAGGGCGACTACGGCGCGCTGGTCTCGCACCTCCTGGACGAGCAGGACATCGACCGCGGCGAACTCCAGCGCTTGCGCGCGCTGCTCGCCGCCAAGAAGTCCTCCACGAAGAAGGACGGTCGCCGTGGACGCTGAATCCTTCGCCGGTTCGCTCGGACTCGAAGTCGCCGCGTGGCTGGTCACTTACGCGCTGCACAGCACCGTGCTGCTCCTCGCGGCGCTCGCGGCCTTCGCTTGGATCGGACGCGCCGCACGGACGTCGCCGCGCGTCGCGGACGCTGCGCCGGCTTGGCGCGAGTGCATCGGCAAGGTCGCGCTGCTGGCCGGCATCGTCACGGCGAGTTTGCAAGCCGCGCTGGGGATCGAGCCCTTCGGCCTGCGACCGGCCCTCGTCGAGTCGGTGGACGCGCCGCTCGTCGCAGCGGCCGCGACGGTTTCCGCGCCGCACACCGTCCACACCGTCCGCACCGTGCAACCCGTGCAGACCATGCACCCCGTGCACGCCGACGAGGGCACGGCGATCCCGACGGATGCGTCGAACGCGCGCGCGTCGATCCCGATCTATCTGACGAGCATTCCCATCGATTTCGCGCCCGTCATCGGCGCGTTGCTCCACACCACAGAATCCGAAGTCGATGCTGCGCCGGCGCAAGGCTCGTTCACCCTGCCCGTCACGCACACCGACGGTCCGATCGCGGCACCCGCGGCCGATTCGAACCCACGCGTGCGCTGGGTCACCGCGTTCCTGGCGCTGTGGGCGATCGTCGCCGCCGCGGCGGCGGCGCGGCGCGTGGCTGGATGGCGCGCGCTCCAGCGTTCGTTGGTCGACGCCGAGCCGGCCTCGGACCCCGATGCACTGGCTCGCTTCGAGGCACTCCGCGCACGTATCGCCGGCGGCGCGACGGGGCGAGGTCGGCCCACGCTGCGCGTCGCTCCCCTGCTGGCTTCGCCGCTGACCCGCGGGATCCTGCGCCCCGAAGTGTGCATTCCGCCGCGCGCGCTGCGCGACCTCGAGGCGGACGAGTTGGACGCACTGCTCGGTCACGAGCTCGCGCACGTCGCCCGACGCGATCCGATGTGGCTCGTCGTGTTCCGCGCGCTCGAAGTCGTGTTCTGCCTCCAGCCGCTGAACCGCATCGTCGCCCGGCAGCTCGAGGAAGACGCCGAATGGCTCTGCGACGACCGCGCCGTCGTGTGGACCGGCGAACGCCTGCCGCTTGCGTCTTGCCTGACCGAGGTCGCTTCGTGGCTCGTCCCCGAAGACGGCTCGCCGCGACTGGCCGTCGGAATGGCCGCGCACGGCGCGCGCCTCACGCGGCGCGTCGAGCGACTCGTCGACGACTCGCACTCCCCCGATTCGGGCGTGCGCCGCACGGCGTCGACGCTGGCCGCCGTGCTGTTCGCCGGCACCGCGATCGCCGTGGTCCCCGGTTTCGCTGCGCAGCGCAGCGTGCAGACGTTCCCCGAGCCGCGGATCGAGTTCGTGCCGGACGGGCAGCCGACGATCGCTGAGGATTCGGAGTCGGCTCTCGGAGCGACCGCGACGCAACCCGCCGAGCCGATGCGCGACGACGCGACGCCGCTCGAACCCGCGGACATCGACGTGACCGACGACTGCGAATCGGCGTGCCCGACGGACGAGGCACCGACGCACGTCGGCGTGCGGCGCGTCGCCGTGCCCGACGTCGCTCCGCCGCTGGGCGACGTCCTGCACGAGCTCGACGTCGAGCTCGCGCGCATGCGATCCGAACTGGCCCGGCGCGAAGGCGGCGCAGCACTCATCGGCGACGTCGAAAGCTTGGCGGGCCGCATCGAGCAGCTCCGCGCGCGCGCCGCGGGCGTGTCCGCGCTCCTCGCGACGCGCACGAACATCCTCCTCTCTCCCGAAGAAGCCGGCCGAACGGCCGAGGAACAATGAACATGAAGTCACTCCTACTACTACTCCCGCTGGTCGCGCACGCGGCAGCGGCACCCTGCGATCCGCGCTGCGACCCGAAGGCGAAGGCCAAGGCGAGCATCGCCGCTTGCGATCCAAAGGTCTCCGTGCGATGCGGTACGACGTGCGCCTCGGGTGGCGCGATCGTCGTGACCACCCCCTCGCGCTCCGCGCCGACGACCCTGCACGTCGGGACGCCGCACTCGAACCGCCAGTCGGATTGCTGCAGCGCGAGCGTCGCCGTCACCGGCGCGGATTCGTCGTGCGCAGCCGTCCTCGTCACGAGCAGCGCTCCGACCGCGCTGAGCCCGGTCCACGCGCAGGTGCTGGAATCGTCGGCGAACGAGGCGAGTTCGCTCCCCGAACTCGCGGGGTCCGTGCGGCGTGCGCGCGCGGGTCGCGACGCGCAGACCTACGCGGAAGCGCGGGTGCAGGGCGAGGAGGCGCGCGCCGAGTTGGAGAAAGCGCGCGCGGCGTACCCGCTGGCCGTGGCGCAGGCTCGCGCGCTGGCGCAGCAAGTCTCCGCCGAGTCCTCGGTCCTGGCGCAGTCCGTGCGCGAAGCCGTGGCGCAGGCTCGCGCACAGCTCTCCGCCGAGTCGGTTGCGCAGTCGTTGCGTGAAGCCGCGTCGCTGCGCGAGGCTCACGACGAGGACGCGTTCGGTGAGAACATGGACGTGCAGTGGAACGACGCGTTCCTCGCGAGTCTGGCTCCCCTCGCGCGGATGCATTTCGAGGACGACGGCGACGACGCGGACGCCGATTCCGATTCGGCCGACCTCGAGTCGCGCATCCGCGCGCTCGAACGGATCGCACGTCGCCAGGGGCACGGAACGAGCGATGGCTCGCTGGAGGAACGCGTTGTCGCGCTCGAACGCGCGCTGCGCGACGAATCGTCCTCGAAGCGGACGGAAGCACGTGCGCCGCGCGCGCAGGGCCTGCGTTCCGACGGACCCGGCGCGGAGGCACCGCGCGGCTTGGCCACGTCGCCGCGCGCGTACTACCTGGACGGGACCGGCAAGCTGCGCAACTTCGAGGCCGCCAACGTGGACAAGCTGCGCGGCCAACTCGATCGCGCGGGGATCCGGGTCGCTCCGGCCCCGCTGCCGCAGCGCGCGCGACTCTTCGGCGGCGTCATGCCGACACCGCCCGTCCCGAGCGTCCCGCCGACCCCGCCCGCGCCGCCCACGTCCGGTATGCCGCCGGCCGGTGTGCAGCGGCTCGGCACGCCCGCGCCGAGCGCCTCGCTGTGGGGTACGCGCTCGAATGCGACCCAGGAGGAACGCCGCGCAATCGAGCAGGCGATGAACGACCTACGCTCGGAGGCGGACGATTTGCGCGCCGAGATGCAGCGCATGCGCGAGAAGATCGACGCCCTGCCGCGCAGCAGCGGACGCTGATCCGCGAACGGTCGCGGGTTGAGCTCCCGCCGCGCGCGATCTCGCGCTCGACCGACCCACGCAATGCGATCGGGCCGGGGCGCGCC
>JBBQCC010000153.1:0-10511 GCA_038318285.1 Planctomycetota bacterium | reverse complement strand
CAACGCGGGCTATCCTGCGCGTTGCGCGAGCACCGCGAGAAACCATGAGTGATCCCAGCCCCGCAGTCCCCGTCGAAGCCGTGAACCAGGAAGCCGAAACCGCCTCCACGCCCCTCGAGCTCGATTTCGTCGTCGTCCGCTACCCCGACCCGGTTCTGCGCCGCGTCGCGGAGCCGGTGAGGGATTTCGACGCCGAATTGCGCCGCGTCGTCGAGGCGATGTTCGCGCGGATGGTGCGCAGCAAGGGGGTCGGCCTCGCCGCGCCCCAGGTCGGGATCTCGCAGCGGATCCTCGTCCTGAACCCGCAGGGCGAGCGCGGCCCGGACGACCTCGTGCTGATCAACCCGGAGATCCTCGGGCGGACCGGCGACGACGAGCTGTACGAGGAGGGCTGCCTGTCGTTCCCGAGCATCTACGCCGAGGTGAAGCGGCCGGAGCTCTGCCGAGTGCGCTACCAGGACCTCGACGGCGTCACGCACGAGCGCGACTTCGAGGACTTCACGAGCCGCATCATCCAGCACGAGTACGACCACCTCGAAGGGGTGCTGCTCGTCGATCGCATGTCGCCTGCGGATCGTCAGCGCCACAAGGGCGCGCTGCAGGAGCTGATCGACGCCTGGAAGCGCGGATCGAGCTCGAACCGGCGTTGAGCGCGCGGCGCGCATGATCTCGAGCCTCGAACGGGACGGTCCTTTTTCGCCCGCGCCGAACGGCGCCGTCGTCAGCGTCGGCGTGTTCGACGGCGTCCACCTGGGGCACCAGGAAATCCTGCGCAAGAACGTCGCCGCCGCGCGCGAGCTCGGCGCACGACCGACGGTCGTGACGTTCCGTCAGCATCCGAAGACCGTGTTGCTCGGACGCGCGCCACGGACGTTGACGAGCCTCGAGCACAGGCTCGAGCTGTTCCGTCGCGCGGGGATCGAACACACGGTCGCCTTGACGTTCGACGACGCGCTGCGCGCCGTCCCGGCGGCCGAGTTCGCGCACGAGTTCCTCGTGGGCACGCTGCACGCGCGACGACTCGTGCTGGGCTTCGACAGCAAGTTCGGTCGCGGTCGCGAGGGCACGCCCGAATTCCTGGTGGCACAAGGGCTCGCGGTGGACGTCGTCGGCCAGGTCCTCGTCGGCGAGCGGCCCGTCTCGAGCACCGCGATCCGCGAAGCCGTCGAACTGGGCGACCTGGAGGCCGCGGCGGCCATGCTCGGGCGCCCCGTCGCCGTGTACGGCGAGGTCGTGCCCGGCCAGAAGGTTGGCCGACGGCTGGGCTTCCCGACGGCGAATCTGGACCTGCACCACGAGCTGCACCCGCCGACCGGCGTCTACGCGGTCCGCGCGCGCGTGATCCGCTATCCAGGGGCGCACGCAGGGATCCACGCCGGCGAGCCCGAGGTCGGCCCGGCGCTGGCCGGAGTCGCGAACATCGGCTTCCGCCCGACGATCGACGCGCCGCGCCCGGAAACGCCGCGCATCGAGGTCCACCTGCTCGACTTCGAGGGCGATCTGTACGGCCGGCACCTGGAGCTCGAGTTTGTCCGCCGCTTGCGGCCCGAACAGCGCTTCGACGGGCTGCCCGCCCTGCGGGCGCAGATCGCGCTCGACGTGCAGGAAGCGCGAAACGTCCTGCAGCAAGGCGCCCAGCCCGTCCGATAGCTTCGGACCCGCGCGGTCTTCCTTGACGCTCCCGCGGGTCGCGGACAGAATCCCCGCCCCTCGCTCGCGCGCTTCGGCCGCGGCGAGATCACAACGCGGCCAGGTAGCTCAGTCGGTAGAGCACTTGATTGAAAATCAAGGGGTCCCCGGTTCAAGTCCGGGTCTGGCCACCACCCCTCGCGCGCAATCGCGCGGCGTCGCTGCCGACGAGCAGGGTTTCGACGAGCAGGGTTTCGACGAGCAGGGTTTCGACGGGCATGCTTCCCGCGGGCAGGTTTCCGACGAGCAGGGTCCGATGAACGACGACACCGCCAGCCCCACTCCGACCGTCGTTCGGCGCAGCGATCCGCGCCGCGTCGAGATCGAGTGGACCGACGGCACCCGGTCCGCGTTCACGGCGGCCGAACTGCGCCGGATCTGTCCCTGTGCGCGCTGTGTGAACGAGCTGACCGGCGTGCGCACGCACGATCCCGCGTCGGTGCCGGACGACCTGACGCAGGCCGACCTGCGGCTCGTGGGCAACTACGCGCTGGCGATGACGTTTTCGGACGGGCACCACACGGGCATCTTTGCCTACGGGTTCCTGCGCCGGTCGCATTCCGAGAGCGCGTGAGATGGCCGCGGAACCGCTGTTCGTGCGGCCCGGCGTCGACATCCCGGCCGACGAGCTCGACATGCGCTTCGCACGCGCCGGCGGACCCGGCGGCCAGAACGTGAACAAGGTCGAGACCAAGGTCGACCTGCGGTTCCGCCCTGGATCGTCGCGGGCGCTGAGCGAGGACCAGCGCGCGCGCATCCTGTCGCGCCTGGGGGGCAAGCTGACGGCGGACGGCGAGCTGATCGTGGTCTCGACGACCTACCGCGATCGCGCGCGCAACATCGAGGACGCGCGCGAGCGGCTCGCCGCCGAACTGCGCGACGCCCTGAAGATCGTGAAAGCACGCCGCGCGACGAAACCGACGCGCGGCTCGAACCGCCGACGCCTCGATGCGAAGCGCAAGCGCGGCGACACCAAGAAGCAACGACGCGGAGACGAATGAACGTGGACGAGCTCCCTCCCCAAACGCTCCCGGAGGTCCTGGCCGAAGTCGAAGTCTGGGTGAAGCGCCGCCGGCCGCCGACGCGACACCACGTGCGCGCGCTGTTCATCGCGCTGGGCGAGGTCCTGCTGGAGGGCCATGGCGACGAGCACGCGGACGACTTCGCGCGCGTCGCCGCGTGGATCGCCCGCGATCCGGCGGGTTGGAACGAGGCGGCGACCGGCGAGCTGATGATGGCGGCGACGGAGCACGTCCGCTCCGCGGATGCGCGCTGGATCGGGAATCCGAAATACGACCTGGCCTACACGGTCGAGGCGCGGCACCGGCTCGAGGCGCGCCTCGCGTGTTCGGAGCGCTTGAGCCTCGAGGTGGCGGACGAACTCCTCGAGTCCATCGCGCGCGCGGACGCGGTTCTGGCCCCCTACCTCGAGGGCGGGTCCGCACCGGCACCGGCGGACTGAGTGCGCAAACGCGCGCAGGATCGAGCGAAATCGATACCCACGTTGATCAATTCAGGAAGATGCATTCGAGAGCAATCGCCGCCTCGCGCGATTCTGCCCGCGGCTGTCAGACGACAACGTGAAGGCATTCGATCTCCCAAACGCCTCCCTGCCAAGCAGTTGAGAATTGCACGTTGGTAGTTACGCCGATTGTGGGACAGGTCGCTCCCGGACCCGCCGATGGAGAATAAAGCCCTGGTTCCGCGAGCCGTCGTCCCCTGGATTTTCCTTGGACGGCGGGAGGCACACTCGGCATCTTCTCCGCGCTCTACATCCCCATCCCGTAGATCGAACGGAAGTCCTCAGACTCTTCAGTCTCATCTCTCTCTCTCAGGAGTGCATTCCTCATGAAGAAGTTCGCGTACGGCGCCATCGCGCTCGCGGCCGTCGGTGCTGCGGGCCAGGCGACCGACACTGGTTGGTCCGGCCTGGATCAGGAGATCAACAGTCTCTCCGCCAGCCTGGCCACCCAGAACCCCACCGGTCCCAAGGTCGGCGGCTACATCATCACCTCCCTCGATTACGAAAAGAACCCGCCGACAGCCGTCGACCTCAACGACGACGGCGACACGGCCGACGCCGGTGAAGTTTTCGAAGGCGACGACGTCTTCGGCTGGAGCTTCCGTCGCGTCCGCGCCCAAGTCACGGGCGACCTGGGACACGACTACTCCTACAAGCTGAGCTTCGACCTCGCCTCGGGCACCGCGGAGATCCGCGACGCCTACGTCGACTGGAAGATCACGGACGGCATCAAGGGTCGCTGGGGCCGCTACAAGGTCCCCTTCGTCCGCTCCGGCCTGATCTCCTCGCAGAAGCTGCTCTTCCTCGAGCGCACGAACATCGGCAACCGCCTGGGTTTCCGCGACCTCGGCGTCTCGGTGTCCGGCCAGTTCGAGCAAGTGAACTTCTGGGTCAACGCCCAGAACGGCACGGACGGCGTCACGAAGGACCTGTTCTACAACGCGCGCGTGACGTTCGACGTCATGGGCGACGGTGTGGCCCAGATCGAAGGCGCCTACGGCGCCGGTGATGCGCTCGGCCTGACGGTCGGCGGCGCGGTCGGCGACGACTCCGGCCTCGACAACGGCGTCGTGTGGGCTCTCGAAGCCGCGCTGACGAGCGGTCCCTTCTCGCTGGCCGCGGAAATCGCGGACTTCGACTCGGACATCGGCGACAACACCCCGTGGGACGCGACGGCCAGCTTCCTCTTCACGGAGATGTACGAAGTCGCGTTCCGCTACGAGGACCTCGACACGAGCGACAACGACGTCGTCTACGCGCTGGGCGTCAACCGTTACGTCGCCGGCCACGACATCAAGTGGACGCTCGAGTACCGCCGCCTGGACACGGACCGTGAAGAGCAAGGCGTCGCCTTCGACCGCGACCAAGTCTCGCTCGGTCTGACCGTCGGCTTCTGATTCCAAGCGAAACCCGTCGTCCGCGCGTCGGACGACAGGCTCGATTCCACGGAGCCCCGCGCGCGTCGCGGGGCTCTGTTTCATTGCGGAGGTTCTTCGGCTGCGTGAGGCCGCGGAGGTGAGCACAAGGCCGAGTGATCTCCCTCCTCCCCTGGGTCTCGGTCCTGGCCGCTGGCGCGAGCTTCGTCCCCAGTCGGACGCACTCGAGTCACGTAGGATCCACGACCCGGGTCAGGCGCCGTCATCGGCGACACGAGCGCGTCCAGGATCGCGAGGTCCGGTCTGGTTCCGGCCCAGCTCCGAGGACATGCTCTGCGCTCCTCGAGATTGGTCCGCGGCCCCCTCGACGGCAGATCCGCGCGCCCTCGAACCTCTACCCCCCCTTTGGACTCAGAGCCGATGAAACAGCATTGGGTTTGGATGCTCGCCTGCGCAGGTTTGGCAGCGAGCGCACACGCGACGGACAGCGGTTGGTCCGGCTTGGACCAGGAGATCCACACGCTCGCGGCGAGCTTGCAGGCGCCCAACGCGGCGACACCGAAAGTCGGCGGCTACATCATCACTGCGCTCGATTACGAGGCGAATCCTCCGGGCGTCACCGGCGACCTGAACGGCGACGGTGACACGTCGGACCCCGGCGAGGGCGTGGGCTTCGAGGGCGACGATACGCTCGGCTGGAGCTTCCGCTTCGTGCGTGCCGAGGTCTCCGGCGACCTCGGACACGACTACTCGTACAAGATCTCGTTCGAGCTGGGCTCGGGCGTGGCCAGCATCCGCGATGCGTACGCCAGCTGGAAGGTCACCGACAACATCAAGATGCGCTGGGGCCGCTACAAGGTCCCGTTCGTGCGTTCGGCGCTGATCTCCGACACGAAGCTGCTGTTCCTGCAACGCACGCACATCGCAACCCAGATCGGGTTCCGCGACCTCGGCGCCATGGTCTCGGGCCAGTTCTCGAAAGTGAACTTCGTCGTCAACGCCCAGAACGGCCCCGACGGTGCCACGAACGAACTGTTCTACAACGCGCGCGTCTCCTTCGACGCGATCGGTGACGGCGTCGGCATGGTCGAAGGCGCGTACGGCGCCGGCGACGCGGCCGGTCTCGTCGTGGGCGCAGCAATCGGCGACTACACGGGCGTCGACGGCGGCGTCCGCTGGATCGCGGACGCAGCCTTCACGTCGGGTCCGTTCTCGCTCGCGGCCGAGATCGCCGACTTCGACCAGGACGTCGGCGACAACACGCCCTGGGACGCATCGGCCAGCTTCCTCTTCGCGGACGTCTACGAAGTCGCCGCGCGTTACGAGGACTACGACACGGACGACAACACGACCTCGTACGGCGTCGCGCTGAACCGCTACGTCGCGGGCCACGACGTGAAGTGGCAGGCCCAGTACCAGCGCATCGACACCGATCGCGAGCAAGACGACGTCGCGTTCGATCGCGACATCTTCTCGCTCGGACTCGTCGTCGCTTTCTAGTCCCTGGCGACGCCGGAGACAGGACTGCGCGCGCCTGCTGGAGGTCGTGTGTGAAACCGAGGCCCTGCGCTGTGCGCGGGGCCTCCGTTTTTTTGTGACCCGGCTGCGGCGACGCGGATTGGTATCGTTCGCCCTCGACCATGTCAGGAACCCGATCCGGACCGGAGAACAGGCTCGCGAGAGAGACGAGCCCGTACCTCCTGCAGCACGCGCGCAACCCCGTGGATTGGTATCCATGGGGCGCGGAAGCGTTGGCACGCGCGAAGGCGGAGAACAAGCCGATCTTCCTCTCGGTCGGCTACTCCGCCTGCCACTGGTGCCACGTCATGGAGCGCGAGTGCTTCGAGGACGAGGCGATCGCGCAGCTGATGAACGAGAACTTCGTCAACGTGAAGGTGGACCGCGAGGAACGCCCGGACGTCGACGAGATCTACATGAAGGCGGTCCAGGCGATGACCGGTTCGGGCGGCTGGCCGATGAGCGTCTTCCTGACGCCCGAGCTCGAACCGTTCTACGGCGGCACGTACTTCCCGCCGCGCGGGCTCTACGGTCGCCCGGGGTTCCCGCAGGTGCTGTCGGGCTTGGCCAAGGCCTGGAGCGAGGACCGCGCGAACCTCACCAAGCGCGCGCGCACGCTGGCCGATCACATCGCCGACGAAGGTCGCGCCAAGGCTGCCGGCGAAATCGATGTGGGCGTGCTGGAGGCGTCGCGGCTCGCGCTCGTGGGTCAGCTCGATCCGCGCTGGGGCGGCTTCGGTGACGCGCCGAAGTTCCCGCACGCGATCGACCTGCGCATCCTGCTGCGGCACGCGCAGCGCGGCGACGATGCGACGGCGCGCCACGCGGCGTTGCTGTCGCTGCGACGCATGGCCGAAGGCGGCATCCACGACCACCTGGGCGGCGGCTTCCACCGCTACAGCGTCGACGAACAGTGGCTCGTGCCGCACTTCGAGAAGATGCTGTACGACAACGCGCTGCTGGTCCCGGCGTACCTCGAGGCATCGCTCGTCACGGGCGAAGCGCACTACGCCGAGGTCGCGCGCAAGGCGTGCGACTGGGCGCTGCGCGAGATGCGCACGTCGGAAGGCGGGTTCGCGAGCTCACAGGACGCCGACAGCGAGGGCGAGGAGGGCAAGTTCTTCGTCTGGACGCCGCGCGGCCTCGATGAAGTGCTCGGGAAACCGCTCGGCCGCCAGGCCGCCGAGTGGTTCGGCGTGACCGACGAAGGCAATTTCGAGCACGGTAACAGCGTGCTCTGGCGCCACGAGCCGGCCGTGCGCGTCGCGGAGAAGCTCAAGGTGCCGCTCGCGGAACTCGAGCGATCCATGGCGGCGGCGAGCCAGCGCCTGCTCGCCGCGCGCGGATCGCGCGTGAAGCCGGGCACCGACGACAAGGTGCTCGCGTCCTGGAACGGGCTCTTCGTCTCGGCGTTGGCGCAGGCGCACCAAGTGCTCGACGAGCCGCGCTACCTCGCTGCTGCTCAATCGGCTGCGCGCTGGATCCTGACCGGGATGCGCCAGCCGGACGGACGGCTGTTTGCGACCTCGCGTCACGGTCGCGCGCACCTGAACGCGTACCTCGACGACTATGCGTTCACGATCCAGGGGCTCATCGACCTGTACGAGAGCGATTTCGACGTGCACTGGATCGAAGAGGCGCTCGCGCTCGACGAGGTGCTGCGTGACCGCTTCGAGGATCCCGAGGTCGGCGGCTACTTCACGACCGCGCGCGACCACGAGAAGCTGATCGCTCGACTGCGCGCGCCGCACGACGGCGCCCTGCCCTCGGGGAACGGCGTACAGGCCCTGAACCTGCTGCGGCTCGCGGAGCTGACCGGCCGCAAGGACCTGGCCGAGCGCGCGGAACGGACGCTGCGCTCGATGGCGGGCCTCGTGAACCGTTTTCCGCAGGCATTCAGCACGTTGCTCCTGGCGGTCGATTGGCTGGCGGTGGGGCCGCGCGAGATCGTCGTCACGGGAGCCGCGGGGAACGCGCGGGCCGCCGAACTCCTGCGCGCGGTGCGCACGACGTTTGCGCCACAGCGCGTCGTCGCCCGTGTCGAACCGGACGCCGAGATCGGCCCCATCGAACTGTTGCGCGACAAGACACCCGGGCCGAACGGTGCGCGCGCCTACGTCTGCCGCAACTGGTCGTGCCAGGCACCGGTCGAGGACGCGGCGACACTACGTTCCGAACTCGGCGCGCCGCCCGCGGCCAGTTGAACAACACGAGTCACCCCACGCAGAACCTGGAGGATCCATGCCCTTGCGAGTCTTGATCACCGGCGGAGGACGCGGCATCGGCCGCGCGATCGCGCTTCGCTTCGCCCGTGAGGGTGCGCACGTCGCGATCGGTTCGCGCAGCTCGGACGAGCTCGACGCGGTCGTCAAGGAGATCGAAGCGGCCGGAGGCAAGGGTCGCGCGCAGCAGATGAACGTCGCCGACCACGGTTCCGTGGAAGCCGGTGTGTTCCGCGCCGTGGAATTCCTGGGGGGCGCCCTCGACGTGCTCGTGAACTGCGCCGGCGTGTTCGACGTCAAGCCGTTCCCCGCGATGGACGTCGCGACGTGGAAGCGCAACATCGAGGTCAACCTGAACGGGCCGTTCTACGTGACGCTCGAGTCGCTCGACGCCCTGCTCGAGGGCGACAGGCCGCACGTCATCAACATCGCGTCGGTCGCGGCACGGAAGGTTTTCCCGGGCAATTCGGCCTATTGCGCCAGCAAATTCGGCCTGCGCGGCTTCAGCGACGCGATCCGCCTCGACCTGAAGGACAAGGGCGTGCGCGTGTCGACGATCTACCCGGGCGCGACGGACACGTCGATCTTCGATCGCGTGCCGGGCGACTGGGACCGCACGAAGATGAACACGGCCGAGGACGTGGCCGAAGTCGTCTGGAAGACGAATCAGGCTCCAGCCGGAGCTGCAATCGACGACGTGGACGTGCCACCGCGCGGATGAAGGCACGAGATCACAGTATCCACGAAGCGCGCTCGACGGCTTCGCGACAGGTGCTCAGGGGCAGAACGTGACTTCGAGCGCCGCGCTCGTGTTGAAGCCCGCGCCAACCGACGCCGCATCGCGGTAGAGCAACTGGAATCGGCGCACGTCGCCGGGCTGCAGGCCCACGTACGGCAGCGAGTTCAGGTCCTGCGACTGGATGGCCGTGTCGCCGAAGGCGTTCAGCGTGCCGAGGCGTTTCACCGTCCCGCCGACGCAGCGCAGTCCGTCGCCGAACACCACGGGCGGATCGGCGCGCACGGTCCCGTGGAAGAAGACGCAGGCGGTGCCGTCGGGAACACCGAACGTGCTCAGGACGAAGTTGTTCACGGAGAAGCTGGGCATGCCACTCGACTGGATCGCGGCCGTGAGCCCGGTCGAATTGGGCTGCGCCGAGCAATACTCGGTCACGAAGCACTGCGGTCCGAGATCCACGAGGTACACATGCTTCGACCCATTCGTTGGGCCCGCGACGAGGTTGGAGGCCCTGGAGGACACGGTCAGGTAGCGGCCATCCGTGGAGACACCAAGAAGGTCAACATCGGCATCGACCTGGACACCACCGACGCCGAGCAGGATCCGTCGTGTCGTGTTCGTCGAGAAATCGTGCTCGAAGACGTCACGCACCGTGTTCGTGTCCCCGTTCACCAAATTCGAGGCGAGGGAGTCGAAGATCACGCGCGTGCCGTCGTTCGAGATCCAGGCGTGCGAGCTTTGCGAGCTCGCGTTGCCGGTTTGGCCAGCCGAGTCGACACTCGCGCGCCGCAACTCGCCCAGGAAACGGTCGGCGACGTACACGTCCCATGTGCCGTTCGTGTCCTCGGGTACGGCTGCCGATTCAGTCGTGAACACGAAGTAGCGCGTGTCCGGCGTGACTGCACCTGCGTCCGAATATCCGGGCAACTCGCCCCCGAACGCATCGACGCTGACGCGGTCGGTGAACCCGAAACCGTAGTCCTTGTAGAACGCGTCGCTCTTCAGGTTCGAGTCGCCCGGCACGATGTTCGGATCCACGGTCGTGAACGTCGCGATCGTGCCGTCGGCGGAGAGGAAGCCCGGGACCGCCGAGATCGTGTTCGGCGTCCCGTTGAACGTCGCCGAGACGAGGTCGTCGGTGCCGCTGGCCAGTTCGCGGCGCCACACTTCATCCGGGCCGACGGATCCGAAGACCTTGGCGTAGAGGACGAATCGGCCGTCGGCCGAGAATCGGCCTGGCGACGTGAAGTCCGGCTGCGACGACAGCGCGACCTCCGTGTCGGCGGCGATGTCGAGTACCGCCGCCGCGCCCGCAAGAGCGCGGTAGTACGACAGCAGCCGGCCGTCGGGCGTCATGTCGCCCACGATCGCGTCCGTGCGCAGTCGTGTCGTGGTACCGAGCGTGCGGTCTCGCAGGAAAACGTCGTAGTTCAGTGTGTTGTCGGGTG
>JBBQCC010000152.1:0-10516 GCA_038318285.1 Planctomycetota bacterium | reverse complement strand
CCGAACCGAGGGAACTGTATCCCTCGATTCGGGGGGAGGCGGGGAAGTCATTTCTCCGCCGTTTTTCCGCTGCCAGCGGGCGGAGGGCTGTGGCTAGCGGGCGCCGCCGGAGCGACCACCGCCGCCACGTCGACGCCGACTGTGACGCCGCGGCGGCGCCGGCGGCTCGGGACCGAACTCGGCCTCGATCTCGGCCGGCGGCGAGGAGAGGAGGCGCCGGTACCGGTCGCGCCAGCCCTCGTAGAGGTCCCAGCCCTGACCGCGCGCCGCGACGCGCAGGCGGAACAGCTCGAGGGCCTCGGGGAAATCGTCACTGCGCAGGAAGTAGAGCGGACGGAAGCGTTTCGTCGCGACCTGCGTGAAGCGGCGTTGTTGAAACACGATGCGCCGCGCGCGCGCCGTGTCCTTGCGCGGCAGGCGCGAGTAGAACGCGATCGGTTCGAGCACCTCGCCCGTCACCGTGAGGAGGTCCGGCGGCGCGCCCGGTCCTTCGCGCGTCGCCGGATCGGCCTCGCGCTCGATGATGCGCAAGTAGAGCAGCGCGATGCACACGGCCGACGAGGGCATGAAGCCCTGGTGAACGTCGTTGTCGAGGGCTTCGAGCAAGCGCCAGAACGTCTCCGCGCGCGGTTGCGCCGCGGCGTCGTCGGGATCCCCCAGGAAGGCGTCGACCGCCGGCAACACGACCGCGAGGCCGCCGCATGCGCGCAGCATGCGGAACGAACCGAGGGCGGTGCCGCTGCGCATCAGGCGCAGGATCTCCTCGAGCACGCGCGGAGGCGCCGAGCGCGCCAGTCGCGGCGCGTTCGCGATCATCGCTTCCCACGTGCGGTCCTCGATGCGGAAGCCGAGGCGTGTCGCGAACTTGATCGCGCGCAAGATGCGCACAGGATCCTCGGCCATGCGCTTCTTCGGATCGCCGATCGTGCGCAGCACGTTGCGCTCGAGGTCCTCGATCCCGCCGACGTAGTCGAGGATCACATTGCGCAACGGATCCAGGAACAGTCCGTTCACGGTGAAGTCGCGACGGCGCGCGTCCTGCTCCGCCGTGCCGAACTCGTTGTCCTCCGTGATCAGGAGGTCGTCGAGGCCCTCGGCCGTGTCGTCGTCCTCGATCTCCTCGGCGTCCGGGGACACGTGGGGATCGATCTCCGCCGCAAGGGGATCGCTGCGGAACGTTGCGGTCTCGACGATGTGCTGTCCGTAGACGACGTGCACCAGCTTGAAGCGCCGACCGATCACGCGCGCGTTGCGGAACAGGCGCTTGATCTGGCGCGGGTGCGCGCTGCTCGCCACGTCGAAGTCCTTGGGCGTGCGCCCGATCAGGAGATCGCGCACGCAGCCGCCGACGAGGTAGGCCTCGAACCCCTCGTGCTCGAGGCGCGAGACGACGCGCAGGGCGTCGAGGTCCAGCGCTTCGCGCGGGATCGAATCGGCGGAGATCACCCGCGGTACTTGGCCCAGTGGGGATGGGCCGGGCATGGAGCCGCGCGGAGCGCGCTCCGACGCATGCGGATCGTGGGGGTGTGGGTCGCGGGGATAGGGTGCAGAGCGTTGAGTCATCGACACCGCGCACTCTAGCAAGCGCAGCGACCCTTCCCAGCGGGCGCGATCGCGCCGATCGGAGGGCGCGGAGCGCCTTGTCCTCTCCGCGTTCGACGAGTACCCTCCCTCACCCTCGCGCAGGCCAGTAGCTCCAACGGTTAGAGCGACTGATTCCAAATCAGTAGGTTGAAGGTTCGAATCCTTCCTGGCCTGCCAGTTCGCCCGCCTGTCCCAAGGTTGCCGTTTCACCCGCCGTCGCACCCGCTGGCCCGCCCTTCACCCGCGGGGTCGCCGCGCGAGGAACGGCACCGTCCGCCGCTGAAGCCCCGCTCGATGCCCACTCGCACCCGTAGCGGGACCGGTCCCGGAGAACCGGATCCCGACGAGAAGCCGGCGGATTCCGTTCCCACGGAGTCCGCGCCGGTCGCGCCCGCCGTGCAGCCTGTCGAGGCCGCAGATTCCGGCGCCGCGAAGAAGCCCGCGCGCGGGAAGAAGGCCGCAGCCGCCGGCCAGGGTGAGGACGGGGAGGAAGCGCCCGAGGTCGACGAGCTGGCCGGCAATCCCGATACGCCGCTGGCGAGTCTCGACGAACTGCGCGCGGCGATGGACTGGGCCTTCGAGGGGATCGAGGTCGAGAGCCGCGTGCTCGATGCCTACGCCAAGCACGCGCGGTTCCTCCTGGAGCAGAACCGCGAGGTGAACCTGACGGCGATCACCGACCCGCGCGAGATGGCGGCCAAGCACTACCTCGACTCGTGGCGCGTGACGCAGTACGTGCCGCTGTTCGGCAAGGTCGCACTGGACCTGGGTTCGGGCGCCGGATTTCCGGGCCTGCCGATCGCGATCGCCGAGCGTGAAGGGCGCGTCACGGTGCTCGACTCGACGCAGAAGCGCGTGAACTTCCTGGAGGCCTCGATCCAACTCCTGGGTGTGAAGAACGCGACCGCCGTGTGGGCGCGCGGCGAGGATCACCTCGCCAAAGTGCCGGCCGACGTCGTGCTCATGCGTGCGGTGAGCTCGGTGCGCGAGAATGTGCGCACGCTCCGCAAGGTGCGTCATGCGCTCAAGGACCTCGTCATGTTGAAGGGCCCATCGTGGTCGCGCGAAGTGCGCGCGGCCGAGCGTGAAGCGGAGCGACTCGGCTTCAAGCTCGACACGGTGTGCGAACACCGTCTGCCGGGTGAGATGGGCGAGCGCGCCGTCTTGATCTACCGCGCGCCGGGCGGCCAGGGGCGCTGATGGTGGCGCTGATGCTCGCGCTCGGACTCCTCGGCTGGCTCGGGATCGGCGCCCTCGTGATGCTCGTCGTGATCCTCGTGATCTCGATCGCGGGCTATCCGAGCGACAACTCGTTCTGAAGCCGCTGTACCATTCCGGAAACTGCCATTCCGGAAACTGCCGCTCCGGAAACTGCCCGTACGGCGTCCGACACCGTACGGATCATCGTTGTGGTGCCCGAGGGGGGGGTCGAACCCCCAAGACCATTACGGTCACTAGGACCTGAACCTAGCGCGTCTGCCAATTCCGCCACCCGGGCCGGGAAACGAGGGCGCGAAAACTACCGGCCGTACCTGTCCCGGTCAACCATCTCGCGCCGGATCAACCGGCGGTCACGCTCAGCCCGTCGACGAGGGCCCAGGGCGCGCGGGCGCTGCCGTCCACGCGTTCGGCAACGGTCCCCAGTTGGGCGATGCGCGCGAGCAGTTGGTAGGCATTGCCCGAAAGCATCGTCTCGCGCACCGGTCCGCTCACGCGACCACCCTCGACCCAGCGCGACGACTTCGCGACGCCCGAGAAATCGCCGGACGCCGGATCCACGGACCCCGAGAAACGCTGCACCAGGAGCCCGCGGCCGAGCGTCGCCAGCAGAGTCTCGCGCGTTCCGCCCGTGCCGCCCGCGACCGAGATCGCGTGCGCGCCGAGCCCCGGCACCCCGCGCGCGCCGCCGCGCGCGTGACCGGTCGACGTGCGGTTCTCGACAGCCGCCGCGTAGCCGTTGTAGAGCCAGCCCATCAGCACCCCGTCCTCGACGAGCGCGAAGCGCCGCGCCGGTTGACCTTCGCGGTCGAAGCTGCCCGCGCCGGCGAGCCCGAGGTCCTCGGGCGTGTCGTGGATCGCGAGACCCAGGACGCCGATACGTTCGCCGAGTCGCTGCGCGAGCGCGCTGCGACCGCGCTGCACGGCGATCGCGCTCGCGGCGGACAGGACGGGCGCGACGAAGAGGTCGAGGAACGCGTCCGGGGAGAACAGGACGAGGCCCTGGTACGAGTTCGGTGCGCGCTGCGCGCCGAGGTTGCCGACGCTGGTGCCCGCGAAATCGTCGACGACTTGATGCAGCGCGGCCTGGACGCACGCGGGGTCGCGCACGGCGTCGCTCTGGTAGTGGAAGCCGCCCACGTCCGCACCCGCGATGGCCATACCGGAGATGGAGAGCGTGACCATCGCGTCCGATTCGACGGCGCGCACGCCGCGGCTCGTGTGGACGGCCTGCGCGACGCGCGAGACACCGGCGTTCGCGCCGTCGACGGAGAGGCGCTTGTCGAACGCCTGCGCGCGCGTCAGCAGCGTGTGACCGAGGTCTACAGCTTCCTCGATGCCGAAGCGATCGAGTCCGGCGTGCACGAGCGGCGGCAACTGCACGATGGGGCGCGCATCGGGCAGGCGGTTCGCCACGTCCGCGGGCGAAGCCGTGGCCAGCGCGACCGCGTTGCGCGCGACGCCCGCCAGCGAGGCGGTGTCGAACTGATTCGTCGCGGCGAAGCCCAAACGCTGATGCTTGAAGACGCGCAACCCGATCGACGAGCCCTCGTCGACGTGCGCCAGCTTCAGGTCGCCCTTCTCGAACGTCGCCAGCGACTTCTCGGCGTGCGTCGCGAACGCTTCCGCTTCGTCCGCGCCGGCGCGCAAGGCCTCGGCGACGAGCGACTCGCAGCGCGCGAGCAACGCGTCCTCGCGCTCACGCTGCGCGGCCGTGTCGTGCCCGCGCTCGGCCGCCTGGATGCCCGGGCTCGTGCGGGTGCTCAAGACTTCCTCCCGCCCAGCACGACGTTACAGCGCAACCACGGTCCGCCCGCGTCGACCTTCGCCGGCTGGCCCTTGCCGCAGTGCCCCGATCCGAGGTCCCAGCGGAAGTCCGTACCGACGGCGTCCACGCTCTGCAGCACGTCGAACGCGGTGCCGGAGATGTTCACGCCGCGCATCAACGGGCCCTTCTTGCCGCGCACGATGCGGTACGCCTCGCGCGTGCCGAACATGAACTCGCCGTTCGCGTCTGCTTGTCCATTCGACGCGCCGTCCAGCAGGTAGCCGTCCTCGACGCCCGCGATCATCTCCTCCATGCTGGACGTGCCCGGCGCGATGTACGTGTTGCGCATCCGGATCAGCGGCTCGTCGTCGTACTCCCAGGCGCGCGCGTTGCCCGTCGGCGCGACGCCGAAGCGCGCTGCACTTTCACGGTCGTGCAGGTACGACTTCAGGATGCCGTTCTCGATGACCGTCGCGCGCACGGCGGCGACGCCCTCGTCGTCGACGAACATCGTTCCGCCCGCGCCGACGTGGTATTCGCTCACGCCCGAGTCGCACAGCGTCACGAGATCGGACGCGACGCGCGTGCCGATGCGTCCGGCCGCGCACGAACCCGATGCGACGAAGTCCGCTTCGACCGTGTGGCCGACCGCTTCGTGCGTGAGCAAGCCGACCAGCGCCGGCGACAGCAGCACCTCTGTGCGTCCGCCTTCGGGGTAGCCAGCGTCGAGCAGGTCCACGGCCTGCTGCGCAGCCTTCTCGGCCAGTTGCGCCGGGCTGCGGGTCTCGAAGAGGCACTCCCAACCGCCGGTCACGCCGACCGATTCGGCGCCGCGCTGCATCTCGCCGCCCTTGGCCGCGATGGCGATCACGCGAAACTCGGGGCGCACCGTGCGCGTCCAGACCTTCGCACCGTCACTGGTGACGATGCCTTTCTCCTCGTAGATTTCGGCATAGGCCGTCGACGCGCTCGTCACACGCGTCGAACTGGCGCGCGCGCCGCGCTCGACCTCGAGCAGCATCTCGAGTGCGGACTCGATGGAACGACCGCGCGTCTCGTCGACGCCGGGCGTGTCGAAGCGACCGCGCGCCAGAGCGACCTCGGGCAAGTCGGGCACGCGCTCGCGGCGCGCACGCGATGAAGCCCGCGCGGCCGTGCGCGCCTGGTCGATCGCGCGGACGATGGCACCCTTCTCCAGGCGATCCGTGCTGGCGAAACCGAACGTGCCCTGCTCGAGAACGCGCACGCCGACACCCGAGTGCTCGCTGGCCGTCGCGTTGTCCACGCGACCCTTTTCGACCGTGAGGCCGCGCGTCTCCTTCTTGTGCCAGCGCAGCTCGACGAAACCTCCCGGGGTGGCAGCGAGGGCTTCGGAGAGGATGTCGGTCGGATCGGCGGCGAGGCTGGTCGTACTTCCGGAGATCATGCTGTCGAGCATCGACCTCTGGCCGTCCAGACTCAAGCGCGTGCTACGCTCGTTGCCGAGTGTCGGAGAAACCCAAAGAGATCCGCCGCCTCGCCGAGAACCGGCGCGCGCGCTTCGAGTACGAGATCCTCGAGGAGCTCGAGTGCGGCGTCGTGCTGACCGGTACCGAGGTCAAGAGCCTGCGCACGGGGGGAGGTTCGATCCAAGAGGCCTACGCGATGGTCCGCGGCACCGGCCTGTGGCTCATGAAGTCGCACATCCCCGAGTACAAGCAGGGGAACGTGCACAACCACGCGCCGGGCCGCGAGCGCGCGCTGCTCGCGTCGAAGCGCGAGATCGCGAAGTGGCACGCCGCGGCCAAGGAGAAAGGGATCACGATGGTCCCGCTTCTCCTCTATTTTCGCGGCAGCCGCGTGAAGCTCCAGCTGGGCCTGTGTCGGGGCAAGAAGGTGTACGACAAGCGCGCCGCGACGAAGGAACGCGAGGACAAGCGCGAGATGGACCGAGCCATGTCACGCCGGCGGTGATCCGACGTGGATCCACACGGTGTCAGGCACCGGACGGATGTGCTACCTTCGCCCTGCATTCGTCGTGGGGGCGCACCGGTTTCGACCGGGTGCATTCGACTTCGGGTTGCGTGCCGGGGATCTCGAGTCACCCCGTAAAATCCTCTTGGGAGGCACTCACATGCCAACAACTTTTCTCTCGCGGCCTGAGTAATACTCAGTCCGCCGTTCCCGCGGGGAGTGCCTTCGGCCCTGCGGAAACGCCACTAGAAGGCTGGCTGGCGAGCGGCGCTTCGGCGCGGACCGGCGAGACACTTCCGGAGCTTGGACCCGAGCGGCCCGCCTGTGAGCGGCTCGGGGACGAAAACCAAGCGCAGGACACGCACGTAGACACCCCCTGATCAGGGCAGCCGGGACGCGGGTTCGATTCCCGCCGCCTCCACCATCTCTTCTGCCGGCGAGGTCTTCACCCGCCGGGACGCGAACCGTCCGGCGCGGACTTCTTGCTCCCGCCGCGCCTTCGTACACTCGCCGCGTGCGCGTTCCGTCGTTCCACTCTGCGGGCAGCGCAGTCCCTTTCGTCGCTTGCCTCGTTCTCGGGCTGGCGGGCTGCCGGACGACCGAGGTCAAGGTCTGGAACCTCGAGCAGCTGCACGCCGGCGATTCGCGCCACCGCTACCAGGCGGCGCTGCAGGGCGACACCGGTTGGTTCTGGCGCCGTCAGATCCTGGGGATCTTCCAAGGCGCGGGTGCGCAGTACGCATCGGCGGTCGATCTCGAAGAGGTCGACAACCCGGCCGCAGAATGCCTCGAGAACCTGATCGCGCTGCAGGAGCGCGCGCGCGTGGACGGGCCGCCCGATCCGCGCCACGTCGAGTGGTTCGCGCGGCTCGCGGTCGAGGATTCGTCCAAGCTGTCGCGCGAACGCGCGGTGCTCGGGCTCGCGGGGCTGGGCGCGCGTCTTCCGATCGGCCTGCCGTCGCGCCTCGGCGCGGACCAGACACCGGCGGGGCCGGACGTGCTCGCGCCCGTGCTCGAGGAATTGGTGCGCGCGGTGCGGGGCCTCGTCGAGGGCAAGCCGAACGCGGAGTCCGAGGTCGTGCGTAGTGCTGCGGCCGTGCGCGCGCTCGATCTCGACCTCGCCGCCGGTCGTCGCGCGCTGCGAGCGTCGGCGGAGTTGTCGGCGGTGGTCGATCGCGGCGACCAGGAATCGACGGACCTCGCGCAGCTCGTGCAACACCTGGAGAGCCTGTGCGTGCGCCGCGCGCTCGCGGCGGCCCTCGAGGACAAGGACGAGCTCGTGCGGGCGGCGGCGGTGCGCGGCGTCGCGGCGACCGGCGGCGCGCGCGGATTCGACGCCGTGCTGTACGACCGCATGCGCACGGAGACGGCGGCGATGCCGCTGCGCGCGCTGCTCGAAGTGCTGGCCGAACACGGCCTGCCGCAGGCGCCGGCGGGCGGTCCGCCGCTGGCGCACACGAGCGAGGACTGGTTGAAGTTCATTCAGGTGCTCGCGGTCCAGCATCCCGAAGGCGAGCTGCGGGTGCGCGCGATGCAGACGCTGCAAGTCGTCGCGGCGCCGGAGGTGCAGAGTTTGCGCGAGGAGGACTGGTACCGCTGGTGGCTCGCGCGCAAGGAGGCCGGGAACTCGACCGCGACCAACGGAGCAGCGCTGAATGTCTCCGGGGCCAAGCCGTGACCGCGCAAGGTTCGCGCTGGCGCGGCCTCTTGCGCGGCGCGCTCGCGATCGCGCTGCTCGCGCTGGTCGCGTACATGGTGCCCTGGGACGACCAACTCGTCCTGCGCGCGAGCAAGTCGACCGACACGGCACATGGTTCCATCGTGGGCGAGTGGCGCACGGATTCGGTGGGCTTCCGCTTCGATGCCGGCCAAGACTTGGCGCCTCAGTGGTCGGCCGAAGCGCGCGCGGCCGCTACGGCGGGCAGTGAGATCCAGGTGCAGCGTGCGGCGGCGCAGGGCGACGGACTCGACTGGCGCCCCGGTCTCGTGCGCGTTTTCCGCGAAATGGATCCGAGCGGCCTAACGAAGGCGCTCGCCCTGCTGCTCTTCAGCGCGATCGTCGCCATCACGCGTTGGTGGCGTCTCCTGAACGTCGCCGGATGCGCGGCCCGCTGGTACGACGCGCTGCGCCTCACGTTCATCGGCTTCTTCATGAACCTCGTGCTGCCGGGCCTGACCGGCGGCGACGTGGTGAAGGCCGTGATGGTCGTGCGCGAGCATCCCGAGCGGCGCGCAGACGCGCTCGTCTCCGTGCTCGTCGACCGCGGGCTCGGCTTGCTCGTCCTCATGGCGATGGCGGCGATCGTGGTGCTCGTCGAGGGCGAGCGCTTCCACGAAGTGCGCTGGCCGGTCACGTTCGCGTTTCTGGCGGTGCTCGTCGCCCTGTGGGTCGGCCTGCATCCCTGGCCGCGCCGCGCGCTGCGCGTCGATCGACTGCTGGAGAAGCTGCCGCAGAAGGAGCGCCTGCGTTCGATCGACCGCGCGCTGTCCATCTACGCCAAGCATCCGGCCGAGATCACGTTCGCGATCGTGCTGTCGGCGCTGAACCACACCAGCATCGCGTTCGCGCTGTACTCGCTGGGCCACGCGTTCGGCGACGTGCTCAGCCTGCCCGAGTACATCGGCATCGCGGCCATCGCGAACACCGTCAGCTCGGTGCCGATCGCGCCCGGCGGATGGGGCGTCGGCGAGGCGCTGTACGGCTACTTGTTCCACTTGCTCGGCGCGGCGACGGCGCTCGGCATTGCGGTCAGCGTCAGCTATCGCCTCCTGAACACGGGGCTCGGCCTGGCGGGGGGGATTTTTCTGCTGCCCGGCGTTCCCGGTGCGCGCGAGGTGCGCGCCGAGATGGAATCGAGCGAAGCCGGCGGCAGCTGATCGCACGACGTCCGCGGACCGACGCGCGGAGAATCGATCGAGCGTTGACGCGCGCCGCCGTTTCGCTTGGAATCCCGCGTCTTTTTCGCCCACTCCGACTCCCCCAAAGCCCCCGCGGAACCCTGCATGTCCCTCCTCGTCATCGGAACGCTGGCCTACGACACGATCGAAACGACGACCGAGCGCCGCGTGGACGTGCTGGGCGGATCCGCTCTCTACTTCTCGGTCGCCGCGGCCGCGTTCCGGCCGGTGCAACTCGTCGCGGTGGTCGGGAAGGACTTCGTGCCCGGCGACCTGGCGATGCTGGCGAAACGCGGCGTGGACACGAGCGGCGTCGAGCACGCCGAGGGCCGCACGTTCCGCTGGACCGGCCGCTACGAGAAGGACTGGAACACGCGCCACACGATCGAGACGCAACTGAACGTCTTCGAAAAGTTCGACCCCAAGATCCCGTCCGCGATGCGCGCGTCGAAGTACGTTTTCCTCGCGAACGCGTCGCCCGTCGTGCAGGCGAAGGCGCTCGATCAAGTCGACCACCCGACGTTCACCGTCCTCGACACGATGAACCTGTGGATCGAGATCATGCGACCCGAGTTGGCCGGGCTGCTGCGTCGCGTGGACGCCGTCGTGTTGAACGACGAAGAAGCGCGCATGCTGACCGGCGAGCGCAATCTGATGAAGGCCGCGAGCCTCGTCCTCGGCATGGGTCCGCGCTACGTGATCCTGAAGAAGGGCGAGCACGGCGCGTTCTTGATGGGCGCCGACGTGCACTTTTCTCTCCCGGCCTACCCCGTCAACACCGTGGTGGATCCCACCGGCGCCGGCGACACGTTCGCGGGCGGATTCCTGGGCTACGTCGCGCGCGAGAAGAGCATCGAGCCCAAGACGCTGCGCAAGGGGATGCTGTACGGCACGGTCGCCGCGTCGTTCTGCGTCGAGGGCTTCGGCGTCGAGCAGTTGAAGGAGCGCACTCTGCGCGACTTCGACGGCCGCTACGACGAGCTGCTCGGGATCGTGTCTCCCTGAGCGATGGTCCAAAAACCCCGTTCGGTGCCAGGTATCTTCGGACGGGGTTGCTGCAACGTCGCGGCGCAATGCGAACGCGCTGCGGCAACC
>JBBQCC010000151.1:0-10565 GCA_038318285.1 Planctomycetota bacterium | reverse complement strand
AACGGCATCAGGGCTACCCCGGGAAAGCTGCGGTCGCGCTGTCGTTTGGCGCCGTGAGGTTTGACGTGGGTGTCGTTGTAAACCTTCCACCCGTAGCGGCGGCTGAACGGGGCCAGCCGCTACGGATGGTTGGATTCAACGGACACCATCGTCAACCGTCACGTCGCCAAACGTCAGCGCGACAGCAGCTTTCCCTGGTTCGCCATGATCCGGTTCTGGTTGGCCAGAATCGTCGATTGGTGGTGGCGAATCGTCGTCTGGTTGGAGAGCACCTTCTTCAGCTGGCGCTGGATCGTCCGTTGGTTCAGGAGGATCGTGCGCTGGTTCTTGAGGGAGCCGGGCGTGTTCTGGGGCATGGCAGGTTTCGTCGATCGTGGTCGGCACGGCGCGGAGGGCGCCGGGTAGCGCCGAACTCTCGATGCCCGCGAATCGAGAGTCAAGGCGCCGGTGCGCGCTCGCTAGCATCTGCGGCATGCGCCACCTCCCCTTCCTCGTCGCGTCGATCCTGGCCGCGGCCTGCAGCTCGAATCCGCCAGCACCGTCGCAGCGACCGACGGAGCAGCTCGGCTCGCTGCGCAACGCGCGCGTCGCGGTCGAGCGCGGACCCGATGCCAAGCCGCTGACTTACTTCGCGCGCGAGATGACGGACGCCGAGTTGGCCGACGTCGCCGCAGTCGCGCCCCGTGTCCGCGTCGTCGTCGGACTCGACCGAGCCCAGGCCCTCGCGCGTGCGGCGGAGGCGGACGGCATCGACGCCGGCTACGCGTCGCCCGACTTCCTGCGCGTGGCGCCGCAGCTCGTCTGGATCCAGGCGCAAAGCGCCGGTGTCGACCGGTACGTCGGCATGCCCGAGATCCGCGACGCGGATCGCATCACGCTGACCAACCTGCGCGGCGTGCACGGGCCGGCCATCGCCGACCACGTGTTCGCGATGCTGCTGGCGCTGACGCGCGACCTCCCGGTCCACCTCGCCGGCCGGAAGGACGGCACTTGGAACCGTGACGGATCCGGGGAGCTCGATCCCATCGCGCTCGAAGGTCGCACCCTCCTCGTCGTCGGGCTGGGCGGCATCGGCACCGAAATCGCGCGGCGCGGTCACGGTTTCGGCATGCGCGTGATCGCCACGCGACGCGGCGACGAGCCGGGACCGGACTACGTCGAGCGCGTCGCCAAGCCCGACCAACTCCTCTCCATGCTCGCCGAGGCCGACGTCGTCGCGCTCGCCGTGCCGCTGACGCCCGAGACCGACCACATGATCGACGTGCGCGAACTGGCCGCGATGAAGCCCGGCAGCTACCTCGTCAACATCTCGCGCGGTCCCGTCGTGGATCAGGACGCGTTGGTCGAGGCGCTGCGCACGAAGCACCTCGCCGGCGCCTGCCTCGACGTCACGACGCCCGAGCCGCTGCCCGCCTCACATCCGCTGTGGAAGTTCCCGAACGTCGTCATCACGCCGCACGTGGCCTCCGTCGCCGAGTTGACGGATGCTCGCCGTTGGACCGTGTTCCGCGAGAACTTGCGCCGTTTCGACGCGGGCGAGCCGCTGCTGAACGTCGTCGACAAGAAGGTCGGCTACTGATTCACACCGCGCGCAGGAACGCGCGTCATTCATTCGGCGCCGAGGATCGCGCGCGACCACGACTCCTCGCGCAGACGCGCCTTCAGCCTTTGCCAGCGTTTGATCGCGGCGTCCTCGGAGATACCGAGCTTCACGGCGGCTTCTGCGCACGTCTCCCCCTCCAGGCCGCAGTGCACGAGCAGCATGCGCTCGACCTCGGCGAGTTGACCGGCGTCGTCGAGGAACGCGCGCACCGACTCCTCGCGGGCAACGCGCTGGGTAAAGCTCGTCACGTCCTGCGGCACGCGCTCGAGCGCGAGCATGCGCGATGTCGCGCCGCCCGGCGTATCGACGATGTCGTTGCGCGACGCACGCAGCGATTCCATCAGCACGTTCTTGCCGATGCGGAACGCCCAAGCGCGAAAGCTGACGCCGCGCGCGTCGAACCGAGCGAAGCCCTGCATGCCGCGGATCCAGACCTCCTGCACGAGGTCCTGCGGATCGAGCCGCGCGCGCAAGTTCGGACGGATCCGCAACTCGGCCCAGGCGTACAGCGCCGGTGCGACCTCGGCGAACAGCGCCTCGAACCGGGGGTCCTGACTGCGCCGGGGCGTATCGGTCGGTTCGGTGGGCATGGGGACGGTCTCAGATCCTACGCCGCGCGCCCAGGGCGCGCCGCGCCGAGTACGCTGGCGAGTGTCGGACGCCCACCCCGACATCCCCCCGCATGAACGACGCGATGGATTCTAGCGGATCGATCCTGTTCGATTTCGCGGACCAACTGCTGTCGGACATCGACGCGGGCCGACTACGTCCGCTCGCGCACTACTTGGAGCGCTTTCCGGGACACGAGGAGCGCGTCGCGCGCGAGTACCTCACGTTGACCAGCCCCGCGACGGACGCGAACCCCGTGCTCCGCACGCGTACGCGGCGCCTCGAGCGCATCGGGCCCTACGAGATCGCCGAAGTGCTCGGTCGCGGTGGGCAAGGCGTCGTCTACCGCGCGGTCGACCGACGCTTGGACCGGTCGGTCGCGCTCAAGGTGCTGACGATTCACGTGGCCAGCGTGTCGCAGGGCCGACGCGCGCGGTTCCGCCGCGAGGCCGAAATCCTGGCGCGCCTCGACCATCCCGGGATCTGTGCCGTGCTCGACGCCGACCTGGACGGCGAGCTGCCCTACATCGCGATGCGCTACGTCGAGGGCGAGACGCTTGCATCCGCGCTGATCCGCGTGCGCGAGGAGCGCGAGCGTCAGATCACGCCCGACTCGCGCAACGAGACCGCGACCAGCGCGTCGCGCATCCTGGCTCCGCGGCGCGCGCTGGATCTGTCCGAATCGCTATCGTTCTTCGAACGCGCGGCGCGCGCACTGCACGCCGCGCACGAAGCCGGGGTCGTGCACCGCGACGTGAAGCCCGGCAACATCATGGTGTCGACGGACGGCGCACCCGTCATCCTCGACTTCGGCCTCGCGCGCGGCGACGACGACGAGTCGGCACAGTTGACGCGCTCCGACGAGGTGTTCGGCACGCCGGCCTACATCTCTCCCGAACAGCTGGTCAGCGGCCGTCACCTGGAGCGCGCGACCGACGTGTACTCGCTCGGTGTCGTGCTCTACGAGTGCCTCACCCTCGAGCGTCCGTTCCAGGCCGATTCCAACGCCGGCCTGGCCGAAGCGATCCGCACTGCGCCGATCCCCTCGCCGCGCAAGTTGAACGCGAGCTTGCCGAGCGACTTGGCCATCGTCCTGGCGACCGCAATGGAGCGCGACATCCGCCGTCGCTACCCGACCGCGCTCGAGTTTGCCGAGGAACTGCGGCGCGTCCGCGAGTACGAGCCGATCCAAGCGCGCCCCGCCGGTCCGTTGCTGCGCTTGCGGCGGTTCGGCCAGCGCAATCCGGTGCTGGCGACCGGGACCATCGGATCCATCGCCGCGCTGTCGATCGCGCTGTCGGTCGCGCTCGTGCTGCTCGGCCGCGTGCGCACCGAGGAGCGGCGCAAGCAGGCGGTGCTCGCACTCTACGAGGGTGGCTGGTTCCGCGACCAGGCCGCGGGATCGATGCGCGACGGGCCGCCGCGTGCCCTCGACTTCGCGATCCGCGCTGCAGAGCAAGACCCCGGGATCGCGAGCAACCGCGTGCTGCTCGCGGCGCTGGAGACGCTGCACGAGCGCGCCGTGCTGATCGGTCACACGGACGTCGTCTACGGTGCCGACATCGACGCGTCGTCGTCGCGCATCGCGACCGCCTCGCCCGACGGGACCGTGCGGATCTGGGACGCCGCGACGGGGCGCGAGACAGCGGCGCTGCGACTGGACGGACGTCCGATCCACACCGTGCGCTTCTCGCCTGACGGAACTCGCGTCGCGTTCGCCGGCACGGGTGGACGCGCCAGCGTGGTGGCCTTCGCGGATCCGGACGCTCCGCGCATCGAATTGGCCGGTAACGAGAGCGACGTGCACTCCCTGGATTTCGACGCGACGGGGACGCGCATCGTCACTGCCGCTCGCGACGGCACCGCGCGCGTGTTCGACGCGGCGAGCGGGCAGGAGATCACGATCTGCAGGGGGCACACGGGTTCCGTCGCGGAAGCGCGATTCGTGCGTGGCGGATCGTGGATCTTCACGCGATCCGCGGAGCCGATCGGCGGCTCGATGACCTCCGAATCGGACGGCACGAAACGACTCTTCGATGCGCGAACGGGGCGCGAGCTGTGCACGCTCGCTGGATCGAGCGCGCTCGCTCCCGCGCTGGACGCCAGCGCGGACGGCCGCTGGATCGCGACGGGATGCGCGGATCGAACGGCTCAGATCTGGGACCTCGACGTCGTCGCCGCTTCGATCGGATCGGGGGACGAACTCCCCGTGATCGCGCCGACGCGCATGTTCCCTGCGCCGGGTCGCTATCACTCGCTGCGCTTTTCGCCGGATAGCCGGAGCCTTGCGCTGTCGTGGGACGCCGGCGCCAAGGTCGTCGACGTCGCGACCGGCGCGGACCGCTACGTGCTGCCCGACCACGATCACCGCGCCATCGTGCGCATCGCGTTCAGTCCCGACGGCCGACAGTTGGCGACCGTCGCGTACGACGACGCGTTGCGGCTTTTTCGTGCGCAGGACGGCGAACTGCTCCGCACTTGTCGCGGCTCGGCACACCAGATCATGGGCCTCGCGTGGAGCCCGGACGGTTCGTTCCTGACGACCTGGCAAAGGCAGTCCAGCGCCTCCGTGTGGTACGGCGGCGAGCGACCGTTCCTGCCCGTCTTGCGCGGACACACCGGCGCCGTGCGCAGCGCGCGCTTCTCGTGGGACGGTGCGCGCGTCCTGACGTCCTCCGACGACGGGACAGCGCGTTCGTGGAACGCGCCGAGTGGAGCGCCGGAACACCTCTTCGAACCACCGGAATCGAGTTCGCGACCGCTCCTGAGGGCAGAGTTCGACGTCGCGGCTCGGCGCGTGCTGACCACGGACGCCGAGGGTCGCGTCGTGCTGTTCGACGCGCGTGATGCGCACATCGAGCGCGTCGTCGAACCCCGGTCGCAGACCGTCCTGCCGGCAGCGTTCTCGCCCGACGGAAGCCGTGCAGCGCTGGCGGACGGCCGCGGCGGCATCGCCATCCTCGACTTCGGCACGAGCGTCGAGCGGCGATTCGCGGCGCACGACGGCGAACTGACGGCCCTGCGCTTCTCGCAGGACGGACAGCGCCTCGCGACGGGCGGCAACGACCGGACGGTGTGCGTTTGGGACGTCGAGGCTTCCGCCGACAAGGCCCTCGTGTGGCGATCGAAACCCTTTCTGTCCGACCTGCGCGCGCTCACGAGCGTGTTCGACGTCGCGTTCTCGCCCGACGGTCGCTGGGTCGCCGCCGCGGAGCAGGGTCTACACGTCGAAGTGTTCGACGAGGGCGGAAACTGCATCGCGCACACGAATCGCACGACCACTCAGGGTTTCGTCCTGTTCGCGCCGGACCAAGGGCTGTTGCTCAGCGCGTCGAAATATTCGCGCTCCACGTTCTTGTGGCAGTTTCCAAATCCAAGCCGACCGACTGAGCTCGTGAACTGCGACCGGTACGAATCGCCGGGTGAGCATCACACGAACAGCCTCACGGCGTTGGCGCGTGCGCGATCGGCGCCCTGGGCCGTGACGGGTTCGCTCGACGGCACGGCGCGCCTGTGGGACCTCGAGCGACGCTGCGGCATAGCGAGCTTCTCCGGCCACATGGACTCGGTGTTCGACGCCGACATCGATCCGAGCGGCACGTGGATCGTCACGGCGTCCGGCGACGCGACGGCGAGGCTGTGGCCTTGCGACCTGCTCGCCGCGGCGAAGCGAGCGCGCCCCGAGGGATTCACGACGATCGTCGGCCCGCTGCCCGAACCGAAGGCGCGAGAGTGAACGCACGCCGGGTCACATCCGGTACGTTCGTGCGATGCAGCGCGAGATCCTCCACCTGACGCCGGACGACGCGCGGCGCACGGCATGGAAGGACGGCGGCGGCGTCACGGAGGAGCTGGCGATCTGGCCCCAGGACGCGGAGCTCGCGCGCATGGACTTCGACTGGCGCATCTCGAAGTCGCGTGTCGAACGGGACGGACCCTTCTCCGCGTTCGACGGCTACGACCGCACGCTCGTGATCACGGAGGGCGCGGGGCTCGTACTGGCGCACGCGGAGAGCTCGCATCGCTCGCGACTGCGCGCGCTCGAACCGCTGCGCTTCGACGGCGGCTGGGCGACGCGCGCGGAACTCGTCGCGGGTCCCGTGGCCGACTTCAACGTCTTCGCGCGACGCGATACGGTCCATGCGGAGGTCCAGGTCACGCGCATCGCCGCCCGGCGGATGCGCGAGTGGGTCGGACCGGGTGACGCGTTCGTGCACGTGCTCACGGGATCCCTCACGGCCCGGGTGCCACGCGAGGAATCGCCGTTCGATCTGCAGTGCGGCGACAGCCTGTGGGTGCACGACGTCGGTGCGCCGGAGGAACTCGAACTGCTCGGTAGGGACGCGGAGACTCGCGTCGTGCTCGTGCGCGTCGAGCCACTCGGATGAAGCTCGTGAGTCTCCAGCCGGACCGCTAGGTCTCGGCGACCGGCTCCTGGTTGCGCAGCATCTCTTCGTCCTCTTCGGGTACGCGCACGCCGAGCAGGATTCCGGGCATCAGCGCGGTGACGACCGCATACACGACCAAGCCACCGAAGAGCCACGCAGGCGCGGCGAACTTGTCGCGCAGGATCTCGGCGATGACCAGCGTGAACACGAGCGTCGGCAGGAGCGCGGCGCCGACGCCGAGGCTCTTCTGGAACGATTCACCCAGCGCCAGCCGACGGTGGATCCACAGCGACGCGATCCGCACGGGGATCGCCACCACGACGAAGGCGAGAGCCGTGAGCAGAGCGTCCGTCGCGAAGTTCTCCTTGCGCAGATGCGTGCCCGCCACGAAGAAGTAGAACGGCACGAACAGCGACGAGAACGCTTCGACCGAGTGCAGCATACGCTCGGACGCGATCGCCGGCAGGCGCTTGCGCAGCCGTTGTGCCGCGATGCCGACGACGAACGCGCCGACGAGGTAGTAAACGCCCAGTTGGTACGTGAACGCACCGCAAGCGACGGCGGTCATCATCAGGAAGGCGAACTCGGACTTCGGCGCGTGCGGGACCACGAAGGCCGCGAACAAGCGGAAGACGATCGGCAACAGGACGATGATGCCGAGCAGCGCCAGCGAGGCGTTCGTCAGACTGGCTGCCGACGTCGAGCGGATCGTCGTGAACAGGATGACCAGGCACACCAGCTCGGACGCGATGGCCTTCGATTTCACCCAGTTGCGCGCGCTGAGGTCGACGTTGAGCTGGTCGAGCGAGTTCAAGATGAAGCCCGTCGACGGCGTGAGCAACGCCACGCCCACGAGCATCGCGGTGCGGATGTCGAAGTGGAGGAACTGCATGCCGCCCGCGACGACCAACGCCAACGTGACGAGCATGATCACGAGGTGTTGGATCAGGACGACCGTCTGGCCACGCAGCTCGGCGAAGTCGACGTCCAACCCGGCGAAGAGGAAGAGGGACACGATCCCGAACGTGGACAGGATCTTGAGCGTCGAATCGTCCTGGAACAGTCCCAGCCCCATCCCCGCGCCGGCGCCGAGCGCGAGGCTCGTGATGGCCGCCGGGATGCGATAACGCTGCAACACGCGCGGCACGACGAAGAGCGCGAAGAGTAGACCGACGTAGATGAACTCGCTCGTCAGGTGCGGCGCGTCGGGCGGTACGGGATTCTGATTCAACGCGGCGGGAGCCTACCCGACGGCGCCCCTGCGTTCCCCCGCCGGCCTCGATGAACTGCAGCGAACGCGGGGATCGAATTCGGCCACGGTATGGAGTTCCGGCGCGTGTCCTCGCATCCTGGTGCCCGCTCGGCGCTGCGCGCGGGCTTGCATGGACTGGGACTACCTGCTCGAACTGTTGAGTCGTCCGCTCTTCACGCTGGACGACAAGCCGGTCACGGTCGCCAAGCTGCTGGTCTTGGTCGCCGTGGTCGTCGGCTCCGCCCTCGCGGCGAAGGCCGTCCGATGGATCCTCCGCACCCGGATCCTGTCGCGGTCGGCGATGGACATCGGCAGCCAGCACGCGCTGTCCCGCTTGGCGGGATACGTCGTTCTGCTGCTCGGCCTGCTGATCGGCTTCACCGCGAGCGGCATCGACCTGACCTCGCTGACCGTCCTGATCGGCGCCCTGGGCGTCGGCATCGGCTTCGGCCTGCAGGACATCATCAACAACTTCGTCTGCGGGTTGGTGATCCTGTTCGAGCGCCCGATCCAGATGGGCCACCGCGTCGCCGTCGGCGACACGGCCGGGCGCGTGGTCCGCATCGGGGCTCGCAGCACGACGATCGTGACGAACGACAACATCGCGCTGATCATCCCGAACTCCGAATTCATCTCGTCCCGCGTCGTGAACTGGAGCCTGGGCGGCGACCGTCGTGTGCGCTTCACGGTTCCGTTTGGCGTCTCCTACGGCAGCAATCCGCGCGAAGTCGAGCGTCTGGCACTCGAGGTCGCGGCCGCGAACGAGGACGTGCTGTCGGAGTTTCCGCCCGACCTCATGTTCGTCGGATTCGGCGACAGCTCGATCGATTTCGAACTCCGTGTCTGGACCGTGACCGAGTTCAATCGTCCCGAGGTGATCAAGAGCGCGCTGTACTTCGGGATCTGGGATGCACTGAAGGCGAATGGCATCGAGATCCCGTTCCCGCAGCGCGACCTGCACGTGAAGGGGCCACTGGAAGTGCGGATGAACGGCGAAATGCACCCGATTCCGTCCCCGGATGGCGGCGGCGAGCGCCCCGCACAGGCTCTGAAATAGAGCCCGGGACCGGCCGCCGAGTTGGCGCCGATCCCGGGTCCGTGCACGCACCGGGACGTCGGCCCGTGCGGCGCATCGATCACTTGCGCATGGTCTTCTTGGACGTCGTCTTCTTGCGCATCGTCTTCTTGGTGGCCTTGCGGGCCGGGGCCTTCTTGGTCGTCTTCTTGGCGGCCTTCTTCTTGCTCGCCTTCTTCTTCGTCTTCTTCTTGCCGGCCTTCTTGGCCGTCTCCATCTCGGCCTTCGAGGTCATGCGCAGGTCGGCGGCGTGTGCGCGCGCGTACGACTGGATGTCCTTGAAGGAGCCGTCGTCATTGCGGACGGCGTAGAGCTTTTTGCCCTTCGAGCTGCGGAGGACTGTACGTCGAGCCATGGGGATCTCCTGTGGGGTTTTTGCGGTCTAGGCTCGGGGGAGCCCACGTGAGCCTAGCAAGCGCAGGTCGCGCATGCGCCTTGTCTTCCGCGCTCGAACGCATTCGGAGGCGACGTCGTGTGCACGTCGAAGACTCTGCACGACACACGTCGAGTTACGACGCGGTGCACGCCGTGAGTGGGAACGAACTCGAATCACTCGCAGAGGAACGGCGTCGTGCCCGCGACGCGGTCGGCCTGCACGGAGTCGTCGGGCTGCACAGCGAACAGCTGCGCCGCGGCGCATCCATGCCTCGAACGGGTTTCTGGCGACGCGATCTCGATCGGCTGCCGCTCGAAGCCAAGAATGCCGCTCGACGAAAGCGGACCTCCTATGAACTCCTTCGAACCACTGCAATCCCTGCTCCTCGACGGACGCGGCGGCGCACACGATGTGCGTCCCGACGAGATCGGTGAGCGCGCACCGGGTCAGGCGCACTGGCTGCACCTCGACTACAAGGATCCGGCGTCCGTCGCGTGGTTGCGCGAGCACAGCGGCATCGACGGCGTGCTGGTCGAAGCGCTCACGGCCGACGACCCGCGCCCGCGCAGTTTGGTGCAAGGCGACGCGCTGATGGTCATTCTGCGCGGCATCAACCTGAACGCAGGCGCGGAGCCCGAGGACATGGTGTCACTGCGCCTCTGGATCCAAGGCGACCGCGTGCTCACGTTGCGGCATCGGCGCCTGGTGTCCGTGCAGGAGGTCGCGAACCAGCTCGCGGCGGGCAACGGCCCGGTGTCCGCCGGCGACCTCTTGTACGAGATCGTCGCCAGCCTGCTGAGCAAGATCGGATCCGTCGTCGGCGACATCGAGGAGAGCGCCGACGAGTTGGAGGAGTTGGTCTTGACGGCCGGCAACCGCGAACTGCGCACGCGCTTGTCCGCGCTGCGGCGTCAGTCGATCGCGCTGCGGCGCGTCATCGCGCCTCAGCGCGACACGATCGGCAGGTTGAACACGGAGCGCGTCACTTGGCTGGATGACACGGCGCGTGCACGCCTGCGCGAAGCGGCCGATCGCACGACGCGCTACGTCGAGGATCTCGACGCAGCGCGCGACCGGGCGGCGGTGACTTACGAGGAGCTCAGCAACCGCTTGGCCGAGCAGATGAACGAAACGATGTACCGACTGTCGATCGTCGCGGCGATCTTCCTGCCGCTGGGTCTCTTGACAGGATTGCTGGGGATCAACGTCGGCGGGATTCCGGGAACGGAATCCCCCATCGCGTTCACCGTGGTCACGGTAGC
>JBBQCC010000150.1:0-10578 GCA_038318285.1 Planctomycetota bacterium | reverse complement strand
GACGACGATCTGCTTCGAGCGCGATTTCGCGCGAGCGATGCGCACTGGAACTTCGGCGTGACGCAGAATTCCGCGTACGTCCGGATCGGTGGCGTGCTCCTCGCTGGGGAAGGCCACGACGATCAGGCTCGCCTGACACTTCGTCGCCGCAGCCAGGACGACCTCGTCCGTGCGACCTTGGTGCACCTCCACGACGAACTCCGTCGCTGCGCGCCCCGTCAAGCGAGCGATGTACGCCGTGAGCTCGCCCAGCAGCGTGCGGCGCACCTCGGCCGCTTCCGCCTGGAACTTCTCCGCGCGGTCGTAGGAGAACGAGCCCTGGTAGAAGAACGGGTATCCGCCCAGCGCGTTCGGAATCGCGTGGATCACGTGGAGTTCGGCGCCGCTCGCGCGCGCGAGTTCGTCGGCCTGGACGATCGCGTGCTCCGACTCGGGGCCGATGCCCACGGCGGCGAGGATTTTCGAGGGATTCATGGTCCAGTCCTTTCGTCGCGGCCCTTGTTGCGCGGCTGGCACGCGGACCGTAACACCATGGGTCGGAAGACCCGAGCATCACCGCGGAGCACACGGCTCGAACGGGAAGCACGGGCGAGAGTGGACGAGCGACCGGCGACGAACCGGAGCCGTGCGTTCGGCCCCAGACCGCCAGGAGTTCGTTCGATGGATCGTATCCGAGTCGCCACGCTGCAGTACTTCATCCGACCGGTGAAGACGTTCGACGGCTTCGCGGACCAAGTGCGCGGTCTCGTCGAGACGGCCGTCGACTACAAGTGCCACCTGCTCGTATTCCCCGAGTACTTCACGGTCCAGTTGCTGACCCTCGGGGATGTGCGCGGGCCGATGCCGGCCCAGATCCGCAACTTGGCGGACCAGGCAGCTCGGTACATGGATCTGTTCACCGATCTCGCTCGCAGCTCGGGCCTGTACATCGTGGCCGGGACGATCCCGATCCGCGGCGCGGGCGATGTCGTCTACAACGACTGTCACGTGTTCGGCCCGCGCGGCCAGCTCGCCGTGCAGGGCAAGATCCACATGACGCGCTTCGAGTCCGAGGACTGGCTCATCACGCCGCGCGAGCAGCTGACGATGATGGAGACCGACTTCGGTCGGATGGGCGTCACCATCTGCTACGACGTCGAGTTTCCCGAGATGGCGCGCGCGTTCGCTCGCGACGGCGCGAACATCCTCATCGTCCCCAGTTGCACCGACGAGCGGCAAGGCTTCCTGCGCGTGCGCTACTGCGCCCATGCACGCGCGATCGAGAACCAGATGTACGTGATCCAGGCTTCGACGGTCGGATCGCTGCCGATGGTGCCGGCCGTTTCGCTGAACTACGGGCAGGCGGGAATCCTGACGCCCAGTGATTTCGCGTTCTCGCGCGACGGCATCCTGGCCGAGGGCATCCCCAACCAAGAGACGATGGTCATCGGCGAACTCAACCTCGCGACGATCGTCGAGACCAAGAGTTCGGGTACGGTATTGCCTCTGCTCGACGCGCAACGGCGCAAGAATCCGATTCCGACACCCCGTTCCGTCGTCCTCTGAATCCATATGACCGTCATCGTTCGCCAGACTCGTCCTTCGGACTACGACGAGATCATCAACCTCTGCATGGCTGTGTATCCGCACAGCGCTCCCTGGCAGAAGGAGCAGTTGGCCTCGCACCACGACGTGTTCCCCGAGGGCCAATTGGTTGCACTTCTCGAAGGTTCGAACCGCATCCTGGGCATGGCGGCGAGCCTGATCGTCATGTGGGACGACTATGATTCGTACGAGAGCTGGCGCCACTTCACGGACCGCGGCATGTTCACGAACCACGACCCCGAGAAAGGTCGGACGCTGTACGGCGCCGAGATCATGGTGCATCCCGAGAGTCAGGGGACCGGCGTCGGTTCGGCCATCTACGCGGCCCGACGCGACCTGTGCGTGCGCTTGGGGCTGCGCCGGATTCGCGCGGGTGCGCGTCTGCGCGGATATTCGAACTACGCGGATCACCTGACTGCGCGTGAGTACGTCGATCGCGTGGCGCGTGGCGACATTCGCGACCCGACCCTGACCTTCCAGTTGAAGCGCGGCTTTCACGTCCTGGACGTCGTCGACGGCTACTTGCGCTCCGACCCCGAAAGCGGTGGCTACGCGGCGGTCATCGAGTGGCGGAACGAAGCGGCCGACGAGGAGAGTTCGCGAGCTCGTTCGGCCCCCTGACCGTTGATCGAGCCGTACGGCGCCGGCGGGTTCACCGACCTAGAAACGCCGCCATGTCGCCCGCGCGCGCGTCCACATCCGCCTCACCGATGTCCATCAAGCTCGCCGCATAGTCGGGCTGGAACATGATCATCGAGAGGAAGTCGTTCGAACGGTCCTCGCGCGTTCCCGTTCCACGCGTCAAGAAACGGAAAGCGCCGGGCAACCGCGGCTCGAACTCGTTGGCCAACTGTCCCAGGTCGCGCGAGGGGCGCATCACGTAGAGATCGATGGGGCGCAGTTCCCCGCGGCGATCGGGCGGTAGCGCCTCGACCAGCTTGTTCAAGCGCTGCGCGGTCAGCGCGTCGGCATCGAAGAGGTCCAGGAAGACCGCGTTCATCAGCACGCCCGCGATCTGTGCCGGGGGCGGGTAATCGGACTTCACGTGCGTTTCGGGCACGATCTCTCGACGCGCGTTGCGCGTCGAGATCGCCAGGATCTTCGACGCGCCCAGGTGAATGGCCGGCGAGAGCGGCGCGGTGAGACGGATTCCGCCGTCTCCGTACCAGCTGCCGTCGACCTGGACGGCGGGGAAGAACAGCGGGAGCGACGCGGAGGCCAGCACGTGGTCCACCGCGAGCTGCGTGCGCTCGCCCATGCGATCGGGGCGATTCCACAGCGGGAGTTCGCCGCCCTGGACCCACGTGACGGAGCGCCCCGTCGTGTAGCAGGACGAAGTGATCGCTATCGACCTCAGGGTGCCCGCGTGAATGTTCGCGTCGATGCCCGCGAGGCGTCCCTCGGAATCTCCGATGGTGCGCGTCAGAAGTTCGCGCAGAGGCCCGGTATCGACCAGTGCGCTGGAGCGCGGCGCGCGAATCCAGCCACCCGAGATCAGCCGCAATCCCGTCCGCGTGACGTTGCGTGCCAACTCGAAGCTGCCGACGCTGAACACGTGATCGGTTCGCAGTTCGCTCCACAGATCGCGCAACTGGTCGATCTTCCTCGCGAACGGTTCCGTGCGTGCGGCGAGCCAAGCCGCATTGATCGCGCCGGCCGAGACGCCGGTGATGATGGGAGGCGCCAAGTCGGGGAAATGGCGCGCGATGCCGCGGAGAACTCCGACCTGATACGCAGCTCGCGCACCGCCTCCCGACAAGACCAGCGCAAGTTCACCCGCCACCGAGCGGATCGTAGCAATCTCGTCGACCGCGCACGGATAGCATGGTCCGGTACGACCTGCGATTCCGTTCGATTCCAGATCGGCAGAAGCACGGGAATCCGCAGGATCGGCGTCGATCGAGCGGTTTCCGTGGATCGACGTCGCCGCGGCATCGCGGCTCGGATTGCCTACGCGGGAACGGCGGGCGCGTCCTGTCGCGGGGCGACGCGGGCGGCCGCTCCCGCGCTCCAGCGCAGCGCCTCCGCGATCGAAGTGACGACGTGGATGCGTGGTGAGTCCGGCAGCTTCTCGGCCAGTTCCCTCGGCGTGGACGCTTCCCCCCACAGGCCCACGAGGATCTCGACGCATGAATCGTTCGCCAGGAGACGCTTGCACAGCGAACGCACGTGCAAGAAGTGGATGGGCACGACGGCCGAGATGACGACGACGTCGAGCTCGCCGCGCCGCGCCACCTCCAGCACCTCGCCCAGCAGTCGTTCGTGACCGGACCAGTTCGCGTCCGTGCCGCTGCGTGACATCTCGCGGACCAGGATGCGTCCCGCGATCCCGTCGAAGGCGTCGCGTGCTGGGAAGCACAGGACGCGCGGCGCCCCCGGTGCCGGTTGCGCCGACTGGGTGGGCACGAGGTCCTCGAGTTCGTCCGCCATGGCCGACGCGGTGACGCCGATCCGTTCCCGCGCTTCGCTGTCGATCCAGTTGCCCGTGCGCGCGATCGCCGCCAGCTCCAACGCGGGCACCAAGGTCCCGTCGACGATCTCGACGAGCGAGCGTTCTGCGCTGCCCTCGCGCAGGATCTCCCACGCTTCGTCCTGATCGCCCGCGAGCAACCGGTGGTACAGGCGCGACGGTCGCGACAACGCGGGCTCGTCGCCGAACAGGATGTCGAGGAAGCGCAAGTGCGGGAAGTGCTTGCCGACCGCGAGCAGACAGACCGTAAGCGGGGTCGAGAGGACGAGACCGACCGGGCCCCAGATCCAGGTCCAGAACGCCGCGGAGACGAGGATCGCGAGCGGTGAGATGCCCGTGCAGGCGCCGTAGATCCACGGTTCCAACAGGTTCGCCGTGACCACTTCGAGCCCGACGAGCGCGCCAGCGGTGATCCATGTCTGCGTCCATCCATCAGAGCTCGCGAACGAGACGAGGATCGGTGCGAGGGTGCCGACGACCGGACCGACGTAGGGGATGAAGCGCAGCAGGCCGGCGACCAGTCCCCAGACGAGAGGGTTGGGCACGCCGATCCACCACAAGAGGAGTCCCGCGGCGGTGCCGTGCATCGTGTTCACGAGCAGTTGCTGGCGCAAGTAGCGCGTGATATTCGCGGATGCGTCGCGCGCGGCGCGCGAGGTCAAATGGACTTCGTTCTCGCCAGCCAGCGCGAGGATTCGATCGCGCAGATCGTCCCAGCGCAGCAACATCACAGCGGCCAGGAGGTACACGAGTCCCGCGATGGCCGAGTAGAGGGCCATGGAACCCAGAGTCGTCGGCAGGCTCGTGACCAGTGTCTGTGACGCGACGGGCGGTTCGGCGGAGCGATCCGTGGCGGCCGGCCGCGCGTGCGACTCGGTCGCGGAGCTCGCGAGATCCTCGCCCAACTCGCGAACGGTCGCGGCTGCCTTCTCCACGCGCGAGCCGAGCGTCGAGCGCACGTCGGCGATCTTCGAACGCAGGTTCCAGCGATACTCGGGCAGCTCTTCTGCGAATCCGTGCACCTGGCTGACCAGCATCCAGCCGATCGCGGAGAGGACGATCGTCACGCCCGCCATCGTCAGAATCGTGGCCAAGACGCGCGGCAATCCTGCACGCGTGAGGCGGCGCACGAGCGGCGCGAGCACGAACGCGATGAAGATGGCCAGCGCGATCGGGACGAGGAACTCGCGCGCGAAGTAGAGGACCGCAACGACGCTGCACAGGACGAACCACGTCATCACTCGTGCGGGAACCGTCTTCAACTCCATATGGGTTCGTTATCGTCGAGGTGGGGTCGTGGCAGTCAGCGCAGTACGCCTGTGAAAAAGCACGGCGGGCATCCCATGCGCTCGTGCCCCCCCGGGAACCAGCTGGGATCACCCGCCGTGAACGTTGTTGTCGATTCGAGAAGTCGAAGGTCCCTCAGGACCGTGCGGACTTCCGTCCACCCAGGAACGCCATGGATGCGCCGCCGATGGCCAGTGCTCCGCCGCCGATCAGGTACCACATGGTCTTGTCCGTGAAGCGGCCAGTGACACCTTCGGAGATCGAGTCCGCGACCGAGTCGGAGGCATTGAGCCCGAATGCGACGAGGAGGATTCCGACGACCAGAAAGATGAGACCGAGAGTGCGTGCGGACATGGTGGCGATGGTGATCCTTAGCGGGTGAGTGGGGCGTGATCAGCGTTCGGCGATCACGGTCGGAGTAGGCGGCGGGAGCAGGGTGGTGAAAGCCTGGTGCGAGTCGCTCGAGTTCCCTGCGCCCGCCGTGTGGTAAAGATGCGTGTGCGACGAGTGGTCGGCGTCAGTTGGCGCCTGTGGCGCGGGACGTGTCCATGTGCTTGGCCTTGGCCGGCACGCTCGCGTCGCCGGTCACGGAGATCGAATCGGCTTCGTTGCGCTCGAGGATGGTCTTGGCCATGTGCTTGCGCTCGCCATTCGTGACGCGGACCGAGACGAGGACGTTGCCTTCCTTCAGCTTGCCCTCGTACTGCTTCGCTTCGAACTCGGGCACGCCCAGTCCGATGAGTGCTCCCGTGATCCCGCCGACGGCGGCACCGACGGCGGCACCGCTCAGCGCCGCGAGGATCGGACCGGCCGCGATGAAGGGGCCGAGGCCCGGGATCGCCAGGGTTCCGATGCCGACGAGCCAACCGAGCGTTCCGCCCAGTGCTCCGCCGGCGCCGATGCCGGCCACCGCGCCCTCGGGTGCCTTTGTGTTGTGTTCGTGCGCGAAATCCCGCGTTCCAGTGCGGTCCGGGAAGAGCACGGAGATGTCTTCGCCGACGAAGCCGGCTGCGCGCAGGTCGCCGAGGATGCGCTCGGCGTGCATGGCGTCGGGAACGATGCAGAGAACGGATTGAGTCATGGGATTGGCTCCGTGGGTGTTGCGGTTGGCAGGTCGTTCGGGAGGTGAGAGGAGCTCTACTTCGCTTCGACCGTGAGTTGGTCGTCGACGGACTTCGTGGCCGGACACTGGTGCGCCAGCTGTTCGACGCGCGCCCGTTCCGCGGCGCTCGCGACCGTGCCGCGGAGCGTCACGACGCCCGACTTCGTGAGCACGGTGACGTTCTTGGCCGCCATCGAGAGCGTGTCGTCGGCCTCGATCGCCTTGCGGATCTCGGCCAAGTGGCTCAGGTCGGACTTCGCGTTCGATTGGTCCATCGCCGTCAACGCGCCGTCCTTCATCGCCGCCGTGGACGACATCGGGGCCGTGTGGGCCTCGGTTGCGTCGTGTTCTGAGCAGGCCGCGACCAGGGCGATGGGGATCAGGACGAGAAGCTTGAGCATCGGGATCAGTTCCGTGTGAATCGCGCCCTGACTCGTGCTTCGAGGGGGTGCGCGAAGAAAGGCTTCAAGCAATGGACGTGCCGGTGTTCTTTGCGCGTGCTGGGTCGGGTCCACGGGCCGCTCCAGGGCATTCTCGATCCGGATCACCGCTGCGACGGTGCGGACGCTGGTAGGAAGTACAACTAGCCGCGATGTCCGGTCGCAACGGCCCTCGATTCCTGCGCGTATCGCGCATCGAGGGGCCGAAATGACCGAGCGCGCGCAATGCCGGAGCATGTCGCGCGCTCGGTCCGGCGTGCACTCGGATCAGAAGCCGAAGATCAAACCGATTTCGAGCACGTGCTGTTGGGTCTGGAGGTCGAAGCTCGAGTCGCCGATGCCGTCGTCGATCTGCGCGTCGTCGATGTTGAGGAATCGGTAGCCGAAGTGGAGTGCGAGGTCGTCGGTGAAGCTCCAGGCGACACCGGCCTTGAGCTGCCACGCGAGGAACGGGCCGTCTTCGTCGCTGAAGTCGTTGAGCGAGTCGCTCGATGTGCCGACGTCCAGCCAGGCAACGCCGAGGCCACCGGCGCCGTAGACCGTGAACCGATCGGCGATGCGGAAGTCCACGACGCCGTTCAGCAGCGCGCCGGCGACGTTCACGTCGCGCACCGCCTGCAGGGTTCCGCTGCTGCTCGCGTCCTGGTCCGTCCAGATTCCGTCGAGTTCCAGGCCGAATCCGAGGCCCGTCTCGCTGGCGCCGAAGCGGTGGCCGATACCGACGGAGAGCAGGTAGCCCTCGTCGAAATCGATCTCTTCCCCGGGGCCGTCGGAGTTCTGCGTCGTGACGAGGCCGCCCGTCAGTCGCAGGTAGTAGCTGTTCTGCGTGTGCGCGTGCGCCTCGCTCGCATCCTGGAGCGGAAGCGGGGCGAGTAGGGGACGCGGCGCGAGCCACGCCGGTTCTGGCTCGGCGGTGAACAGGGGTGCCGGCGAGGTGGTGAGGAGGCTGGTGGTGATCAGGAGAAGTAGGGACATTGAAGATTGGGTGTGCAGGGAGAGCGAGTCACGTTGAAGGTCCGCGGGATCCGCCGACTCGAAGCCGCCGCTAGGCAACGTGTGTGCCGTGCCCGTCGATGCGGGGTGCTGCTCCTCGGCGTGCGCGACGCGCGAACGGGCTGCGCGGACCGGTCACACGAACGGTTCTCGTCGACGAAAACAGCGCGGTCCGCCGACCGCGCTGTCGCCGCGCACTGGGCGCGTGGAGTCACTTCCGGACTCCTCCTAGTTGCGTTGTGCCGTCGCGGAGGGCGAGCTGGTGGACGGTGGACCGGCCTGCGCGGTCATCTTCAAGAGTTCGGGAAGCAATCGGACTGCGAACGCGCCGAGCATGGCGGTGAGCGCAGACTTCTTCTCGGAGGTCGATGGCTCGGACTTCTTCCCGCGCGGGAACAGCGCGAGGCCGAGCGCGACTGCACCGCCGGTTGCGAGCAGCGGATGCTCACGTGCGAACGCGAGCGCTGCCTGCGAGACGTGTCCGGGCACGCGGCCGAAGTGCTTCCGCACCTGCTCGCGTTCGGATCGCGCCATGCGCATCAACTCGAGACGCTCCTTGCTCACGACGCACTCACTGGTTGGCCGTCGCCTCCGCTGGGCGAGGCCGAGTTGTCGGGAGGGGCCAGCCGGCGCCTCGTGTCGGACAAGGTAGATCGATGCATCCAGCGGCGGTACGACCACGCGCCGAGTCCGACGATCGCGAGCAGGACGCCGGCGAGCAGGATATCGCTCCACCACGCGTCCTGGGACCACGTCGCGACCCCGCGCCGCAGTCCGATCACCGTCAACACCGAGGCGGTGATCGCCAGCGTCACCGCGACGACGACGCCGGCCGCGACGGAGACCACATGGAATGCCGAATCGAACAGCGCCAAGCCCAACGCCCGTCGCTCGATGTAGAGCGATCGCTTCAGCGCGGCGTAGCCCTGCACCAGATCCCTGCGCAAGGCCTCGAGGGCCTCGTCGGCTTGCTCGAGCTCGGGCTCCACACCGGGACGAGGGCGCTGGGAATTCGTGTGCATCGGATCCTCGCTGTTGGGGTGGGTGCTGGGGTCGTTCATGGGAAGCTCCGCGGTTTCGACCCACGGCTCGCACCGTGGGTCGAGCGGGAACTCATTTGCGGCTGCGGATGCCGTAACCGATCAGCGCGCCGATGCCGGCCGCGATGAGCACGGACTTGAACGGGTTCTCGGAGACGTAGCCTTCGAACCCTTCGCGCGCTGCGCCGGCGCGTTCCTTGCCCTTCTCCAGGACTTCGCCGCCGCGCTCCTTGACGGATTGCAGGGCTTCGCCGGCGCTGCTCAGCGCGATGTTGCCGAGCTCGCGGACTTCTTCCGCGACCTTGCTGGTTTGCTCGCCGAGCGTCGCGCGGGTGGGGTTCGAGAGGGTGCGGATCGAGTCGGATGTCGTAGCCATGTGGATTCCTTCGTGCTGCGAGAGCGAGCGAGCGAGGTGCCAGCTCCTGTCGCGTGCATGTGCCGTGTGTGTTGTTGGGCCGAGATCTCGCGAGCTCGACCTGCGTTCTCTCTTGCTTGTGCAAGGCTCGTTCCGCACGGCTCGCGCGTCCTGGAGCTTCTCGGACGTGCATGGCTCTTGCCGTTTGTACAACCTTTGCGGATCACGCCGTTCGATGCTCCGCTCACTGAGGATCGCGCTCAGCCATGCAGCGCGGGCAGCCCTCGAGCTGCCCTCCATGCAGCGAGAGCAGCCCTCGAGCTGCCCCCCCATGCAGCGAGGGCAGCCCTGGAGCTGCCCTCGCATGCGAATCCGCCGGACCTGTCGTGTCCGGTGCTGAGCGGTCAGAGCTTCTTCTCGAACTCGTCGATTTGCTTCTGCGCGTCTTCTTTCGTGATGCCGTACGCCTTTTGGACGCGCCCGGCCAGTTGGTCGCGCTTGCCCTGGATCACGTCCATGTCGTCGTCGGTCAGCTTGCCCCAGCGCTCGCGTACGCGACCGGAGAAGATCTTCCAGTTGCCTTCCATGCGTTCGGTGTTCATGTCACAGCCTTTCTTTCGAGTGAAGTTGGTGGTGGGAGGGTGATCAGTTCGGGGCGGGCTTGCCCACCGGCGTGCCCACGCTCTTGGCCTTGCGGGCCGACGCGAAACGGCTTGTTTTCCAGAACGGATCGCAGGCGTAGTAGGTGGACAACTCGGTCATCCAGGCCGTGCTGGACATGCGCTTCCATTCTCTGCGGTCGAACTCCGGAGCACTCTGCAGCCGCGCGCTATCGAGATCCGTCGCGGCCGAAATCTGCTCATTGCGATCGATCACGAAACGCATGCGCGTCCAGGGAACCGCGACGTCCTTGTCACCGGCTTCTTCGTTCGTGTCGAGCACGACATACGCGACACACCCGTTCTGCGGTGCGAGTACGACGTCCTGGACGCGACCCAGCTCCTTGTCCCCTGGGCCCTGGACCTTGGCGTCCCTCATATGCGAGAGCCAAGCGAACGTCGGCGTGCCCTCGCCGGCATAGGCCCACATGTCGTCCTTGCCGAAGGCCTTCTCGATGCGTCGATCGAGGTCGCCGTCGAACACCTGGCCGGGCTTGCACTGGGGTGCCGACTCGACCTGAGCTTCGGTCAGGCTGGTGCGCGCGTGCAGATCGTCCTCGTCCTTCTCGTCGCGCACGATTTCGATGAGACCCCAGGGCACGACGCGCTTGTCCTCGCCGATTCCAAGGAACCCGCCGACTTCGAGCA
>JBBQCC010000149.1:0-10579 GCA_038318285.1 Planctomycetota bacterium | reverse complement strand
TCCGTTACGGCGCTTTCCGTTGCGTGGGCGGCTCGCGGTGGTCGTAGGCATAGGCGCCGTCCATCTCGACGTAGTCGACGACCGCGACGACGATCGTCTTCACGGCCGCCTTCGGATCGCCCAGGATCTGCCGCGCAGAATTGCCCTCGTCGAGGATCAGCACGCGATCGCCGACGCCCGCCTGCGCGCGGTCCAGGCCGACGCGCGTCTTGCCGATCGCGCGTCCGTCGGGCGCGATCGGCCGCAGGAGCAGCAGCTTCTCGCCGTCCAGCACCGGGATTTGCACCGGCGCGACGACCGTGCCCACTACTTCGGCCAGGATCATCGCGGCACCGGTTCCGCGTCGCGACCCACGAACACGCCGTTCGCGTAGGCCTGCTCGACGTAACCCAGGATCGACGCATCGACCGGCACGAACGTCTCGGGGCAAGCCATCGCGGCCTCGCGCCCGTCGACGAAGTGCACGAGGTCGCCCGGACCGGTGGATACCACCGCGCACGCGACGAGTGCATCGCCCATCGGCGCGCCGTACTCGTCGAGCGGTTGGATCCACTGCAGCGGCACGCCCGTGAGCCCCGGGTACTGCACGGTCGCGACGACGCGACCGATCACGCGCGCCAGGTACATCAGTTCCACTTCTCGTAGACGTTCGCGCCGCCCAGGTCCCACGAGTCCACGATCGCCATGATCACGGCGTCGCAGGGGCGGTTCTCGGTGATCGTGGTCTGCCGCGCACTCGATCCGGTTGCGTACAGCACCATGTCGCCCGGACCCGCGCCGACCGCATCGACGGCGACGACGTACTGGTCCTTGGGCTTGTCGTTCTGGTCGTGCACCTGCACGACCAGCAGCTTGCGTTGCTCGAGCTTCTCGTCCTTCCGCGTCGCGACGACGGAACCGACGACCTTTCCGATCAGCATGGAACTCCGATCCGCATGGTTCAGGAACCTTCGAAGACGGTGACGATCGCGGAGCGCGGCAGCACGTCCTCGACGAAACGACGGCGCAATTCGGCCTTCACGTAGCCCGACATCGACTCCCACGACGGCGCCGGGCGGCGGCGGCCGATCCACAGGAGACAGACGCCGTTGGCGAGGCGCAGCGGACCGGCGATGCCTTGTGCTGCGGATTCGGGCAGCGCCAGCCGGCGCACGACCTCGTCGCGCACCTCGCGCGGCACCTTGGGCGCCAGCGGGCCGACCCAGCCGAGCTCGCCGCCGGCGGCCTTCGTGTCGGCGTCCTCGCTCATGCGCTTCGCCAGCTCGCGAAACTCCTCGCGCGTGCGCGCGCGCGCGACCTGATCGGTCAACTCGCGCTCGGCTTCCTCGAACGTGCGCGGGTTCAACGGGTTCTTGAACCCGGCGGCGCGCAGGAACAGGAACGCGACCTCGTGCGCGGGGCCGTACAGGCCGTCGAACAGATCGCGCTCGCCCTGGTAGACGCGCTTCAGCGTCTCGGCGTCGTACGAGCGCCCGACCCACAGCTTCGACAGCGCCGAGATGCGCACCGCCGGATCGTCCACGAGTCGGTCCACGACGATGCCCTGTGCAGCCAGAATCTGGTCGAGCCCGATGCCGCGGTTCTTCGGGTCGAGCTTGGCCTCGTCGCGTCGGCGTTTCAGCTCGTCCTGCACTGCAGCTTCCAATTTGCCCGGCGCGAGGTCGGGCATGCGCGCGAGCATCCGCTTTTGCAGGAGCAGCTGGAAGCAGTCCTCGCGCAGCGTCTCCGCGGGCAGGCGCTTGGCGAGGTAGTCGAGGAACTCGCTGCCGGTGACGGTGAAATCGGCCGCGCGCGCGGCGATCCCATCCTTCCACGGCGGGGTGAACGGCTGGAAACCCCGGCGCGCGAGTTCTTCCTCGATCCAGATCTTCTGCTGGTCCGCCGTGACCGATTTCTCGTCTCCGAGTCCGAGCGCGCGGCGCGTCAGCGTCTCCTGCGCGACGCCCAGCGCGAGGAAGCGCTTGAACTCGTCGCGCGTGAGACGCGCCTTCTTCAGGTGGCCGGCCAGGCCCTCGGCATCGCCGCTCTTCTTGATGTCGTTGTCGAACGCGCGCACGCGCTTCTCGAGCTCGGCGTCATCCGGCGCGATCCCGTTCTCGCGCGCGAGCTGCTCGAGCAACTTCGACTCGGCCAGGTGGCGCAGCGCGGCGCGCCCGTCCTCGCTGGCGGCGCGCCGGATGTAGAGGATGTCCTGGAGCTCGTCGGACGACAGCGTCGTGTCGAGTGCCTGCGCGACGATCTCGCGCGGGGCGGGCGCCGCCGCGGCCGTCACCGAACCTGCAACCCGGTGCGCAGGCGGAGAGGCCGGGCCCGGTTCCGGCCCGAGTACCGGCGACGCACCGAGCGCGAACACGAGCGCAGTGGCGGGCGCATAGGCGGTGGCGGGCGCATATGCGGTAGCCAGGAACTGTTGGAGAGCGGAGATCATGCGGCGACCGACGCGGAGGATAGCCGTGCGGCCGAGTCGCGGCCACGGACCGCGCTGTGTCGTGGTCGGGTTCCCGCTTCTGATCCGGCGCGGCCGTTCTGGCGGATTCTTCTCCAATTGGAGCGCGCTCGCGTCACAGAGCCCTGGAACCGGGATCCACCCACCCGGTCTGGAGCCCGCCATGAACCACCGCGTCGCACGATCTTCCCCGTACCTCTTCCTCTCCATCGTCCTCTTCGCCGCCGGACCGGCGATCGTGCCCGCTTCGGCGCAGGCCTTCCGCGCCGGATTCGAGGCCCCCGGGACCGCCGGGGGCGTGTACGCGCTGGTCGGCCACGACGACGGCACCGGGAAAGCGCTGTTCGCCGGCGGCGAGTTCACATCGGCGGGCACGGTCGCGGCCGCGCACGTTGCGCGCTGGCGCGCCGGGGTTTGGTCGACGCTCGGCGCGGGTACGGACGGTCGCGTCGGCGCGCTGACCGTGTTCGACCCGGACGGTCCCGGTCCAGCCCCCGCGCAGCTGTACGCCGGCGGTGATTTCGTACGCGCCGGCGCTGTGAATGCGGCGCGCATCGCCCGCTGGGACGGCGCGGCGTGGAGTCCGCTCGGCAGCGGCATGGACGACACGGTCGCCGCCCTCGCCTCGTTCGACGACGACGGGCCGGGACCCCGGCCGCGTGCGCTGTACGCCGCCGGTGCGTTCACGACGGCGGGCGGAGTTCTCGTGAATGGCATCGCGCGCTGGAACGGTGCGAGCTGGGAGACGCTCGCAGGCGGACTCGACGGGCCCGCGGCGGCCCTCGCTGCGTTCGATCCCGACGGCGCCGGACCCGCCCCCGAGGAGCTGTACGTCGGCGGGTTCTTCGAGCGCGCGTCGGGCGTGCTCGTGCACGGCATCGCGCGCTGGAACGGGACCACGTGGTCGCCACTGGGCGTCGGCGTCGCCGGCTCGGAGAGCGCGCCGGCCGTGCAATCGTTGGGCGCGTTCGATCCCGACGGCCCCGGTCCGCAACCGTCGCGACTGTTCGTCGGCGGATCGTTCGCCAGCGCGGGCGGAACCCTCGCGAATGGTGTCGCGAGCTGGGACGGGCTCGGCTTCACGAACCTGCAGGGCGGCGTGACCGCCGGCGGTTCGTTCCCGGCGTTGCGCGCGTTCGCGACGTTCGACGACGGAACCGGGCCGAAGCTGTACGCGACCGGCCTCGTGCGCTCGGTCGGCGGCGTGGTCGCGAACCCGGATGCGTTCGACACGACGCCGCTCCTGTCGGTGGCGCGCTGGGACGGCGCGGCGTGGACGTCGCTCGGCGTCCCGGGCGCCAGCAACACGAACGCGATCGGTCGCGCGCTGGCGTTCGTCGACGACGACAACGACGGCATCGACACGCTCTTCGTCGGCGGATTCTTCGCGCGCACGGGTCCCGGCGGGACCGCGGGAGTCGCGCGCTGGACCGGCACGAGCTGGCAGTCGCTCGGCAACGGGCGCGGGCTCGCCGCGGACGTGCTGGCGCTAGCCGCGCAACCGTCTCCGTCCGCACCGCTGCTCGTCGGCGGGGCATTCACGACGGCCGGCACACAAATCGTGAATCACGTCGCCCTGTACGACGACGCATCCGGGCAGTGGTTCCCGCTGGGATCGGGACTCGACGACGTCGTGCGCGCGGTGCAGGTCCACGCCGGCTCGCTGTGGGCCGGGGGCGACTTCGAGCGCTCGGGCGCGACGCCGACCGCGCACATCGCGCGCTTCGACGGCGTGAATTGGGTCGACGTCGGCGGAGGCACGGACGGTCCCGTGTTCGCGCTCGCGTCATGGCAAGGTCAACTCGCCGTCGGCGGAGAATTCCGACGCGCGGGTGGCGGCTTGACGGGTTCGGTCGCGCTGTGGAACGGCACGAGTTGGAGCGGGTTGCCCGGCGGTCCCGACGACGCTGTGTACGCGCTGACCGAGTTCGACGACGGTTCCGGAACACAGCTGTGGGCCGCGGGCGAGTTCACACGCGTCGGCACCTCGGGCGCCTCCGGCGTCGCGCGCTGGAACGGGATGCAGTGGTCGCCCGTGGGCGGGGGGCTGTGCTGCGGCATCGTGAGCGCGCTCGCCGTGCACGATGCCGGAAGCGGACCGCGGCTCTACGCCGGCGGTGACTTCGACCGGAACGGCGATGGGCGCGTCGATGGCGTCGTGCGCTGGGAACCGCAGACGCAGACCTGGGTCGGCGTCGGTACCGGATTCTCCGGCGGCCGCGGCACGACGGTGTACGCGCTCGCGAGCTGGCACCTCGTCGGTTCGACGGCACTGATCGTCGGCGGCGACTTCGACTTCGCCAGCGGCATCTCCGCGCGCAATCTCGCGCGCCTGGAGAACGGCGTGTGGAGCGCGTTCGGGAACGGCGCGGACGACACCGTGTCCGCGCTGCTCGGAAAGCCGGCACTTCCCGCAGGCGAAGGTCTCTTCGTCGGTGGTGCATTCACGGTGATCGACGGTCGGACCTCGGCGCACCTGGCGCGCTCGAACTGAGAACTCGGAGACGAACCATGACACACGCATTCCACCCTCGTCGTTCCTCGCAAGTCCTGCTGGCCGCCTGCGCAATCGTTCTCGCGCTCGACCAAGCCCACGCGTCCGCTTCCGGGATCGTCGCTCAGGCGACACAGGTCAGCGGCCACACACGCGCGGAATCGATCCGACTGCCGCAACCCGGCGAGTTCAACGTGCTGATGGTCGTCCTCGACGACCTCGGCACGGACAAGCTGGGCATCTACTCCGCTGATGGCGGACCCCCGGCGTATTGCGCTTCGCCGCAGCTGTCGGCGATCCCGACGCCGACGCTCGACGCGCTGCGCAGCGACGGCGTGCTGTTCACGCGCTGCTACTCGACTCCGACGTGCAGCTCGACCCGCGCGACGATCCTGACCGGGCGCTACGGACTGCGCACAGGCATGGGGGCTGCGGTGAACACCACCGACACGCCGGGGTACACGCTGCCGACGAGCGAGCTGACGGTCGCCGAGTTGATCCGCGACGCGAACACGTTCCCGTACCGCCGCGGCGCGTTCGGGAAGTGGCACGTCGCCGACTACGACGCATCCGCGAACTGCCACCCGGCCGAGTGCGGCTTCGAGCGCTTCGACGGCGCGAAGGGCAACGTGTCGAACCACTTCGATTGGGAGAAGATCACCGCGATCGGTGGTTCGGTGGCCGGCTGCACCTCGACTGCCACCGTTGCGGTGCCGGCGTTCCCCGGTGCGGCGCCGTCGACTGCGGACTGGGATGCCTCCGTGACGCGCGCGGATGCGCTGACTTGGATCAACGGACTCGGCGCAGGCGAGCGGTTCTTCGCCTACGTGAACTTCTTCCCGCCGCACGCGCCGTTCCAGGTGCCGCCGTTCTCGACGCTGTCACGGCGCACGATCGGCCGACTGTCGTTCCTGGGCTACGAGGCCGCCGATCGCGCGCGTCCGGGCGAGAAAGACGACGAGCGCCTGATCTTCCACTCGAACATCGAGGCGGTGGACCACGAACTGGGCGAGCTGCTGGCCGGGATCCCGCCCAGCGTCATGGCGCACACCGTCGTGGTCGTGGTGGGGGACAACGGCACGGTCGGCACGCTCATCAACGACCCGACGCTCGTCGGGCACGGCAAGCGTTCGCTGTACGAGCTCGGCACGCGTGTTCCCCTCGTCGTGAAAGCACCCTTCGCACCCGCCGGCGGCACGTGCCGTTCGCTCGTCGACACCGTCGACTTCTGGCGCACGATGGCCGAGCTGACGGGCGTGCGGTCGGCGGACATCGACGCGGCGCTCGGTGGGACGATGGTGGACGCGAAGAGCTTCCTGCCGGCGATCTCGCGGCCCGCGCACACGCTCGCGCGGACCTTTGCGTACACCGAGGCGTTCAGCCCGAACGGCGCGCCGCCGCCGGCGAACGTTTCGTACCTGCGCGGCATCACGGATGGGACGTACCGCTACATGCGGATCTGGTCGGATGCCGGCGTGCTGTCCGAGCGACTGTTCCACACGGCGGTCGACGTGTGCGAGTCGACGAACCTGCTCTCGCCACCGCACGTGCTGACACCGGGCGAGACGAGCGTTCTCGCCGCGCTCTCGACGGCGATGGATGCGCTCTGACACACGCGCACTGGCACGAAAAAACCCGCGAGCTGGCAAGAGCTCGCGGGCGCGGTGGGTCAGGAAGCAGCAGGAAGCGGAATCAGGCAGTCGGGTCGAGGAGGAGTCGGGTCGGAGAGAAGCGTCGAACTGGAGTCGTGGTGTTGTCGGTGCCGGCGCTCAGGCCGACTCGCGGCCGCGTTGCTTGCGCGGGCGGCCGCCCTTGGGCTTCTGGTTCTTCAGGTTCTCGTGGAAGTCGGTCCAGTCGGCCTGGGAGAAGAGCTTCACGCGCTCGCCGCACTCGGTGCAGTACGAGTGGTCCATGCTCATCAGGTAGGAGACGTACTTCTGGCAGTTCGCGCAGAACTTGTGGTCGCTGTAGTAGTCGGGGCTTTCCATGGTGTCGTCTCCTGCTGTGCTCGTGGCGTCGTCGTGACGGATGGCGGTATGGCAAGCGCCGGGCCCACTGCCGTTTCCTCTGCTTGCCGAGTTTGCAACTTCTTATGGCCGCGGGGGTTGCATCCGATGATTCGCCGCGCGCCCCTCGCGCGCGGCCATCGGACCGTGTCGATCCGAATCGACACCCCGCCGAGCCGCTGGAATCCCCAGCACCTGTAGGACGCATTTCGGCCCCTGGAAGTTCGGTGGCGTCCTGGCGCGACGAGTCGGCGCGCTCGGCGCAACCTCACCGCTCGTCGTGACTTGCGGTCGAGCGCGGTTCCGAGCGGAAAAGCAATGTCCTAGGAATTCGACACGCCTGCGCCCGTGTCGAGATCCGTCGACGCGCGATCCGCTGCTTCGTGCGACCAGCGTGCCAGAAATGTTTTCGCGTCGGGATCGCTCTCGCGTGCCGCAGCGCTCGCCAGCGCGGGGCGGACGCCGGCATCCTCGGCGTGTGCGCGGGCCAGCGACCAGGCGGCCGACTCGCGGACCACGGCGGACGGGTCGAAGCTGAGCGCGTGGAGCAGTGCGCGACGGCCGTGCTCGCTCGGCGCGGACGCCAGCGCGATCGCCGCGTTGCGCGCGACACCAGCGCGGCGGGGGCGGTCCAGAGGCGACGCGGCGAACGTCTGCTCGAACGCGTCACCGGCTTCGAGCCACGCGACGAGGCCGCTCGACGCGACGGCGGCGTGCGTCCCGAATCGCTCCGCGAGATTCGGCGCGCGCGCTCCCCAGGGGCACACCTCGGAACACACGTCGCACCCGAAGGCCCACGGACCGACGCGCTCACGCACCGTGGGATCGACGGAGCCCTGGTGCTCGATCGTCCAGTACGAGATACAGCGACGCGCGTCGACGACGCCGGGCTCGAGGATGGCCGACGTCGGGCACGCGTCGATGCAGGCGGTGCAGGTGCCGCACGATCCCGCGGGCGGCTCGGTCGTGGGTTCGAGCTCGTGCGGGATCATCAGCTCCATCAGGAAGAACCACGGCCCGAAGCGCGGGTGGAGCAGGTTCGCGGCCTTGGACTCGAAGCCCACGCCGGCGCGGGCGGCGTGCGAGCGCTCGAGCAACGGGCCGGCGTCCACGATCCGGCGGTGTCGGCCGCCGAGCCCGGCCGCGGCCAGCCGCTTGGCGAACCGGCGCAGCTTGTGCGCACCGACGTTGTGATAGTCGCGACCGGCCGCGTACCGGGCCACGCGGCCGCCGCCCTCCAACTCGATCGCCGCGCGTGAATGGGCCAAGCCCAGGACGACGATGCTGCCGCCCTCGGGCAAAACGCGCCGCGGGTCCACGAGCCGTTCGCGGTCGCGCGCGAGCCAGTCCATCCCGGCGTGCCGACCGGCGTCCAGCCAGGCCTCGAACCGGCCGGCCGACGGCGGGGGGGCGATCGGCGCGATGCCGCACAGGTCGAAACCCAGCTCGCGAGCGATCTCGCGGACGATCTCCTCGCGCTGCATCGCGGCGAGGATCCCGGTCGGGGGTCCATACGGCAAGCACCGCCCGTGGCGGCCTCTGGAGCGGGGTAGGCTTCGGACGTGTCCAGCCGCGCGTGTGTCGGAGTTCGCGCGCCGCCAAAAACTCTCCGTACGAACTTCGTTACCACTCGTCGAGGTCCGTCTAAGATCGAGGTTGAGGGGGAACCTCGCCCCGGGCGCGGGTCTCCCTACCACCTCTCCGTCGGCCTCCGACTCCGACCCCTCACGGCGCACGGCTCCATGCAGGTGACCGATCCCCACGGACTCGCCCTCTCCGGCGAGGCAGCCCGTGCCCGTTCGCGGGCGCGATTGGCTGACTTGAGCTCCGAGCTCGCGCGGGAGGAGTATGCGCGTTGCCTCGCGATCCTCGCCGACCCCGAGCGCGATCCGGAGAACTTGCGCGACGCGCTCTCGACCCGGCTGATGGAGTCCTTCCGGACCCAGAGCGGCCGCGGGACATTCGGGTTGCTCTACGAGCTGAACGCCGACCACATCCTGCACCAGGTCGCAGGCCGCCTGCGCCGCTTCGCGAGCCGCTCGGACCCGCGCGACGTCCTGCAGGAGGTGTTCTTCAACATCTACCGCTACCCGCACCGCTTCAACGCGGAGCGCGAGGACGCCTTCCGCGTCTGGTCCGCGATGATCGTGCGCAACACGGTGCTCAAGCACCTGCGCAGCCTCGGTCGGGCCGCGAAGCACCAACTGGTCTCCGACGACCTCCTGGCGCAGCCCGCCGTGCCATCCGCCAGCCCGCTGTCGGGCGCGATCGAGGCGGAGAGCCGCGCCGAGTGCGCGCGTGTCTACCTGACCTACCTCCACCTCTACCTGCACTTCTACGGGATGCTGTCCGAGCGCGAGCGCGCCGCGCTGCACATGGTCGAAGTCGAGGAGTCGAGCTACCGCGCGGCCGCGGAGACGCTCGGCATCAAGTTGGAGAACCTGAAAATGGTCATCTTCCGTGCACGCCGAAAGATCCACCGCGCGATGCGCCGGGTCTTCGACGGACTTTCGGCCGATTGCCGACCGGCGCGCGATCCGCGTGCGATCGATGCGGCAGCGCGCGGCGCGGTTGCCGGTTCGGCTGGTGTGGCCGAATTCCTCGACCGGAACGACGACGTTCCTGAGGCCGATGCCTCGGAGGTGGAGTGATGGGACCTGAGCTCTGGAGACAGGACGAATCCCCGGCCTGCACGAACTTCCAAGTGGATCTGTCGGCGCTCGTGGACGGCGAGATCGACGAGAGCGCCGCGGGTCGCGCGATGGTGCACATGGAAGCGTGCACGTGCTGCCGCGGGTTCTTCGAGGACGTCCGCAGCCAAGTGCGCATGCACCAGGACGTCTCGGCCCCCGATCGCCTCTTCGCCCGCGTCGCGATGCTGACCGGAGCCGAGATCTCGGCCACCGTCGAGGGCATCGACCTCGTCCACCGTCTGGCTACGGTCTTCTACCAACTCGGCAAGGCCTACATCCTGGCCGCGATCGACCCGGGTTATCGCGAGCGCGTCTTCGAGACCGCCGTCGCGGTCGGGGACGTGCAGACGCGCGGTCGCGGTTTCGTCGACGGCGTCCTGCTCGAAGGGAAGTCGCGGGCCGGCGGACTCGACTGGAAGCGCGCACGCGCGATGCTGAACGGCAAGCTCGAAAAGATCGAGCTGCCCATCGAGAAGGGGCGCCGCCTGCTCGAGGAAGCGATCTCGACGGATCCTTCCCACGAAGAGGCGCAGCTCTACATGGCCTTCCTGCACGGCCACGAGGGCAAGCGCCTCACGGCCGCCGAGGAGTACCGCCGCATCTTCCAGACGGCGATGGACCCCGCGAACCGCGGACACGCGGCGATCCAACTCGGGCGACTGCACTCGTCGGAGAAGAACTACCGCAAGGCGATCGCCTGTTGGCGCTGGGTCACGATGAGCGGTCTCGCCGACGAGGACGACCGATTCTTCGTCGCCAGGTTCAACTTGGGCATGGTCTACGCGTTGATGCGCAACCAGCCGCGCTCGCTCGGTTACTTCCGCATGTTGCTCGACCGGCATCCCGAGCGCTCCTCGGAGGTCGCCGAGCTGTTCGCGCGCTCTCCCCGCTTGCGGGAGGCGATCGACTCCCAACCTGGATTCGCAGAAGCACTGGTGAC
>JBBQCC010000148.1:0-10612 GCA_038318285.1 Planctomycetota bacterium | reverse complement strand
CGCGCGGAGCCTTCGGTCTGGTACTCGGGGATCGTCGAGATGCGCTCCTTGAAGGACTGCGGCGCCACCATCCAGCCCGCACCGGCGCATAGGAAGACCAGCCCGAAGCCCGCGAACCGGTTCTTGGACCGCCAAGCGATGGCCAACGCCGTCGCGCCCATCGCCAGGAACGCCCCGCGCGAGTGCGTCGACATGATCGTCAGCGCCGTCAGTGGGATCGTCAGCAGGAGAACGCGCCGCAGGATCTGCCGCTTCTCCGAGAGCCCCAGGTAGAGGAGCAACGGCATGCCCATGCACAGCGCCAAGCTGAAGTCGTTGCGGTCGGTCAGAGCGCCGCCGGGGCCCGCGATGATCTCCATGCGGAAGCCCGACAGGATGAACGCCACCCCGTTCTTCACGCCGAAGAAGCCGAAGCTGAGCGCCACGACGTAGACCAGGATCCGCAGGTACTCGCGGTTGCGCACGACGCCCGTCGTGAACAGCGCGACGCCGACGACCTTGATGTACTCCTCGTACAGCGACAGGTCGGACACCACGAAGAAGCGCGCACTGACCAGGCTGATCCCGACGAGCACGACGAGCGCAACCATGATCCAGCAGCGGATGTCGGGCAGCATGAACTTGCGCTGTCCCGATCCGAGCACGAACCCGGCCATCGTCACGATGGCGACGTAGAACGACCAGCGCTCGTAGCGCGCCCAGCCCCACGTGAGGTCCTGCAGACGCATGTACGCCAGCAGGGTGAACACGAGCAGGCCGATGAACGGTCGCCGGAAGCACGTCGGCAACGTCGCGACGATGAACCCGGCGACGATCAGGTCGCGCACCTCGCGCCCCCTACTTCATCCGGGCCCGCAGGCCTTCGATCGCGTCGCGTACGTCTTGCGAGAGGTAGGTCGCGTCGTTCGCCCAGGCCCAGGTGACGAACAGGACCGCGCCGATGAACGTGAGGCTCGCGGCCCCAACGGCGATGCGGCGCACGCCGACGAGGCGCGTCTCGCGCCGCGTGACGATGCGCTGGATGCTGCCCAGGACCGGCACGGCCATCACGCGCCCGATGTCGCCGACGCTGCGGAAGGAGTTCTTCGAGTACTCCAGCACGACCGCGATGCCGAGACCGATCGCGAGGCCCGCGACCAGCGCGAAGCTGATGATGAGCAGAGGGTTCGGCTCGGTCGGCTTGCTGGGGGGGAATACTTCCTGCGTGATCTCGAAGGGGTTCGCGAGAGGCGACAACAGGAGTTGCACGTCCCGCGCCTTGGCCTGGTACGCCGCTTCTGCGGTGGCGACGTTCGCCGAGAGGCGCGCGATCGCGTCCTTCTTCTCGCGGACGTCGCGGTACACCGTCTGGAGTTCCTCGACGTGCCGGGAACCCTCGTCCACCGCCTTTTGCAGTCGATCGCGCTTCGCTTCGTTGACGCGGATTTCCGTGGTGAGGCGATCGATGCGCGTCTGCGTGACCTGGACCTCGGGGTTGTTGCGCGTGGTCTGCAGCAGCTCGCCCTTGGAGGTCTGGCGCTTGAGGCTCTCGCGCGAGGCCTCGAGTCGGCGGACCTCGTCCTGGAGCTTGTCGTACTGGCTGTGCGCCGGCCGGATCGGCTCGAGTTTTTTCTGCGCCTCGAGGATCTGCAGCTCGATCTTGGCGATCTCCTCCGCGTTGCTGAAACCGCCCACGACGCGGTCCTCGGCGTTGATCTTCGGCGGCAGCTTGGCGAGCCGGTCCTGGTACTCGGCCAGGAGCACCTGCGATTCCTCGATCTCGTCCTTCGTCTTCCTCAAGTCGACTTCGGCCGCGCGCAGGCGCTCGAACTCCGTGTCCTCGGAGCGCGCCGCCGTCTGCCCCGGGACGGGCTGCGTCGCGGACAGGCCGTACTCGCGCAGGAGATCCGTCAGTTCGGACTCCGCGAACTTGTACTGCGCGACCAAGCGATCCCGCGCGCCCAGGAGGGTCAGCGACTCTTCTTGGATCTTGTTCCGATCTCGCTGGATGACGTCAGAGGTCCAGTCGTTGCGCAGCGCGCGCAGGAAGTCCACGGCCCATCCGTCGTTGACGTGGCTGTACTCGATGTTCACGAAGCTCGTCGCGAGGTTCGACTGCACGGTCGTGACCTTCAGCGCGCTGCTCGTGTCCTCGAGCCACTCCTGCTGCTCGCTGGGCGGCAGGGACAGGTACTCGCGGTTCTGGAGTTCCTGCGTGACCTTGCGTATGCGCTCGCGAGCCTTGATCTGGAACGGCGCGTTCGCGGCGTCCTTCGCGCTGACCGAGACGCCCACCGGACGCAACTCGATCTGCGTCTTGACGACGAATTTCTTCGGCACCACGACGGCGATGAAGACGCCCAGCGACAGCACCACCGCGAACGGCAGCAGCACTTGCCAGCGGCGACGCGAGAGCAGCCCCAGGAATTCCTGGAGTTGTCCCCGAGTCTCGACTTCGACGGCCACGGCGCAGAGCTCCTAGAAAATCCCGTTGTTGTTGTTGTTGCCGCCGCCGTAGTAACCGCCGCCGCGCAGCGCGTTGTACGAGAAGATCGCCGACGACAGGCTCGTCAGGACGAACTTCACCGGGAACAGCAGCGAGTCCAGGAAGTAGCCGAACTCGGCCAGCATCGTCGGCGGGACGTAGATGATGTCGCGCTCGTGCACGTGGACGTTGAACGTCGAGTCACCGCGCGTGAACAGGTCCGAGACATCGAAGTACTGGATGAAGGGGTCGCGCGGATCGGCGCGGATCAGCTTCACGCGACCGAGGTTCCCCGAGTCGGCCTTCGGGCCCGCGGCCATCAGCGCCTCGAAGATCGTCAGGTCGCCCGTGAAGTCACGCGCGCCCGGGCCCTCGACCTCGCCGAAGATGAAGTACTTCTTGTTGGCCGTGAAGATCCGGACCTTGATGTCCAGCCGGTCGTAGTACGGGCTGTACTTCTCGATCAGCAGCGCTTCGATCTGCGTGCGCGTCAGGCCCGCGACGACGACGGCGCCCAGCTCTGGCAGGATGACCGTGCCGTCGATGTCCACGGGGGTCTGCTCGATCTTCAGATCCGACTGGTAGGCGTCGTCGATGCCGATCTTGTCGCCGATCGCGACCCAGTTCTCCTCCTCGGCGTTGCCCGAGTAGCGGTTCCCGAAGCCGTCCGTGTTCAGGTACTGGAGCACACGCTTGTCGGGCGTCGCGTTGCAGCTGACGAGACAGAACCCGAGAAGGCTCAGGAGGACGAGGCTCGCGCGTCGCGCAGGGCTGACTCTCTTCATCGGGGCGTAGGCTTCGATCGCGTTCCGGGGGAACCAGAGCCCATCCGACGCTGATCGGCAGAAAGGGCTTCCAGGTTGAAGGGCACTCTACGCATCCGGGTGCGCCGGACGGAACACCCCGCCTAGCGGGCGCCGTACTGCCGTGCGTAATACTCGCGGTACGCGCCGCTCTGAACCCGCTCCAGCCACCCGGAATTCGTTGCATACCAACGGATCGTGAGCGGCAGCGCTTCGGCGAAGGTGAAACGCGGACTCCAGCCCAGCTCGCGCCGGATTTTCGTGGCGTCGATGGCGTACCGACGGTCGTGGCCCGGGCGGTCCTTGACGTAGGTGATCAGGTCCTCGGTCTTGCCGAGCTCGCGCAGGACGTGACGCACGAGCACGAGGTTGGCCAGCTCGTTGTTGCCGCCCACGTTGTAGGCCTCGCCGACCCGGCCCTTCTCGAGCACGGCGAGGATCGCCTCGCAGTGGTCGCGGACGTAGAGCCAGTCGCGGACGTACATCCCGTCGCCGTAGACCGGGATCGCTTTGCCGGCCGTCGCGTTGGCGATCATCAGCGGCAGGAACTTCTCGGGGAATTGGTAGGGCCCGTAGTTGTTCGAGCAGCGCGTGATGCAGGCCGGGAACCCGTGCGTGTGCACGGCCGCGCGCACGAGGAGATCGCTGCCGGCCTTGCTGGCCGAGTAGGGCGAGTTCGGCGCGAGCGGCGTCTCCTCGGTGAAGAGGCCCGTGTCCCCCAGCGAGCCGTAGACCTCGTCCGTCGAGACGTGGACGAACTTCTCCACCCCGTGGCGACGCGACGCGTCGAGCAGGATCTGCGTCCCGACGACGTTCGTGTTCACGAAGGGCGTGCCCGACACGATCGAGCGATCGACGTGGCTCTCGGCCGCGAAGTGCACGACGACGAGCTTGCCACCCAGCGTCTTGGCTTCGACGAAGGCCTTTTCGACGTCCTCGGGCTTCGTGATGTCGCCGTGGACGAAGCGATGGTGACCATGCTTGGCGACGGGCTCGAGGTTCTCGAGGTTGCCGGCATACGTCAGCGCGTCGAGGTTGACGATGCGCGCTTCGGGCCGGATCTCGGCCAGCATGTGGACGAAGTTCGAGCCGATGAAGCCGGCGCCGCCGGTGACGAGGATCGTTTGGTGCATGCTGGCCTGTTGGACGTCGTTGGAGTCGCGCTACCCGTGGGAGCGCACGTCGAGGAAGGTCGCGAGCGCGTCGCGCCAGGGTGCGAGCGGCGCGCCGCGCAGCGCGGTGAGGCGCGAACAGTCGAGAACGGAATAGCGCGGCCGCACCGCGGGGCGCGGGAACTCGCTGGTCGTGCACGGGTCGACGCGCACGTGACGCACGCCCGACAGCTCCAGCGTCGCGACCGCGAAGTCGAACCACGACGCCTGTCCGTCGCAGGCCGCGTGGTAGACGCCCGCGTCGCCGCGTGCGAGGACGTCCCACAGCGCCGGCGCCAATTCGAGTGTCGACGTCGGCGTGCCGACCTGATCGTGCACGACGCGCAGCTCGGTGCGATCGCGCGCGAGTCCGAGGATCGTGCCCGGGAAGTGCTTGCCGCGCGGGCCGTAGAGCCACTGCGTGCGCACGATCCGGGTCCCCTTCGGATGCACTTCGCGCGCGGCGAGCTCGCCCTGCAGCTTCGTGCGCCCGTACGCGGACAGCGGGTTCGTCGCGTCGCCCTCGCGGTACGGCCGGGGCGAGTTGCCGTCGAAGACGAAATCCGTGCTGACGACGACGGGCGGAATACCCGCCTGCGCCGTCGCGCGCGCCAGCTCACGTGTCGCGTCCACGTTGGCGCGCTCGGCGTCGGCCTCGCGTTCCTCGGCCAAGTCCACCGCCGTGAACGCCGCAGCATGGATGACGCCGTCGAAGGGACCGTGTGCGCGAAACAGCTCCACGACGCGCGCCGGATCGGCCAGGTCGAAACCCGCCGCCGCGACACCGGAACCCTCGCGCAGATCCGAACCGACGACCGTCGTGCCCGCCGGCGCAACTTGACACAGCTGGCTGCCGAGCATGCCGGATGCGCCGGTGACGAGGACGCGTCGCATCGAGCGTCCGTCAGCCCTTGTTCGCGCCGCCGGCGGCGACGAGCGACGCCGCCGAGTGCAGCGACTGGAACGTGCCCGCGTCCGTCCACCAGCCGTCCAAGACCTCGTACGACATCGAGCCGTCCTGGATGTACCAGTTGTTGACGTCGGTGATCTCGAGCTCGCCGCGATCGCTGGGCTTCAGCGTCTTGATGATGTCCCACACGCGACCGTCGTACATGTAGATGCCGATCACCGCGTGATTCGACTGCGGGTTCTTCGGCTTCTCGACGATGCGCGTGACCTTGCCGTTCTCGACGTGCGCGACGCCGAAGCGTTCGGGGTCGGGGACTTCCTTGAGCAAGATCTTGGCGCCCTTGCCCTGCTTGCGGAAATCCGCCGCAGCCTTGGCGATGTTCTTCTCGATGATGTTGTCACCGAGGATGACGCAGACGGGCGCACCCGCGGCCCAGTGCTCGGCCAGACCCAGCGCTTCGGCGATGCCGCCTTCGCCTTCCTGATACGTGTAGTTCAGGTGCTTCAGGCCGAAGTCCTTGCCGTTGCCGAGCAGCGACAGGAAGTCGCCCGATTTCCGACCACCGGTCACGATCATGATGTCCGTGATGCCGGCCTTCACCATGGCCTCGATCGGGTAGTAGATCATCGGCCGATCGAACACGGGCAAGAGGTGCTTGTTCGTGATCTTGGTGAGCGGAAAAAGCCGCGTGCCGAGGCCGCCGGCGAGGATGACACCTTTCATGGGATCAGGGTGCAGGCGCGTCGTCGCGCCCGTTTCGTGGGGGTCTCTGGGTGGGGTCGAGGCGCGTTGCGGGCGCGAGAGAATAGCCGCGCGGTGCAGAGGCCGCCAACGAGACTTGCGCGGGATCAGGGATCGACCGCCTCGGTGCGCGATCTAGAGCGGGAAGCGCGAGAACGCGACGTGAACGCCCGGCGAAGATTCGGCGGTGCTTCCCCGGGCAAACAGCAGGAATCGGGTCGATCGCGAGCTCGGCGGCGCCTACACCGGGCGCCTCGGAGGTAGAACCATGATCGCGAAGCACTCGATGGCAGCACACTCGACGAAACCACTCCCGGTCGCTCCCGTCGGCATCTCGCCTGCGGGATCACGCGCCGGCGCTTGGGAATCCGTCGCGCGCGCGCTGCGGTACGCGACCGAGCGCGCCGCGGAGCAACCCTGCGTCGCCGATCTAGCGCGCGTCGCGGGCACCAGTGAGACGCAGTTCTCGCGCGCCTGTCGGGAACTGGCCGGCGTCGCGCCCAAAGGATTCGTGCAGGCACTGACGATCGCGGACGCGCGCGCACAGCTCGCGCGCTCGAAGCCCGTGCTGGCAACGAGCTTCGCCGTCGGCCTTTCCGGCGGCTCGCGACTGCACGACCTCTTCGTCGGCATCGAGCGCATGACGCCGGGCGAGTACGCGCGCGGCGGCGCCGGCCTCGACATCGTGTGGGACGAGGTCGCGACACCGTTCGGGCCGGCGCTCGTGTGCGCGGCACCGCGCGGCGTGTGCGCGCTGTCCTTCACCGAAGGACGCGGATTGGATGCCGAACTCGAGCACGCGCGCGCGCGCTGGCCCGCCGCGCGCTACGTGCGTGACACGGGCGCGATCGAACCGGCTGCGCACGTGCTGCGCGAACGCCTCGCCGGTCGCGCGCTGGATCCCACGCGCTCGATCACGCTGTTCTTGAAGGGCACCGACTTCGAAATGCGCGTGTGGGAAGCGCTGCTGGCGATCCCCGAGGGCGCCGTCGCCAGCTACGGAACGCTCGCGGCCGCGATCGATGCGCCGAAATCCGCACGCGCCGTCGGTCGCGCGATCGGCGCGAACCCGATCGCGGCCCTGATCCCCTGCCACCGGGTGTTGCGCGAGACCGGCGCGCTCGGCGGCTATCGCTGGGGCGAGACGCAGAAGCGCGCGCTCCTCGCGGCCGAGTCCGCGCGCGCGGACTGAGCTGCTCGCGGCCGAGTCGGCGCGCGCGGACTGACGCGTTCCCGCACGCCGATTTGTCGTGGTCGCCGTGCACGACTACGATTCGTGCGTGTTGAACGTTCGTCGCCCCCTCCTCCAGCGACTCCTCCCTCGCGCGCGCGCCGCCGTGTCGATGCTCCGCGGTACGTGCGTCGCGCTCGCGCTGGCTGGCGCCGTTTCGGCGCAGGACGAGGGCTCGACGCCCGAGGTCTTCGAGAAGGTCGATCCCTACACGCGCGGTAAATCCGACCTCGTCGATCGCGCCGGCTACGTCTCGATGGGCCCGTTCCAGATCGCCGAGAGCCTCGACACGCCCGAGGTCGAGGAAGTCCTGGGCGGTCTGCACGTGCTGTGGGTCGAGACGGCGCACTTCCGCCTGGGATCCCTCCTGCAATCGTACCGACGCGGCACGGACGACCTGGAGGAGAAGAAGCTGGCCGGCGAGCTCGCGCGACTCGCGAAGTCGCTGCCGCGCGTGCGCAAGGACGTGCGCGAGCTCGATCCCTGGTTGCGCATGCACCTCTACGCGCAACGGCTCGAGGAGCAGTACGCCGAGTTCCAGCGTCTCGCCGGCGTGAAGGACGCGGACTTCGCGCCGTCGTCCTCCGCACCGCCGTCTTCCGCACCGTCGGGCGAGCGCCGCGACATGGGCCCGGGTCCGTACCTCGGCAACGAACGGAAGTTCGTCGTGTTGCTGACCGAACGCTCGTCGCAACTGCAGCGCTTCGCTCGGCGCTGGATCGGACCCGAAGAGTCGTCGTGGTACCGCGCGCGGCTGCCCGGCGGCGCGTGGTTCTTCGGTGCGCCGGCCGAGGTCACGCAGAAGATGGGGACGACGCTCGACTCGGCGCTCCACGCGCTCGTCGCGAGCGGATTGACGTACGAGCTGTGCGACGGATTGCGCGGCAGCCAACGCATTCAACCGCTGTGGCTGAAGCACGGACTCGGACTCGACTTCGGACGCGCGGCGGAACCGCGCTGGTGCGTCCACGTGCCGCGTGAATCGACCGAGCCCGACGACAAGACCTGGCAGTGGGAACCGCGCCTCAACGCACTCGTCGCGAACGACTTCGTCGCCCCGTGGCACGAGATGCTGGAGTGGAAGGACGGCCGCAAGCTCGAAGCGCGCGACCACATGACGGCCTGGTCGCGGGTCGCCTGGCTGGAGGAGACGGACCCCAAGGCCTTCACGGCCCTGATTCTCGCGATGTCCGCGCCGCCGTCGGTGCCCGCGGGCGATCCCGCGCCAGGGGAGGCAAAACCGGGCGCGAAGTCCCCGCTCGAGGCGGCCTACGGGAAGACGCCGGAGCAACTCGACGAAGCCTGGCGCAAGTGGGTGCGCCGCAAGTACCCGCGCAAGTGATCGTCCCGGTCCGGGGTTGCTCGGTTGCAGGGTGCGGGAGTAGCGTAGAAGCCGTTCTGGACCTGATTCCTCTTCCAAGGATCGCGAACATGAAGTCCGCTCTCATCACCGCCGCTCTCCTCGGCCTCGCTCTCGTCTCGACTGCAGTCCCAGCCATCGGCGGCTGTTGAGGACCGCCGATGACGCGACCGGGTCCGGTCGCGCCGCGCGGTCCTTCCGTCAGTGAGATCCTGACGATTCGCTGGGAGTATCCGACGTACGTCATCGAGTCCGCGCCGGTGAAGTCCGGCACGACCGTGAAGGAGATGCGCAGCGCGCTGACGCGCGAGGAAGCGCTGGCGCAGATCGCCGGCACGGACCGCCGCCCGCTGCTCGTGCTGCGCGAGTGCGCGCGCTGCAACAAGACCGACGACGCGCTGCTGCAGCCCGGCGTCGACAACGAGAAGGTCGCGTTCCTTTCGCGCTGGTTCCGCTGCGTCCGCCTGCCGATCGACGTCGTGCAACCGGATCACCCGTTCCACGCGCTGTTCCCCGGCGACGATTCCGAGCACCTGTTCGTGGTCGCATTCGACGGCGCGAACCAGCAGGCGCTCGAATCGGACACGTCGCGCACGCAATTGTGCTCCGCGATGTCGTCCGTTCTCGCCGCGAGCTACGTGAAGGATCCGACGGCGCTGTACAAGGACCTGCACGTGTTCGGCGACCAACTCGACGGCCTCGACCAAGAGGTCCGCGAGTTGGAGAAGAAGCGCTCGGCCGAGATGGAGTCGCGCACTCTCGATAAGAAGCGCCTGGCGAAGATCGAGCGCGATCTCGCGGCGGTGAAGAAGAAGATCGACGCGAAGATCGCCGACATCGCCAAGGTGTCGGAGATCGAGCTCAAGCCGGAGCCGGGCACGGAGAAGCGCAACGGCTGACCGCCGGGCTCGCGCACCACAGTTCCCCACGGGGCCCGCGCGAAGCACGCGCGGGCCCCTCTGCGTTACAACGCGCGCATGAACGGCGGGGCAGGATGAACGGCGGGCCAACGTGAACAACGGGTACGTGTACACGAGCCGGGTGGGCGCCAACGACTCCGGCCGCGCGCTGCTCGAGTACTACGTCCAGCGCTTTCCCAAGCGTACGCGCGAGGACTGGGTGGCGACGATTTCAGCCGGCCAAGTGCAGATTTCCGGCCGCGTCGCGCGCGCCGAGGACGTGCTCGCGACCGGTGACGTCGTCGAGTACCACCGCCTGCCCTGGACCGAGCCCGACGCGCCGACGGAGTTCGGCGTCGCGTACGAGGACGAGCACGTGCTCGTGGCGCTGAAACCGTCCGGGATGCAAGTGCTCGCCGCGGGACCGTACTTCGAGAAGACGCTCTTCCACCTGGTGCGCACGAGCGCCCCCGACCGCGCCGACGCGTCGCCCGTGCACCGACTCGGCCGTGGAACGTCGGGCCTGATCCTCGTGGGCAAGACGAAGCTGGCGCGCGTCGAGCTGGCGCGGCAATTCCGCGAGCGTTCACCGACGAAGACGTACTTCGCGCTGGTGGAGGGCGTCGCGCTGCCCGACTCATGTCACGCGCGCCACCCGATCGGCGACGTGCCGCACGGCCCGATGCGCCTGTATGTCGCGCGCGCCGGTGGCAAGGAATCGCTGACGCGAGTGCGTGTGCTGCGCCGCGATGCCGGGCGCAACGAGACACTGGTGGCCGCGCAACCGATCACAGGCCGCCCGGATCAGATCCGCATCCACCTCGCCGCGCTCGACGCCCCGATCGTCGGCGATCCGCTGTTCGGCCCGGGCGGCGTGGCGAAGAGCGACGTGCCCCCCGGCACCGGCGGCTACCACCTGCACGCCGCCGGAATCGGCTTCGTGCACCCGGCGACGAGCGCGCGCATCAAGCTGCGCTCGCGGCCGACATGGTTTCAAGACTGAGCCTGCCTTCGTCGACGTGCTGCACGTGCGGTTGCAGGCCCAACCACACC
>JBBQCC010000147.1:0-10620 GCA_038318285.1 Planctomycetota bacterium | reverse complement strand
TCAGGTATTCCCACTGGTAGCTCGGGCTGTGTTAGGGGTCGACCCGACGCAAGCCTTCATTTCCGCTCCCGACTCCGGGCGCGTCGCGTGCGGCGAGCGGCCACCACACGGCGCCTCGTGCCGCGACGACGCGCTCGTCGTCACCCGTGGATCACGGACAGGCGTCGTTGTCGAGATGCGGCGTCCCGGTGTCCGTGTTCGTGCCGCTGATCGGCGTCGACGAGTGACACCAATTCGCCGGATCGTCGTTGAGGACTGCGTCCCGCGCCGAGTTCTTCAGGCAGATCGAACGCCCGGCCTGATCCGGCCACAGCATCCCGTCGTCGTAGGCGACGCGATCCACGAGCGTGCCGTTCGGCCGCGAGAGCACGATCTGGTCCGCGCCGTTCGCGAGCGAGAACGAGCTCCACACGTAGTCCACCTGGATGCCGCCGTTCAGCGCCGGATCGGAGCTGTTGCCGAGCACGAGGTAGCCGCCCGGCCCGACGCGCAGGCCCGCGCCGCCGGTCGAGATGACGTGGCTCGAACCGCCGTCGTCCGAGAGCACCCAGCCCTCGAGGTTCACACGCCAGGGCAGGTTGTTGTAGACCTCGATCCACTCGCCGCGCGTGTCGCTGACCGCACTGGGATCCTTCATGAACTCGGTGATGAGGACGTGCCCGGTCTGCGCCGGATCGCCCAGCCCGAAGGCCGGCGCGCCGACTCCGGCGAGCGCGACGCTCGGTCCTTGGAACGGGAAGGGCTCGGCGGCCCGCGCCGAACCGAGCGCGGCGGCGCCCAGGACGGAAAGCCCGGCGCAGATGCGAGCGGTGGGAGTCGTGAAGGAACGGAAAACGGACGCACAGGACATCGGTGAACCTCTGGGGACGTCGGTGTTCGAAGCGCACGCGTTCCGCGCCCCGTCGGCGCGCGTGCACCCCGGAGACCGCGCGGCCGCCCGCCGGGTCGCACCCCAGACCTGAGAAAGTCGAGCGCACGGTCGGAAAGACCTTCCCGATCGAAACTTGCGACCTTGACCAACTCGCGAAGTCGGGGGACACTTCACTTCGCTCGCGAGCGCTACTTCAGCGCAGCCCACCCTCCGATCGCTGCCGCCCGCTCGCCCGAAGAGCCTCCGCGGCCCCCTAGAGCAACTGGACATGCATCACGCGGATCGAGCACACGGGACCCGGCGTCCCCTGGCCATGGCGGCCCTGTTGATTGCGGTCGGCACCTTGACCGCGGGCGCCGCGGTCCAGACCCAACTGCCGACGACTCTGAACGACTTCGTCCAGCCCGGCACGCAGCCGAACACGCTGATCCAGTCCATCGTGACGTCCGGGAGTTGCACTGGCTGCCACAGCAACTTCAACGATGAACACGCGCCCTACGAGCACTGGGCCGCGTCGATGATGGGCCAGGCCGGGCGCGACCCGGTCTTCTACGCCGCCCTCGCGATCGCGAACCAAGACGCGGCGAACTCGGGCGAGTGGTGCCTGCGCTGCCACGCGCCGGGCGCTTGGCTCGACGGACGCAGCACGCCATCCGACGGCTCGGCGCTCGACAACAACTTGGGCGACCTCGACGGGGTCACCTGCAACCTGTGCCACCGCATGGTGGACCCGGTCTTCGAGGCCAACGTCAGCCCGCGCTCGGACTACCGCATCCTCGAGCAGGTCGCCGGCAACGTCGGCGTGCCGCCCACCCCGAACAACGGCCAGTACGTCATCGATCCGCTCGACCGCCGTCGCGGTCCGTTCCAACTGGCGCCGGACTTCTTCTTCCACGAGTGGGAGAAGTCGCCCTACCACCAGGAGTCGCTGCAGTGCGGCACCTGCCACGAGCTGTCGAACCCGACGCTGACGAAGCAGATGGACGGCTCGTACGCGTTGAACGCGATCGACGCACCGCACCCGACGCAGAACAAGTACGACGAATTCCCCATCGAGCGCACCTACAGCGAATGGGAGCAGAGCCAGTTCGCGGCCGGGCCGATCGAGATGGCGTCGCGCTTCGGCGGCAACAAGTCGGCCTACTCGACCTGCCAGGATTGCCACATGCCCGACGTGACGGGCGGCGCCTGCCAGCCGGTGCTGAATCCGATCATTCGCGACGACCTCCCGCAGCACAATTTCAACGGCGTCAACTCGTGGGTGCTGCGCGCTGTGCGCTCGCTGTACTCCGACATCGAGACCGGGCTCTCGCAACTGACCGTCGACGCGGCGGCCGCGCGCACGCAGGAGATGCACCGTGATGCCGTCGACGTGCTGGCTTGGTCCAACAGCGGCGACCTGCGCGTGCGCCTCGTCAACCAGACGGGCCACAAGCTCCCGACCGGCTACGGCGAAGGTCGGCGCATGTGGATCCACGTCGTGTTCCTCGACGCCGCGAACCAGGTGATCTCAGAACGCGGCGCCTACGACGGGATGACCGCGACGCTGACGACGAACGACACACGCGTCTACGAGATCGAGCAAGGTCTCGATGCGGCGCAGGCCGCGGCGACGGGGCTGCCCGTCGGCAAGTCGTTCCGGTTCGTGCTGAACAACAAGATCTACTCCGACAATCGCATCCCCCCGCGCGGCTTCACGAACGCCGCCTTCGACGCGGTCGATGCCGAGCCCGTCGGAACGAGCTACGACGAAGAGCAGTACTGGGACGACGTCGCATTCCCGATCGTGCCCGGCGCCGCGAGCGCGCTCGTCGAGGTCTTCCACCAGACGACTACGAAGGAGTACATCGAGTTCCTGCGCGACTCGAACGTGACGAACAGCGCCGGGCTCGTCGCCTACAACGCCTGGGTCGCCCAGGGCATGAGCGCGCCGATCCTGAAGGGTTCCGCGGTGGTCGACTTCACGGCGAACACGTGCGTGCCACCGATCGCGTACGGTGCGGCCAAAGTTCTCTCGGACGGGCGCGTGCCGGTCCTCACTTGGTCGGGCAGTCCGAGCGCGAGCGGACTGGGCTTCGCTGCGGTCGTGCGCACCGGTCTGCCGGGTTCGTACGGCATGCTGCGCTCCGCAGCCAACACGGCCAGCATCCCCTTCCAGGGCGGCAAGCTGCTCTTGGCCGGGCCGATCTCGAACGTCGCGAGCTTCCGCCTCGATCCGACGGGTCAGATCTTGATCCCGATCCCCATCGCTCCGGCGATGATCGGCATGCAGCGCAACTACCAGGCGTTCTTCCGCGACCGTGCGGCGCTGGCCGGCTCGGCGATCACGAACGCCATTCACGTCGAATTCTGCCCGTGATGGCCTGCTAGGCCAACGGGCCGGACCGCCGCTCGAATCCCAGAGTTCCGCCCCCCCCCCGGGCGTGCTCCCCCGCCGTGCTGTCGCGCCCTCGGCGCGGCAGCACGCTTCCTTTTCGGCGGTGGCCGCGCACAGCGGAGGTCGGGCGCAATTCGCGACGGCACGCGTCGTGCAAGCCACGTCGTGCCAGCCGGTACGAGCGCAGCCCGTCGCTCGTGCAGCACGCAGCCGCGCGCCACTCCCCTCCACTCGCTATCGTCCTCCTCATGCGCATCGTCCTCCGCGTCGTGATCGGTCTCGTCCTGCTGCTGCTGCTCGGTATCGGACTCGTGTGGATTTTCCAGGGGCGCGTCATCCGGGCCGCGATCCAGAGCGGCGGCACGTGGGCCACGGGCGTCGAAACGCGCGTCGACGACGTCTCGGCCGGCCTGCTTGGCGGACAGCTCGAGATCGACGGCCTCCAGCTCGCGAACCCGCCTGGCTTTTCGAACGAGCCGTTCTTCGCGCTCCGGACCGCCAAGGCGGACTGGGAGACGCGCTCCCTGTTCGGGGACGCGGTGCACGTGCGCGAGTTGACGCTCGACGGGCTCGCGCTGCGCATCGAGCGCAACGCTTCGGGCACGAACTACGGGCAGATCCTCGACCACATGCGTGCCGGGAAGTCCGCAGACGAGAAGCCGCCGGCCGACGCCTCCGCATCGAAGCGCGCGCTGGTCGTCGATCGCATCGTGCTCAAGGACCTGACGGCCGAACTCGTGCTCACGGACCTGCCGATCGCCACCGGCCCGCTGCGCGTAACGGTGCCGCGGATCGAGATCCAGGACTTCCGCAGCGACGGTCCGACGCGCGAGGTCGTCGGCCAACTCCTCGAGGCCGTCGTGCAGGCGGCGCTCGACGCCAGCTTGAAGGCCGGCAAGGGCATCTTCCCGGACGATCTCACACGCGACCTCGAGGGGCGCCTGGGCAGTGCCAAGGCCGCGCTGAAGAACGCGCTCGATGGCGACGTGCAGGGGACGATCGAGGATGCCGGCAAGGCGCTCGATGGGTTGAAGGGCGTGTTCCAGGGCAAGAAGAAGCCCTAGAAGCACGAGCCCTCGCGCTGCGCGCGTCGTTTTTCCCCGCCACGCGGCTCGCCGTGCGACGCTGGTGTTCCCCGGGGGCCAGATTCCGAGCGCCCCACTCCGTTCGAGTCCGCCCCAACGCCCGAGGAAATACCATGCGCCAGGCCGCGCTTCTGCTGCTCGCACTGTCCCTGACCGCGATCCAATCGCGCGCCAGCATCGTCGATGTCAACCAGTCCGGCTTCGGCTTCTCGCCGCAGCACGTGACGATCCAAGTCGGCGACACCGTCCGCTGGAACTGGAGTTCGTTCAACCACACCGTGACGGAAGGCACGGACGGCACGATCGACGGCAACGAGCTGTGGAGTTCGCCGCTCACGTCGTCGGTGCCGCAGTTCAGCTTCACGTTCACGGCCGGGATCGTCGCCGCGAACCCGCGACCGGGCGGCGTGTACGACTACTTCTGCATGCCGCACTTCGGCATCGGAATGGTCGGCACGGTCACGGTCGATCTGGATCCGGGCACGGGCTTCTGCTTCGGCGACGGATCGGGCACCGCCTGTCCCTGCGGCAACACGAGCGCGACGAACCTGGGTTCCGGCTGCACGAACTCGCTCGGCAGCGCCGGTCATCTCGCCGGCTCGGGCACGCCCAGCGTCACGAACGACACCGTGATGCTGACCGGGACGGGCATGCCGAACAGCTCGGCGCTCTACTTCCAGGGCACGGCGCAGCAGGGCGGCGGCGCAGGTATCGTCTTCGGCGACGGTCTGCGTTGCGCCGGCGGATCCGTGATCCGGCTCGGCACGAAGTCGAATGCGGCCGGGACGTCGAACTACCCGGTGGGCGCGGATCAGGCCGTCTCCGTGCGCGGCGCGTGCTCCGCGGGCGTCACGCGTCACTACCAGATCTGGTATCGCAACGCGGCTGCGTTCTGCAGCTCGGACACGTTCAACCTGACGAACGGCTACACGCTGCTCTGGCAAGCGTAGGCACGTCGGTGCTCGCAGCCGCGCTCCGCGTACCGTAGTGTCGCGGAGCGAGGCAGCGCCGACATGTCACCGTCGAGGAGAACCACGAGGCCTGCGGGCTGGGGCGCGCTGACCGTCTGCGGTCTGCTCCTTGGCCCCGGCTGTGCTCCCGAGATCCCCGCGGTGCACGGCCCGAACGTCCTGTTCGTGGCGATCGACACCCTGCGCGCGGACGCGCTGAGTTCCCAGGGCGGGCGCGCCGGCGTCACGCCGCGCATCGACGCCCTGGCCGCTCAGGGCGTGCAGTTCACCGCGGCCTTCGCGCATGCGCCCTGGACGCTGCCTTCGTTCAGCTCGCTGTTCACGAGCTTGCCGCCCGAAGCGCACGGCGCCGGGGGCAACGTGCGCGCGGGCTGGCGCGCGCTCGCGCCCGAGCGCCGCACGCTGGCCGAGGAGTTTCGCGACGCCGGCTGGGCGACGCACGCGATCGTCAACGTCGACTTCCTGACCGACGCGTTCGGCACGACCCAGGGATTCGAGGACGTCGACGCGTTTCGGCCCGCGGACAACCACACGGTGCGCCGCGCCGGACCGACGACGGATGCCGCGCTGGCCTGGATCCACGCGCACGCCGACCGACCGTTCTTCCTCTTCGTCCACTACTTCGATCCGCACGCGGAGTACGACCCGCCCCCGCCGTGGCGCGCGCGCTTCGCACTCGAACAGGACCGCGACTCGACGGCGTTTCGCTTCGGCGCGCGCGAGCACGTGGTGAACCATCGCGGCGGGCGGATGCCGCTCGACGCCGCCACGTTGGCGCGAGCGCGCGCCCTCTACGACGGCGAAGTCGCCTACACCGACGATGAAGTCGGGCGATTGCTCGATGGACTCGCCGCGCGCGGGCTCGACGAGAACACGATCGTCGTGCTGACCGCCGACCACGGCGAGGAGTTCGGCGAACACGGCTCGTGGGAGCACGGTCACACGCACTTCGACGAGCTGCTGCACGTCCCGCTCGTCCTGCGCGCGCAGGGCATCGCGCCGCGCCGCATCGCCGAGCCCGTCGGCTCGATCGACGTCGCGCCCACGCTGTGTCGGTTGGCGGGGATCGCGCCCGCGCCCACGTTCCGCGGCCGCGATCTCGCGGATGCGTTGCGCACCGGCGCTGCATGGCCGGCGTTCCCGGGACTCGCGGCGTACGGGAACTTCTGGGGCGATGCGCTCGAGAGTTGGCGCGACGCGCGCTGGAAACGGATCGACGTCGGCGGGCATTCGCTGCTGTTCGACTGGAACGCCGATCCGGGCGAGCACGAGGATCGCGCGGCCGCCGAGCCCGACGCGCTCGCGGAATCCCGCGCGCGATCCGCGGCCTGGCTGCACTCGATCGATGCGGTACCGCCGCGCATCGGCCCCGCGGTCCGCGCGGATTCCGCAGCGATCGAGCGCTTGAGCGGGGTCGGCTACACCGGTGGCACGAGCGCGGAGAAGGAACACTGAGCCCGAGCCCGGATCACGGCGTAAGCCCGGATCACGGCGTAAGCCCGGATCACGGCGTAGGCCCGGATCACGGCGCAAGCTTGGATCACGGCGCACCCACCGACAACGGCGCGCACGGGGCGCCGAACGATCCGGGCGACATCTCGCGCGAACACGCACGCCTGTGGTTGCTGGCGATCCTGATCTTCGCGCTGGCGATCCGCGTCGTCTACGTGCTCCAGTCGCGCGCGAGTCCCCTCTTCGACGCGCCGCAGATGGATGCGCTGTACCACGTCGAGTGGGCGCGCGCACTCGCGCACGGTCGCGAGTACCAACCGGGTCCGTTCTTCCGCGCCCCGGGATATCCCTGGTTCCTCGCGGCGTTGACGCGCGTCTTCGGCGACGACCTGCTCGGCCCGCGCATCGTGCAGGCGATCGTCGGCACGGTGTCGTGCGCGCTGATCTACCTGCTCGGAGCGCGCCTGTACGACCGTCGAACGGGACTCGTCGCAGCCGCCATCACCAGCGCGTACGCGATGCTCGTGTACTTCGACGGCGAGCTCCTGCTGCCCGTCCTCGAAGTGCCGACGTGCGCCGCCGCGGTGCTCTTGGCGCTGCGCTGCGTGGATCCAGTCGGCTGGCGTAGCACGGCGCTCGCAGGTGTCGCGCTTGGCGTGGCCGCCATCGTGCGGCCGAACGTGCTCCTGTGGGGCCTGCTCGTCGCGATCTGGATGGTGGCGCGCGGCGGGGCGCCCCTCGGGGGCAGGATCCGACAGTCCGTGATGTACGGCGCGTTCGCGTTGCTCGCGATCCTGCCGATCACGGCCTACAACGCGTTCGCCGGGCACGATCGCGTGCTGATCAGCTCACAAGGCGGACTCAACCTCTGGATCGGGAACAATCCCAGCTCGGACGGCAGCACGGCGATCGCGCCCGGTACGCGTCCCGATTGGTGGGGCGGTTATGAGGACGTCATCGCGCAGGCCGAGGCTGCGGAGGGTCGCGAACTGCGCCCCAGTGAGGTGTCGCGACACTACACGCGGCGCGCGCTCGATTGGATCTCCGACGAGCCGCTCGCCGCACTGCGTCACTTCGCTTGGAAGTTGCGCCTGTACTGGACCGACTACGAACTCGGGAACAACCAGGACGAGGTGTTCTTCGCGCACGAGTTCGGGCCCGTACTGCGCTACGACCCGGTGCGCTTCGGGCTCGTCGTACCCCTCGGCCTCGTCGGGCTACTGCTCGCGGTGCGCCACTGGCGACGCAACGGGGCGGCTCTGCTGTTCGTTCCAGCCTGGTGCGCCAGCGTGGTGCTCTTCTTCGTGTGCGCGCGCTTTCGCATCCCGATGATCCCGGTGCTGGCGGTGTTCGCCGCGCACGCCGCCCTCGTCGGATGGCGCGCCGCGAGTGCGCACGACTGGAGACGTCTCACAGCGATCGCCATCGGTGCCGGCGGCATCGCACTGCTCGTTCAACTCGTCCCCGCGCGCATCGATCGCACGCCGGCGAAGGGGCTGTGGCAGCTCGGCGTCCTGCGGTTCCAGGCCGGCGACTTCCGTGAGGCGGAGCGCTTGCTCACCGAGTCCATCGCACAGAACCCGCGCTTCCCGATCGCGCGTCAGGATCTGGGCTGGACGCTGCTCCGCGAAGGGCGCGCGCAGGATGCGCTGGCCCAATTCGATGCGGCCTCGAGTCTGGATCCCGCGACGATCGGCGCGCTGCAAGGACGCGTGGAGTCTCTGTGGGCGTTGCAGCGACAATCGGACGCGGTGACCGCGGCGCGCGCGTTCGTCGTAGCGGCCCCGCTCCTGTTCACGGCGCAGTACACCCTGGCGCGAGCGTTGCTGGCCTCCACGGAGCCGAACCGCGACGTCGAAGCCCGGGCGTCGCTGCGTGCGGCCATCGAGCACGCCGGGAGCGCGGAGGAACTCTTCAACGCGCACTTCCTGCTCGGCGAACTGGAGCGAACCGCATCCCGCACCGCGCCCGCGATCGCCGCGTACGACGCCGCGATCGCCGCGCGCCCGGAGCCCGACGCCGAGGGCTGGTTCTGGACTTGTCAGGCCACACGCCTGGGCGTGATCGCGCAGAGCGGCGATCGCGAGCGTGCCCGCCGCGAAGCGCGCGCGCTCGTCGCACGTTGGCCGGAGGATTCGCGCGGCGTAGCGAGCCTGCGCGCCTTCCTGACCGAGTGACGACTCCGGGATGCCTGCCCGCGAGGCCCCCCGATGCGGGCTGCGACGCGCTCGCGCGGACCGTGTTCACGTCGCGCCGGGAGCCCCGCGGTCGGCTCGGAAGCGACTCGCGCAGGACCGTCGTCGTGAGGGCCGCGCAGCCCCTGGTGAAGGTCACGTCGCGCCGCAGGCCGCGAGCGATCCAGGCCCGCTCTCCGCGAGCGGGTTGAGCACGAGCTCCGAACGCGGCGCAGCCTCTTCTCCAGTCGCGGGGGGAGAGACCGAGGCCAAGAAACAGAGCGGGCGGTGTCGACGCGCGACACCCCCCGCTCCAGGTTTCGTGTTCAAGCTGCGCGCGTTCGCGACCCACGCAGGCCGAACGCGGGGCCCCTCAGGCGCCCCAGGTGATTTCGAGACCGTTCGACAGGTTGAACGTCGAGGCCGTGCAGAACGCGGCCGCGTTGCGGTACCAGCCCTGGTAGGTGCGGCTGCCCGGCGCGACGACGAGGCCGCGGACGGAGACCGACGGGTCACCGGCGGCCGGGTAGTTGGCGAGGCCGCCAGCGGCGTTCTTCGTGCCGAGGCGAACGACCGTGCCGCCCGCGCAACGCTTGCCGTCACCGAACTGGACGCCCGCGCCGCCCGACTGCTGGATCGTGCCTTGGAAGAAGAGCACCGACGAGTTCGGCGTCATCACCGTCGTCAGCACGACCGAGTCGTTCGAGATGCTGGCATTGCCGATCGCGGAGAGGTTGGCGCCCGCGGCGCTGACCGAGCTCGCGCAACCGTTACCCGGAAGGCCGTTGTTCGCGCAGGGGCAGGCCGTGCCGGTGCCGTCACCGAAGCAGAAGGGCACACCCGTGCTCGTCGAGCCGCACGCCGTGGCGTAGAGCTCCAGGTGGAACGACGACAGCGGCAGGCCGCCGAAGAAGTAGCAACCGGGGGTCGTCGGGCCGTTCTCGATGTAGAAGTTGTTCGTCGAGCTCATGCCCGTGCCGTCTTCGGCGAGGTTCACCGGGAAGTCCCAGATCGTGCCGTCGAACTGGGTAGCGACGCTCGGGTCACCCGAGATGGTCGGTCCCGTGCCGAGCTGTTGAGCCGCCGGCAGCGTCGAGGCGATCGACCAGCCGAACAAGTTCGAGGTCGGGGGCGCGACATACGTGCCGTCGCCGTCCGCCAGCATCGTGAACGCCGTGCTCGGCGAACCCGCGAGGTCGAGCGTGACGTTCCAGCACGCCACCGTGCCGACAGCCGGGGAGCCCGGAGCACCCGCGGTGTTGATGACCGCCGACGGGATCAGACCCGTGATCGACGTGCAGGCCGCATACGTCTCGAAGAACGTGAGGTTGAAGACGCCGCCCAGGGGCTCGTCCGTGCAGTAGTCGATCTGGAGGCCGTCGATCGTGTAGGACGTGTTGCAGCCCGGACGCGAGGAGAGGGTCGTCGGGCTCGACGGGCTCGGAATGCGGCCTTCGTCGTTGAAGATGTCACCAGACAGGGGTGAGTAGTAACCGGAGGGCGCGGTGTTGTTGTAGATGATGTCCGCGCCGATGTTGACCTGAGTGGCCTTGCGCGTCCAAGTCCCCGTGGCGACGTGGAGCACGCCGGCATCGCGGACGGTGCCCGTGATGGGCTGAATTCGGGAAGGAATGGCTTGCTGGGCTTGAGCAGCCGCGCCGAGCGCGACGAGGCCAGCGAGCGTGAGCGA